>JBAQKU010000172.1:0-1808 GCA_049301315.1 Telluria sp.
GGTCGACCCTGACCCAGCCGCGTCCGGCCAGCCACACCTCGGCCCACGCGTGCGCGTCGGACTGGCGCACCGTCAGGAAGCCGTCCACCGGATTGAGCTCGCCGCCCTGGTAGCCGGTCACCACCCGCGCCGGAACTCCCGCCGCGCGCATCAGGACCACGAAGGCGCCCGCGTAGTGCTCGCAAAATCCGGACTTGGTCGTGTACAGGAATTCATCGACCGAGTGCACGCCGAGCAGGGGTGGCTCGAGCGTGTACACGTAGCCATCCTGGGTGAAGCGCTCGAGCACCGCGGCGATGCGCTTGAGCGGATCGGGCTCCTCGCGCAGCTCGGCGCCGGCGCGCCGCGTGCGCGGGTTGTAGTTGCGCGGCAGCGCCAGCCATTGCTCGATGTTCTCCGGCGCGGCCTGTGCCTGCATGCTGAAATCCGCATACGAGGTCGCCTCGTAGCGCACGCGCCGCTCGAGCGGGTAGGTGGCCGAGATTTCCAGTTCGGCCGAGACCCGGGTCGGATTGCCCGCCAGCTGGGGCACCTGCGCCGGCATCTCGAGCGCGAACAGCCAGTGGTTCTGGCTCGGTTCGAGCGTGACCTGGTGCCGGATCGCTCGCCCGCGTATCGCGATCGAAATCGATTCGGGGCCGCTCTGGCGGCGCCACTGGCGCCGCACCTGGGTCCAGGTGGCGCCGTCGAAGTCGCCCAGCACGACCGCGCGCCAGTACAACTGCACCTGCGGCGGCGCCGGGTCGATGAACCTGACCCGAAACGCGGTCTCTTGCGATTGCGCCAGGCTCGACAGTTTGCCGGGCGCCATCCGGTCGGACAGGCCGCTGCGCGCGCCGCCGACCTGGCCCGGCACGCCCCACAGCGGGCCATGGATGCGCGGGAAGACGAAGAACATCACCAGCGCCAGCGGCGCAGCCAGCGCGACGATGGCCGCGCCCATGCGCAGCCGGCGCCGCAACGGCGGCACCGCGCCGGTGAACTGGAACGAGAGCTGTGCGGTGAGCAGCACGATCACCGAGGCGATCATCATCAGGGCGGTGCCGATGCCCTGCGAGTAAAAGAAGTTGGTCAGTACCAGGAACAGGCACAGGAACACGACCACGTACAGGTCGCGCCTGGCATGCATCTCGAGCATCTTGAAGGTGACCAGCAGCACCAGCATCGCCACCCCGGCGTCGCGCCCGAACAGCGTGCGATAAGTCATCAGCACGAGCACCATGGCGCCCACCGCGATCGGCAGCAGCAGCGCGACCGGCGGCATGCGGGTGCCGCGCAAGGTGACTGCGGCGCGCCACGCCAGCGTCGCCGCGCACAGGGCCGACACCCACAGCGGCAGGTGGCTCGCATGCGGGACCATCACCAGCAGCGCGCCGGCCAGCAGCAGCAAGGTGTCGGCCTTGTCGCGCGCCAGCGGCGCTGCGAACCTGCCCCACGACACACGTGCGCCGGCTTCGCTCATGCGCTTCCCCCGGCCCCGTACAGGGCCAGCGCGCGCAGGCATGCCGCCTGGTGCGCCGCGCCGCTGGACGCCGCAAAGCGGTGCGCTCCGATGTGAAACGCGTAGGGCAGGGCGCGCTGCTCGGCGTCGAGCACCCAGCGCGTCATGCGCGAGAGCCGTAGTTCAAGGTCCATGATTGGCGGCAGCGCGTCGAAGTCGAGCGCCAGTTCCTCGGCCGCCCCTCCTTCGAAATGCTTGGTCACGAGCTGGCCGCCCAGCGCCGGGTCGAGCCGCGCGATCTGGCGCCACGCGAGCCGGCGAATTGCATCGCCCTGCTGGTAGCTGCGCACGCCCGCGAAGTCCTCGT
>JBAQKU010000173.1:0-3928 GCA_049301315.1 Telluria sp.
GGCGCGGGGCGTGCGGCAGCGGCGCGCAGCGGCGCCGGGGCCGCTTTCCAGTGCTCGCCGCCCAGCTTGAAGATGCTGACCGCGCCCGCCAGTTTCTGGGCCTGCTCCTGCATGCTCTGGGCCGCCGCCGCCGCCTCTTCGACCAAGGCCGCATTCTGCTGCGTCATTTCGTCCATCTCGGTGATGGCGCGGTTGACTTCTTCGATGCCGCTGCTTTGCTCCTGGGTGGCGGCCGTGATCTCGCCCATGATGTCGGCCACCTGCTTGATCGAGGTGACGATCAGGTCCATGGTCTGGCCGGCCTCGTCGACCAGTTTGCTGCCGGCGTCGACCTTGTCGACCGAGTCGCCGATCAGGGACTTGATTTCCTTGGCCGCTCCGGCCGAACGTTGCGCCAGGTTGCGCACTTCGGCGGCCACGACTGCGAAACCGCGCCCCTGTTCGCCGGCGCGCGCCGCCTCGACCGCCGCGTTCAGGGCCAGGATGTTGGTCTGGAACGCGATGCCGTCGATGACACCGATAATATCGACGATCTTGCGCGAGCTATCCTTGATCGAGCCCATCGTATCGACCACCTGCGCCACCACCGAGCCGCCCTGCACCGCCACCGACGATGCCGATACGGCCAGCTGGTTGGCCTGGCGCGCATTGTCCGCGTTCTGCTTGACGGTGCTGGTCAGTTCCTCCATCGAGCTGGCCGTCTCTTCGAGCGAACTGGCTTGCGCCTCGGTGCGCGAGGACAGGTCCGCGTTGCCGCTCGCGATTTCCTGCGAGGCGACCGTGATGGTGTCCGTGCCCGAGCGCACCTCGCCGACGGTGCTGGCAAGGCTATTGTTCATGTCGCTGAGCGCTTGCAGCAGGTCGCTGACCTGGTCCTTGCCATGAACCTCGATCTGCGTGCCCAGGTCGCCGGACGCCACCTTGCGGGCCAGCTCGAGCGCGCCCTGCAGCGGCTCGGTGATGGAACGCGTGATCAGGAGCGCGCCGCCGACCCCGATCAGGGCCGCGCCCGCGCCGAGCGCGAACAGGATCGTCATCAGCTGCTTGTCGCCCTGCACCGAGCTGCCCAGCAATTCGCGCACCGCGGCCTGCTGCATGTCGACCAGGCGATTGAGCGCGGCCAGCGCCTGGTCGTTGAGCGGGTCGATGCGGCCGGCGATCACCTTGGCCGCCCCCTCGCTGTTAAATGCAAGCACCTGCGCCATCGCCTCCTTGAAGGCGGCATCGACTTCCTTGTCGAGCGCCGCGATCTGCTCCAGCACCTTTTTCTCGTTGTCGTCCAGCCCCGCCGCCTGCAGGCTGGCGCGCGCTTCGTCGTAGCGCTTGCGCTGGGCCTTTACCTTGCCTTCTTCCTTCTGCATCAGGGCGACGTCGGTCTGCAATCCGATATTGCGCATCGCAATGCCGGTTTCGAGCATCGCGCTTTTCATGGCCGCCGCCTGCAGGCTCTTGGCATTCGACAGTTCGAGCCCGCTCATCAGGCTGGCCTTGTTGCTGTAATTGAGGACGTTGGCCAGCGCCACCATTGCCACGAGGATCAGCAGGATGCTTCCGAAACCCATCCCCAGCCGGGTGCCGATCTTGAGGTCGCGCAGTGTCATGTTTTTAGTCTCCAGGAATACAATTTAGTGTGGCAGCGGCGTCTTCGCGCCGTGCCTGTCGCGTCACGCAGCGAGCTTCTCTACCAGGCCCATTTCGGCCGATGACATCAGTTTGTCGATATCGACCAGGATCAGCATGCGCTCGTCGATGGTGCCGAGCCCGATCATGTAATCGGAGTTGAACGCGCTGCCCATTTCCGGCGCCGGCTTGACCTGTTCCGGGGTCAGGGTCGTCACGTCGGACACGCTGTCGACCACCATCCCCATGATGCGCCCGCCGATGTTGAGGATGATGACCACGGTGAACTGATCGTACACCGGGGTGCCCAGATTGAACTTGATGCGCATGTCGACGACCGGAATGATGATGCCGCGCAGGTTGATCACGCCCTTGATGAATTCGGGCGCGTTGGCGATGCGGGTGACCGCCTCGTAGCCGCGGATCTCCTGCACCTTGAGGATGTCGATTCCGTATTCTTCGGAGCCGAGCGTAAACGCGAGGAACTCGCTGCCCGCGCCGTCGCCGGTCCTGGAGCTGTATTCGATGATAGACATGTTGGGGTCCTGTTTGTTATTTCGGTAAAATCAAGAAAAAATGGTGTCGTCGGCCAGCTGGCGCGACGAGCGGATCAGCGCCGATACGTCCAGGATCAGCGCCACGCCGCCGTCGCCCAGGATGGTGGCGCCGGAAATGCCGGTCACCTTGCGGTAGTTCGATTCGAGGTTCTTCACCACCACCTGCTGCTGGCCGACCAGGTCGTCGACGAACAGGCCGGCCTTGCGCCCTTCCGATTCGAGGATGACGACAATACCCTCGGACGGGTTGGTAAAGCGCGGCACGATCTCGAACATCTGGTACAGCGGCACCAGCGGCAGGTATTCGCCGCGCACCTTGATCACGCGTCCCTTGCCGCTGATTTCCTTGACGTCCGCGGGAGCCGGCTGCAGCGACTCGACCACGAAGCCGAGCGGCAGGATATAGACCTCCTCGCCGACCCGGATCGACATGCCGTCCAGGATCGCCAGCGTCAGCGGCAGCGAAATCGAGATGGTGGTGCCGAATCCCTTGGCCGAGCGGATTTCGACGCTGCCGCCCATGGCGCTGATGTTGCGCTTGACGACATCCATGCCGACCCCGCGCCCGGAGACGTCGGTGACGGTTTCGGCGGTCGAAAAGCCGGGCGCGAAAATGAGCTGCCAGACCTCGCTGTCGCTCATGGCATCGGACACCGCCAGACCGTTCTCGACGGCCTTGGCCAGGATGCGCTCGCGGTTCAGGCCACCGCCGTCGTCGGACACCTCGATCACGATATTGCCGCCCTGGTGGCCGGCCGACAGGAACAATCGCCCTGCCTCGGTCTTGCCGGCGGCCAGGCGCGCATCGGGCATTTCGATGCCATGGTCGATGCTGTTGCGCACCAGGTGGGTGAGCGGATCGACGATGCGCTCGATCAGGCCCTTGTCAAGTTCGGTGGCCGCGCCATTGGTGATGAAGTCGACCTTCTTGCCCAGCTTGGCGGCCAGGTCGCGCACCATGCGCGGAAAACGCGAGAACACGAAATCCATCGGCATCATGCGGATCGACATGACCGCTTCCTGCAGGTCGCGCGTGTTGCGGGTGAGCTGGCTCACGCTGCCGAGCAGTCGTTCGTGCAGCATCGGGTCGAGCACGTCGCTGCGCTGCTCGATCATGGCCTGCGTGATGACCAGCTCGCCGATCAGGTTGATGAGCTGGTCGACCTTCTCGATCGAGACCCGGATCGAGGACGATTCGGCGCCCGGCGCCGCGCCCCCCTTGTCGTCCTTCTTCGCGCCGCCCTTCTTGTCGCCGGTCTCGGTGATCTCGAGCGGGTCGGGGCGCGCGGGAGCGGGCGCGGCCTTGGCGCTCACGCTTGCCGTCGAGGTCGAGACGCTGGCCGCGTTGGCGCGGATCTGTTCGAGCGGCTGGAAGAATCCATAGCCGCGCTCCTGGTCCGACTTCTCCGCTTCGAGCGGCTCGAAGAAGCCGTAACCGCGCTCCTTGTCGATGCGCGTGCGCTCGGCCGCTTCCTGCCCGGGGGCCGCCTGCTCCGTGATTTTCATGTCGCCCGGTTCCAGCACGAACGAGCAGATCGCCACGATGTCGTCCACGCTTTCGTGCGTGACCAGGGTGAGCGCATGGCGCTCGCCGTCCAGCGCTTCGCGCACGATGCTGCCCAGCAGTCCGAGTTCGGCGGTGAGCGCCTCGACGTCGCGCTGCGCCATGGGGGGAAGTTCGATGCGGTAGCCGCGCCCGCCCTCGCGCATGGCGGCCTTGGGCGCAGGCGCGACCAGGGGCGGCGCAAGCG
>JBAQKU010000174.1:0-11303 GCA_049301315.1 Telluria sp.
GTGTCGATCCGGTCCGCACCGTCGGCCTGTTTTTCCAGCCGCTTGTGCACGTTTTCCACCAGCACGATGGCGCCATCGACCAGCGTTCCGACCGCGATTGCGATACCGCCGAGCGACATGATATTGACATCGATACCCTGCTGCCGCATCACCAGCGCCGCGCCCAGCACCGACAGCGGCAGCGTCGCGATGACCAGCAGCGTCGAGCGCAAATGCCACAGGAACGCCAGGCAGACCGCCGCCACGACGATGAATTCCTCCATCAGCCGCTGGCTCAGGTTATCGATGGCGCGCTCAATCACGCCGGAACGGTCGTAGGTCGTCACTACCTCGACGCCGGCCGGCAGGCTGCGGCTCAGGCTGGTCAGCTTGGCCTTCACCGCCTTGGCCACCGCCAGCGCGTTTTCGCCCTGACGCATGACCACGATGCCGCCGACCACTTCGCCCTGGCCGTCCAGCTCCGCCAGGCCGCGGCGCAGTTCCGGGCCGATCCGGATGGTGGCCACGTCTTCCAGCACCACCGGCGCGCCGGTGACATGGCTGCCGCCGAGCGGAATGCGACGCAGATCGTCGATGCCGCGCAGCAGCCCGCGCGAGTGGATCACATACTGCGCCTCGGCCATCTCCATGACCGCGCCGCCGGCTTCCTGGTTCGCCATGCGGATCGCTTCGCGCACTTTTTCCAGGGGAATCATGAGGCCGCGCAAGCGCTCGGGATTGATGACGACCTGATACTGCCGCACCATGCCGCCCAGCGACGCTACCTCGGCCACGCCGGGCACGGTTTTCAGTTCATATTTGAGAAACCAGTCCTGCAAGGAGCGCAGTTGCGCCAGGTCGTGCCGACCCGAGCGGTCCGTCAGCGCATACTGGAAGATCCAGCCCACGCCGGTGGCATCGGGGCCGACCTGGACCTGTACGCCGGCGGGCAGGCGCGGCGTGGCCTGGCCCAAGGCTTCCAGCACGCGGCTGCGCGCCCAGTAGGGATCGGTTCTGTCCTTGAACAGCACGTACAGAAAGGCATCGCCGAACATGGAAAAGCCGCGCACGGTTTGCGCCCCCGGCACGGTCAGCAGCGCGGTCGACAGCGGGTACGTCACCTGATCCTCCACCCGCTGCGGCGACAGGCCCTGGCTCATCACTCTGACCACGACCTGGGTATCGGAGAGATCGGGCAGTGCGTCCAGCTCCAGATGGCGCACGGCGTTTGCGCCGAACACCAGAAGCAGCAGGCCCGCCGTCAATACCAGGAACCGATAGCGAATGGAAATACGGATAAGCGTTTCAAGCATGGAAGTGAGGAATCAGGAGTGGGAGGAGTCAATGCTGATGGTGCTGATGACCAGCATGGCGATTGGTTGGTGGCGCGGGCGGCTCGACCGCATCAGCCGCGGCATTCACGACCGGCGTAACGGCGACATCGTTGCCCATGCTGGCGAAGACGCCGCGCACATTGCTTTCGGCATCCAGCAGGAATTGGCCGGAAGCTACCACGCGTGCGCCGGGAACAAGGCCGTCGATAATTTCCGCCCAGGACTCCTGCTCGCGCCCGACGCGCACGCTGCGCGGTGCGAACCGTCCCCCGTCCAGCGCCAGGATGACGCGGTCGCCTTCGCCGGTACGGATCACTGCGTCACGCGGGACCACCAGCGTCTTGCTGCCGGGCGCGGTTTGCACCCGCACCCTGGCCAACTGGTTCAGCTTCAGGCGGCCTTGCGCATTATCGACCGTCACGCGAAAACGCAAGGTGCGCGTGACCGGGTCCAGTCCGGGGAAAACGAAGTCGACACGCCCGGCTATCGCATGGCCCGGATTGTCGTTCGGCAGCACCTGGGCAGCCTGCCCTTCGCGTATCCAGTCGGCCTGGCTTTCCGGGACGTCGGCCAGCACCGAGAGCGAGCGCAGATCCGACAGCGTCACGACTTCGGACATCGGCGCCACTTGCTGCCCCGCGCGACCGGACAGACGCACCACCACGCCATCGCCCGGCGCACGCAGCACCAGTCGCGGCGCCGGCTGCCGCGTCGATTGCAGCGCATCGAGCACCGCTTCGCTCACGCCGAACTGGCGTAGCGCATTGCGTTCAAGCGCGGCTTGTTCGACATTGCCGGCGATAAGGGCCGCCAGGTAGGCATCCTGCGATTTCAGATATTCGGGCGAGAGAAACTCCGCCAGCACCTGTCCCTTGCGGACGGTTTCGCCCTCCGAGCGAATCGACAGCTTTTCCAGCCACCCGCCGGAGCGGACATAAAGCCGGTGGGTGTTGGCTTCGTCAAAATCGACCGTGCCGATGGAAGAAATGTTCCGTGGCAGGGAGCGCTGTTGCGCCAGCGCGGTGCGTATGCCCAGACTGTTGATCAGCTCGGGGGCAATGGCAATCGATGCCGCATCGGCCGCCGGCGGCAGCGCGCTGCCGCCGTGATGGCCGAAATGGCCGAAGGCGCCTTGCGCGCTCGCCGCGACTTTATCGTGGCCGCCATGCTGGCTGGACACGGCGTACCATGCCAGCGCGGAAAGCGCCAGAACTGCGATTGCGATGGCAGCGGTGGTAGGGACTCGGTGGCGCATGGCTCAGTGGTGCAGCGCCATGAGGTCCAGAATCCGCCGCTTTACGTCGGCGAACTCGTGCGACGTGCGATCTCTCGGACGCGCCATCTCAACCTGCAGCACTGCGCGAATGGCGCCCGGGCGCGCCTGCATCACCACGATCTTGTCGGACAGGAAGATCGCTTCTTCGACGTCGTGCGTAACCAGGATCATGGTGGTTTTTTCCTGTTCCCAGATGCGCAACAGTTCTTCCTGGAGATAGATGCGGGTGAGCGCATCGAGCGCGCCCAACGGTTCGTCGAGCAGCAGGATTTCCGGCCGGTTGACCAGCCCGCGCGCAATCGCGGCCCGCTGCGCCATGCCGCCCGACAGTTGATGTGGATAGGTTTTTTCAAAGCCGGCAAGGCCCACCAGCCGGATATGCTCCTGCACAATGCGCTTGCGCGCGGCAACCGGCTGGTGACTGTTTTCAAGTCCGAGGCCCACGTTTTGTTCCACCGTCAGCCACGGCAGCAGGCGGTGCTCCTGAAATACGATACCGCGATCCAGGCTGGTGCCGCGAATCGCATGGCCATCGAGCAAGATGTCGCCCGCATAATTGTCGTCGAGTCCGACAATCAGCCTGAGCAAGGTGGACTTCCCGCAGCCGGAAGCGCCAACAATGCTGACGAACTCGCCAGGCGAGACGGAAAAATTCACTTCTTTTAAAACGTCCAGCGTCCCATTCGTCACATTGAATGTCTTCGAGACGTTGCGAATGGCAAGATTTCCAGCATGTTCCATGGTTACCCCTGCTAAATACGCTAGCCGGGGCGCGCCGCCGGCCAGCCGATTACATTGTTGAATCAAAGCCCCTTGAGCGCTTCTTCCAGGTAGCGATGGTCGGCCCACTGGCGTACGTCGAAATCGTTACGGATGTAGCGATGCTGAAGCAGGAAATTCTTTTCGATTTCAAGCCCGGCAAGATTTCGCGCAGACAGATTGGGGACCAAGTCGTATTGCGCCAGCGCCTTGGCAATCGCTTTCGCACACGGATACACGGTGACCCGCTGGAAGATTTCCGACGCCGCTTCCGGGTTGGCATTGATCCAGCGTCCGGCGCGAATCGCCGCGCGCAGGAACGCCACCACGACTTCCGGATGCCGCTCGGCGAACTCCGTGCTGACGGTGATGGTGCGTGGCGCGTTGGCAATGCGCAAGGTCCAGTCGGGGTAGCGGTCGAGATCTTCGATGACCTTGAACTTGCCGGTTTCTTCGAGCGATCCGGCAATGCCAACCGAGTAATCGTAGTAGGCATCGGCGACGCCATCGCGCAATGCCTTGGCTTCGATGCTCAGCCCGAAGCCGGACTGTGCAGCACGGCGCCGTGCCCATAGCTCGGACGGCCTGGCGGCCGCCTGCTTGCCGTGGAACTCGTCGCTTTCGTCGTCTACGATGTCGGTCCAGACGAGGTCGTTCCTGTCCAGTCCGTGCAGGTCCAGTGCCGCCAGCAAACCGTGATGGCCGGTGGCACGCCGATGATCGAGCTTGTCGGTCAGGGCGCTGCGGTACAGTGCGACCCGACGGCCCTTGAGATCTGACACCTTGTTGATCCCGGAATCGACGCGCACGATGATCTTTCCGGCCGGCTGCGCCTGGGTCAGGCCGATCAGGGTGGTCGGACGCACATCCGCCCTGGCGCCGACGGCGGGGCTGTTTCCGCCGTCCCGGATCAGGCGGTCCGAGTCGTGGTTGTAGTGAGGCAGCCAGTCCTTCGGACCGGTCAGCGAGCGCAGGTAGCGCGCGGACGCGCCGGCTTTCTTGAATTCCTCGTCCAGCCATCCCAGTTCCAGCGCGACATTGGAAGCGACCAGCACCGGGCAGATGGTGTACAGCGTTTCGGTGATGCCGGAAGGCGCCTGCAGCGCCGCTGTATTTTCAGTGATAACGCCCATCGATAATCCTTTGAATTAAAAAATGGGAACCCGCCTCGCGGACTCCCGGATGACACTGCCTCAGGCAGTGCGCAGTGCCGCCTCCAGATAGCGCGCATCTGCCCATTTCTGCACGTCGAAATCGTTCTTGACGTAACCGTGCTGGCGCAGGAAATCCTTGAGCAGGCCGATGCCGGCGAGGTTCTTCGGCGACAGGGTCGGAATCAGGTCATGGCCGGCCAGCGCGCGGCGCGTTTCGTCGACCGAGGGGAACAGGGTGGTTCGCGCCAGGATGTGGGCGGCCGCATCGCGGTTGGCGTTGATCCAGCGGCCGGCGCGAATCGCCGCGCGCAGGAAGGCCACCACCGCTTCTGGATGGGCTTTCGCGAACTCGGTGTTTACCGCCGTGGTATACGGGCCATTGGCGATTTGCAGCGTCCAGTCGGGATGGCGCTCCAAGTCTTCGATCACCGTAAATTTGCCCGATGCGAGCAGCGCGCTGGCGCGCCCGAGATTGGCGTAGATGGCGTCCACCGACCCGTCGGCCAGCGCTTCGGCTTCGCGGCCAAGGCCGACGCCCTTGCTGCGGTATTGCGGCCACAGTTCAGCGGGCTTGCTTGCGATGTTGAAGGTGGGACGGTCGGCATCGTCCAGATCGACGATCTGGACATCCTTGGCCGACAGGCCGGCCAGATCCAGCGCCAGCACAATGCCCTGGTGCGCGGTGGCGCGAATGAAATCGATCTTTTCGGTATTCAGGCTTTTGAACAGGCCGATGCGTCGCCCCTTCAAATCCTTGACGCGGCCGATGCCGGCGCCGGCGCGCACCAGGATCTGGCCGCCGCTTTGCGCCCAAGTCAGGCCGATCAGCGTGGTATCGGCCAGATCGGCCTTGGCCTCGATTGTGGGAATCGCGCCGCCATCGCGGAACAGGTTGGGCAGGCTATGCGTGTAATGCGGAATCCAGCCCTTGTTGTCGGCGAGCGAACGCAGATAGGTCGCCTTGGCGCCGACTTTCTTGAATTCCTCTTCCAGCCAGCCGAATTCTACCGCCACGTTCGATGCAACCAGCACCGGGCAAATGGTGAACAGCGCCTCGGTCAGCGCCGGCGCGGCTTGCGCGCCGGATGGCGCGGGGCGTTTTGCAAGTACGGTACTCATGAATATTGCTCTCCTCGGGTGCCGGGAATCTCGACGAGATCCCGGGAAAAATCGATCTCAGCCGGAAACGCCGGCTGCATGCGTCTACAGCGAACCGAGCGCGTCTTCGAGATAGCGCGCGTCAGCCCATTTGCTGACTTCGAAATCCTTCTTGATGTAGCCGTGGCTCAATAGGAAAGCCTTTTCGATCTCGATGCCGGCCAGGTTTTTCGGCGACAGGTTCGGAATGAAATCGGTATCGGCGATCGCGCGCACGGTGTCTTCGAGCGTCGGGTGGAACGTCACGCGATGCAGGATCTCGGCGGCGGCGGCGCGGTTGGCATTGATCCAGCGACCGGCACGTACCGTGGCGCGCAGGAAGGCAACCACGACTTCAGGGCGCGTTTCCGCCAGCTCCGCATTGACCGTGATCGCATATGGACTGTTCGCTACCTGCAACGTCCAGTCGGGATGGCGGGCCAGATCCTCGATTACCTTGAACTTGCCTGTGCGTTCCAGATGCTGCGCGCGGCCGGCGTTGCTATAGATCGCGTCGACTTTGCGCTCCTCCAGCGCCAGGATTTCAGGATTAAGGCTGAGATCTTCCTTGAGACGGCGAATAGCCCAGATTTCGGAAGGCTTGCTGGCCGGTTCGAGCGTGAAGGAATCGTCGTGTTCGACGTTGACAATCTCGACATCGGACCGCTTGAGGCTGGCCAGATCGAGCGCCAGTTCAATGCCGCGCTCGGCGGTGCCGCGCCACCAGTCGACCTTGGCGGCATTCCGGCTCTTGGCCAGACCGATTTTCCTGCCCTTCAGGTCGGCCACCTTGTTGATGCCGGAATCGGTGCGTACCAGGATCTGGCCGCCTGCATGAGCCGCCGTCAGGCCGATCAGTTTGGTCCGGGTGACGTCGGCATGTGCCCAGATCGATGGGATGTTGCCGCCATCGCGAAACAGGTTATCGAGCTTGTGGCTGAAATGCGGCAGCCAGCCGATGTTGTCCGGCAGCGAGCGCAGGTAGCCCAGATGCGCGCCGGCGAGCTTGAACTCCTCGTCGAGCCAGCCCAGTTCCGCGGCGACATTGGATGCCACGAAAACGGGGCAGATGGTGTAGTGGGCTTGCGTGACCCGGCTGGAAATATTTTGCAACGCTTTTGATTTGGCGAAATTACCCATGTTTAACGACCTCCAGATATGTGAATGATGAATGTGTGAATGATTCCAACGTTCATGCGCGAGAAACTCAGCCTGCGTAGCCCTGCTTCCAGCGCAGCAGCCGCCGCTCCGCGAGGGAAAGGATGCGATCGAGGAAGAATCCGAACAGGCCAATGATGAAAATGACGACGATCAACTGATCGGTGAACAGCAGTTCCTGCGAACGCCAGATCAGGAATCCCAGCCCTTTCATGCCGGACAGCATTTCAGCCACGACCACCAGCGACCATGAGAGGCCGGCGCCGTAACGAATGCCGATCAGGATGGAAGGCAATGCCCCCGGAATGATCACCTTGCGCGCCAGTTGCTGGCGCGTGAGACGAAACACCTTGGCGACTTCGACGTATTCCTTCTGCACGCCGCGTATGCCTTGCAGGGTGTTCAGGAATACCGGGAAAAACACCACCTTGGCAATGACGATCACCTTGGCGGTATCGCCCACGCCGACCCACAGCACCAGCAACGGCAACCAGGCCATCGGCGGAATCTGGCGGAGGGCGTCGAGCGTCGGCCCGAAGAAGCGCTCCACGGACCGCGACAATCCGCAATAGGCGCCCAGCAGCAAAGCCAGGCCGGAGCCGACCGCAAAGCCGAAGGTCACGACGCGCAGGCTTTCCAGAAAGTCTTCCAGCAGCCGCCCGCCTTCGATCAGAGTGGACAAGGCGGCAAGCGTGCGCTGCGGCGTCGGGAGAAAAACCGGCGACATCAGCTTGAAGCGGGTCGCGGCCTCCCATGCCACCAGGATGAGTATCGGCAGAATCAAGCCCAGCAGGCGCGTCCTGTCGAAGCGCGGCAAAGCGCCGATAGCGCTCGCCGGCGCGGCGGCGACGCTATGCGGCCCGGCCAGCTCGCCGTGACGACTATTTTCGGGATGAATGTTTCGTTCCCTGTCCCCGGACGGGGAAGAGGAAAGCGAGGCGGAAAGAGCAGAAAAAGTAGCGGTTCCAGATTCCATGGGCGGCTTCCAGTCAGTGAGTGTGTGTCGTCAGTTGTAGATCGAATGGGTGCCGCCCTTGAAAAAACGGCGGTCCACGAACGCATCGATCTGTTTCTCGGAGAGGCTGCGGGAAGCAAGAATGTCGTCGCCATGCTCCTTGTACCAATTCTGGAACGCCTTGATCGAACCGGTCGCGACATCGGCGCTCGGTTCGCCTTCCATGAAGTCGAAGGTCGAGGGATCGGTGATCTGGAACTTGGCGATGTATACCGGGACGCGCGTCTCGCGGGCGATGATGTTGGCCGCTTCATCCGGATTCTGCTGAATCCAGGCCACCGCTTTCTGGCGCACCTTGAGGAAGGTTTGCACCAGTTCCGGATGCTTCTCGGCGAATGGACGCATTGCGAAGAAGGACGGCCTGCCGGCGGCGTTAACGTACACCCCGTTATCCGGGCTGCGGCCGATGACCTTGACGTGTCCCTGCGTCACCAGGCTCGCAAAGTGGGTCAGCGCGATATGGGTGCCCGTCGCATCGATCTTCCCTGCCAGCAGCGCGCTGACATTGGTGGTGCCGCTACTGATATTGGTGTAACGCACCGCGCCCTTGCGGGTGTTGGTATCGAGCGGGACGCCGGCTTTTTCCAGCGCTTCGAATGGCGAGGTCCAGCCGCAACCAACCCGGCTCGACCCCAGCGTTTTTCCTTTCAGGTCGGCCAGCGTCTGCAGCGGGGAATCCTTGAGCGCGATGACGGGCGTGCGGTATTTGTCCGAGCGCGACGACATCCAGATGATCGACGCATCGATGCCATTCGCCTTGTGAACCGTCGCCGGGTACATCATGCGCGATGCGAAGTGCAAGTCGCCGCGATCCAGTAAAGCGGCTTCCTGCCCTGACAGGGCACTGGTTCCCGGATCGACGATTTCAATTTTCGAACCGAACTTCGCATATTCTTCCTGCAGCCAGCCCTTCTTCGCCGCCACGACGGTCCAGGCTGCCAATGGAATTTTCACCACCGGCACCCGGCCGCCGGCGGGCGCGGCGGTCGCGGTAGTGACGGCGGTCGCGAACGCGGTTGTGACGACGCTCGCGGCCAGAAATTGACGAACAAATTTTTTCATGGAGATTTTCCTTTTCAGAATCCGAAAACAAGTTGGGCCAGCAGTTGATCATTGGGGATCTGGTTTCTCTCTTCCCGCACGCGGTTGTAATTCACCTGCAACTTGACTACGCGTTCCGTCTTGGCCACTTCATAGGTGCGGCGCACGATCGGTTCCTGCTGCCAGAAGAAGTAATTGAAGCCAACGGTGTATACAGTCCTGCGATCGCCAGACCTGGAGGTATTGGGATCGAAGCGGTCAATGCGAACCAGGGGCTGAAAGTCTGCCAGCGTGGACGGGTTATAGAACAGCGTCGCAACCGCCCCCCGGCTTTTGGTCGCAACGCCGTTGCTTGCCGTATCTTTTCCGGCCACGAACTCGGCTGTGGTCAGGAACGGCTTTTTCAGCCATTCAAACTCGATGCCTTGCCGGGCTTGCCTGACCCCGGCGTCGTTGCGGCCGGAGTAGGATGACGCCCCTAGCTTCAGTCCCTGGAACGGAGAAAAATATTGGGGCACGGGAATCCAGGACACTTTGCCCAATACATGCTTGCCGGTGTTGCCGTCCCACTTGTTGGCGCCGGCACCGTTATAGACGCCGAGAAGATAGGAAAAGCGCGGGAGCGTAGTGCCGCCCGCGGGATCGTTGTAATACGCCAGACCGCCATCGAGCGTCAGGCCGATGTCGCGGCTGATGCCGAACGACGCCAGGTACTGCGCGCGGTTAATGGTGGGCAGCTTCTCTTCGCGGGCGGTATTGTCGGATCCGAAAGGCACCAATTGCTGCCCAAGCGTCGCGGTCATCGTCGCATCCGGTTCCCGCTTGGTCTTGTTGCGGATCAGGTCCCAGATCAGCACCGCATCCGATACGTTGGTCGAGGCGGCGCCCCCGGGAGTGCCGGGGCCGCTGTAGTCAAAGGCCAGCAAGTAGCGCACATCGCCGTCATCCACAGGGTCTTCGCGAAGAAAACCGGAAAAGGTCAGGTTGCCCCGGTTGACCCGGAACGCACTTGGCTGTTTCTGGATGCGACTCGCCCCGATGGTGCCGGAGCCGCTGAAGTTGACGCGTGACTTGGTCGCGATGCGGCGATCCAGCTTCTCCTCGAGCAAACCCTTCAGCGACTCCAGATCTTCCGAGGTGGCATAATTTCCACCGATGGCATTCAAGCCTTCCGGCGTGGCACTGTTGGCGATGGTTGAAGCGGGCCTGCCAGGCTTGCCTGCGTCACGCTCGTATGACTCCACTTTTTTTTGCAGCTGCTGTACTGCCGATTTCAAGCTTTCCAGTTCCGTGCGCAGCGCCGGATCGGTCTGCGCCAATGCGGGTACCGAGGTCAACAGACTTGCGAGCACCAGTGGCTGGATGCACGACACTTTTTTTTGCGCGGTACTTGTGTTCATTAATCATTCCCTTTATTCATCAACACAGGTTCGTCGACCTGCTTGCATAGTTTTCAATCGTCTGCTTGGCGACCTTTGCAAAGTCCGGCACACGAATTTGGAAAGACGCTTTGAAGTGCCAGAGGTTTGCGGCAACGCGCTCTGCCGTACACCAATTAGTGCACAAACCATGCCAACGTTAACGCCGGGAATTAGTGGAAAAAGTGGCGATAAATCAGCAGCGGCTGCTGCAAACGGATCAGCGGCGTTTCAAAACAAACATCAAAACGGAAATGGAAACGATGGCGTTTGAAGCGTTGTTTCGAACTGAGGGAAGCGGCATGGCACACGCAACAAAACGCGTGTCACAGCGCGCGTGGCAAGCAGTAGAAAGGAGCCAAGACGGGGGAAAAGGCGTAATACGCCGACATTCGATCTGCGTAACCAGGTGTACAAATTATGCGGGGTGGACCTCACGCGCATCGACGGCATCGACGTGACCACCGCGCTCAGCGGATACGTTGCGATTTCCAACCGTCGGCTACTTCACGAGTCGGCGGGGCGTGCGTGCCGGCACTAAGATTACCGGCGGAAAGGTCATGAGCAGCAAGACCGAGCTTGTCGTCGACCGTGCAGCACAAGCGCTAAGGTTGGCTGCGGCCGCGCTCCGTAGCAGCAGCCAGTCGGCCCTTGGCGCCTGCTACCGGCGCATGTGCGCACGAGCAGCTTCGATGATCCTAAAGCCCGACAGGCTGCAAGGGGGGCCCTTTCGTAGGGCGGAACGCCCCTACGAAAGGCAGCTCAGGGTTGCGCTTTCGAAGCGAGTTCGATACGGCGCTGGATGCGCGCCAGCTGCACCGTGTCGCCGGCGGCCTCGGCCCGCTTGGCCGACACTCCCAGCCACATCAGCAGCGGACGGCGCCACCCCTGGGCCGACGCGGTTTCGGTCGCCGCCACGATATCGGCCGGCGTGATGCGTCCTGCCTGCAGCAGGGCGCCGGCCGCGACCAGGCGCGAGAGCGGATCTTCGATCGCATCGAGCGCACTCTTGCCCGCCGCCGCGTGCGGGCC
>JBAQKU010000175.1:0-6232 GCA_049301315.1 Telluria sp.
GTCCAGCTCGATCAGTTCATTGTTCAGGTTGGTCTGCTCGACCTGCGCCCGAATCACGTCCTGCTGCGCCGCCAGGCCGCCCTCGTAACGCACCTGGGCAATTTTTCCGAGGCGCGCCATCAGGTCCAGCACTTCGCGCGTCAGGCGTTCGCTCTGGTGCAGGTAATACCACTGCGCGTAAGCGGACTTGATGCGCGCCGACAGCTCGGCCCAGGTTCCCAGCGAGCGCCCCTGCGCGCCTTCGGCTTCCAGCGCGGCAATGTCGCGCTTGAGGCCGCGCTTGCCGAACCACGGCAGGTCTTGCATCAGGGTATAGCGGGTACTGCCGACCCGGCCCGGCAGGATGGTCGGATTCTGCTCACCCATTTTGGTGATGTCCTCCAGTTCCACCCGCAGCTTAGGGTCGGGCAAGGCGCCGGCCGGCCCGATCCGCTCGCCGGCGGCTTCGGCCTCATGGCGCATGGCGGCATATTCCGGATTCTTTTCGCGGGCAAGCACGAGCAGGCTGTCGACACTGCTGCCCGGTGCTGCTTCGCTTGAAAGCGCGATCGCAGGCGTAGTGACCAGGGCCACCGCGATCGCGCAGGCGCGCAAGGTATGTTGCATAAAATTTCTCCTGCAAGGCAAAGGATGGGAGTGTCGCGAAGGCATACGAACTCCAGATAGCGTTACTCGGCGACCGTTCACGCACGAGCGCGACGGTGCCACGGGCTGGCGCCCTGGAGGATCAGATGCGGAAACAGCAGTTCTGGATGGACAGCGGGGGAGCGGTGGTTCTGGTCAGGAGGAACCCGCCGGAAGGGGACGTGACGGACGGGTAGGGCCGGTCGCCATGGAAGATCGACTGCACCAGCACGGCGGCGACGAACGGCGACACATGCGGTATTTCGGGCTTGTCCATGGACTGCTTGCCAGCCGGACGCAGGTTCTGGCACTGGGCGGAAGAATCGACCCCCATCTCACAATCGGGCATGGCCTGCTGCCCGGACGCGGCAGAGACCAGTTGCATCGCTTGCGCAATTTGCATGCTCTGACACGCATAGCCGGCCACGGCGAGCTGTGTAAACAGCACGCTGAACAGCACAATGAGTGCTGCAAGGAAGCGGGATGGGCGGGACAGTCTCATGGACTTGTATGTTAAGGACGTTGCTAAGCGGACGATTTCACGATGATTGATTATACTTGAATTAAGCAAAGGCGAATATTGATGCAGCTCAATTTAATGCCGGGTAGTCCTTGCACAAGCGGTAGTTTGTGCAACCAGATCCCGCGACCCTGATCTTTATCAAAGTTTTCTGGCATCCACCTCTTTAGAGTGAAGCTTCATGTCAGAGGGAGAAAGCGATGACGGCACCAATCGGCGGCCATGCCAGCCGCGCGCAGGATGCGTCCCCAGCTGTCCAGGCCAAGATGAACCCGGCGGGGGAACGCCTGTTCAAGGATCCCGTGTGCGGCATGGAGGTGAGCGAACGCACGCCCCATGTCAGCACGCATGAGGGACGGCAGGCGTATTTCTGCAGCGCCAAGTGCAAGGCGAAATTCGATGCCGAGCCGGCAAAATACAGCGCGGGCGAGGCTGCGCCCGCCGAGCCGGCGCCCGTCGGCGCCATCTATACCTGCCCGATGCATCCCGAGATACGGTCGGATCGTCCCGGCAACTGCCCGAAGTGCGGCATGGCGCTCGAGCCTGTCATCCCGGAGCTTGGCGAAGAAGAAAACCCGGAACTGAAGGACTTCAGCCGGCGCTTCTGGTGGACCCTGCCGCTCACCATCATCGTGACCGTGCTGGCAATGTTCGGGCACAGGCTGGGCCTGGTCGACGCCACGACCCAGACCTGGGCCGAGCTGGTGCTGTCGATTCCCATCGTGCTGTGGGCCGGCTGGCCCTTCTTCGTACGGGGCACCCAGTCCGTGCTCAACCGCAGTCCGAACATGTGGACCCTGATCGGGCTCGGCACCGGCGCCGCCTTCCTCTACAGCGTGGTCGCGACCGTTGCGCCGCAGGTGTTTCCGGCATCGTTCATGTCGATGGGCCGCATCGGCGTGTACTACGAAGCGGCGGCCGTGATCATCTCGCTCACGCTGCTCGGCCAGGTGCTCGAGCTCAAGGCGCGCTCGCGCACCTCGGCCGCCATCAAGTCCCTGCTGGGCCTGGCGCCCAAGACCGCACGCCGCATCAAGCCCGACGGCAGCGAGGAAGACGTGCCGCTCACCCACGTGCACGTGGGCGACATGCTGCGCGTGCGGCCCGGCGAAAAGGTGCCGGTCGATGGCGAGGTGATCGAAGGCAGCAGCGCGGTCGACGAATCGATGCTGACCGGCGAACCGATGCCGGTGACCAAGCGCGCGGGCGACAAGGTGATCGGCGCCACCATCAACGCCAGCGGCGCGCTGGTGATGCGCTCCGAGAAAGTCGGTTCGCAGACCGTGCTGGCCCAGATCGTGCAAATGGTCGCCGCCGCGCAGCGCTCGAAGGCGCCGATGCAGCGCATGGCCGACGTCGTGGCAGGCTATTTCGTGATGGGCGTGGTCGGGATCGCCGTCGTGACATTTTTTGTGTGGGGCCTGTTCGGGCCCGAACCGAGCTGGGTGTTCGGGCTGATCAACTCGGTCGCGGTGCTGATCATCGCCTGCCCCTGCGCCTTGGGGCTGGCCACGCCGATGTCGATCATGGTCGCCACCGGCAAGTCCGCCACGCAAGGCGTGCTGTTTCGCGATGCGGCGGCGATCGAAAAACTGCGCGAAGTCGACACCCTCATCGTCGACAAGACCGGCACGCTGACCGAAGGTAAACCAGCCTTCGACCGGGCCATCGCCGCGCCGGGATTTACCGAAGACGAAGTGCTGCGGCTCGCGGCCAGCCTGGACCAGGGCAGCGAGCACCCGCTGGCCGAGGCCATCGTGCGCGCCGCGCGCGAGCGCAAGCTTGCGCTCGAGAAGGCGGAAGAATTCGAGTCCGAGTCGGGCATCGGCGTGCGCGGCAAGGTCGGCGGCAAGACGCTCGCGCTTGGCAATACCGCACTGATGAGCGAGGCCGGGGTCGACGTGGACGAATTGAAGGCGGACGCCGAGGCCCTGCGTTCCGAGGGCGCCAGCGTGATGCACCTGGCGCTTGGCGGCAAGCTGGCCGGCTTGCTGGCGGTGTCGGACCCGGTCAAGGCCAGCACCCCGGAAGCGCTTGCCACGCTCAAGGCGGCCGGCATCCGCGTCATCATGGCCACGGGCGACGGCATCACCACTGCCAGGGCGGTCGGAAAGCGCCTCGGCATCGACGAAGTGCATGGCGAGGTCAAGCCGGCCGACAAGCTCGTCATGGTCGAGAAACTGCAGCGCGAAGGCCATGTGGTCGGGATGGCGGGCGACGGCATCAACGACGCGCCGGCGCTGGCGAAGGCCGACGTCGGGGTGGCGATGGGAACGGGAACCGACGTCGCAATGAACAGCGGGCAAGTCACGCTGGTGAAAGGCGACTTGCGCGGCATCGCGACCGCCCGCCTGATTTCAGTGGCCACGGTGCGCAACATGAAGCAGAACCTGTTGTTCGCGCTGGTCTACAACGCGCTCGGCATCCCGATCGCGGCCGGGGTGCTGTATCCGCTCACCGGATGGCTGCTGTCGCCCCTGATCGCGGCCGCTGCGATGAGCCTGAGTTCGGCTTCGGTGATCAGCAATGCCTTGCGGCTGCGCTAGGCCCGTGGATGAGCAAGAAGGCTGCCCGACGAACGCAGACCAGGACTGTGATGGACCTAAGGAGAGGGACGATGCCGCTCTATTTATCGAAGTTCAGTTACACGCCAGAGACCTGGGCCAGGCTGATCGCCAACCCGGAGGACCGTCGCAAGGCCGCCGAAGCGTACATCGAGTCGGTGGGCGGGAAGCTGCATGGGTTCTGGTACGCCTTCGGCACGCACGATGGCTACAACCTGTGGGAGGCGCCCGACAACGTGTCCATGGCTGCGGTTGCGCTGGCCATTAGTGCCGGTGGCGCGCTCAGTTCATACGAAACGACAGTCCTTCTGACCGTCGATGAAACCATGGATGCCCTGCACAAGGCCGGACAGGTTCGGTACCGGGCGCCGGGCGCATAGCAGATCAAGACAGACGCAAATTAACGTCTTACTTTGTCGGCAAGCTCGACACCATTGCTCGGATATGCGCGGTGCGCCGCGTGTTCAATCCAATGAGGCAGGCCAGGCGGCGCAGTTCGAGCGCGCTGGCAATGGCACCGCCTCCAATCGAAGAGGCGAACGCACACTGCGCTTCACGGTATTGCTCATATGCTTTGCTGGAGGCTGTGAGCCGTTGCTTTGCGAGGAAGATGTACTTCGCATCCTCATCCCACTTGGAAAGCGTGTCGACAGCCTTATTCTCTGCCTGTTTCAGCGCCGTCGCGCTTTCCTGGGACTTTCCCTCAAGACACGCTCGCATTCCAGCTTGCGATAAGGCGCCACATCCTTCAAGAGCGCTATTTTCATTTTGAATATCCGCCGACTGTCCCTCGCCGGCCAGGCATAGCAAAGCCGGGATGCTGACCAGGACGATCCAATCTGCTATTTTCATACGGCCACCTTTCCACTGTATACGAAGTCATGTGCGTCAACCTCGAGCTCAGCAATGTGTTGCTGCTGCGCTAGCGTGGCATGGGGCGTTAATGCAACCGTGGTTCCGGTCCGGGGCGGTAGAACGCTTCCCGTAACACGGTACTAAGGCGTTTCGGTTCTACATGCTGGCGACGTAACTCGGCGCGAAACTGATCAGGGCCACCAAACGCGCGCATGTACCGAGCGAAAAGATCCGTGGCAAGTTGTTCAAGCACCGGCAGTGCAATTTCTTCAGGTTGTGCGTCGAACACCTCACGCGCAGGCCCGATCAATGTGCATTGAGTGCCCTCGACCTGAAATACGACGCCTTTGGGGTCGGGCTCGAATTGGCGGAAATCGCCAGAGCGAAAGCGACGAATATAGTACCCACCGACGACGTAGTAGGTGCGCTCCCTGTCGCGTAGCGATGCGTATACCCAAAGGCGACGATCCCATTGCTCATTGACCAAGACCGGACACGTGGAAAGCACTTCGCCGGGGAGCGCATCAAACTGCACTGTGGCGATTTGATACCGCAAGCCGAGGACCGGATCCTGAAGAGTTCGAGGCGCGTCCTCAGCCAGCGCGGCACAGCTGGCAGCAGCGAGCAATGCGACGGCGACGGCGCGGCTAAGGACGGTAAATAACATAATTTGGTTTTTCGGTGCGATAAGCTGGGCCCGGCCAGAAGTCTGGTTGCACGAAATCGGAAATCCACTGTTTTCCGTCAAAACCTTGGATATGACCGCTTGAACTGGAGGAAGTGGGCTGTATGACCGCAACGTCGCCCTTCATTGCCAGAAAGGTTTCTGGTTTCTCCACTGTAATCGAATGAAATCCGTTCCTTAGCAGTGTGGGGCCCCAGTCCTTCGCATGGTAAGGGTGGCCTGCACTGTGAGCTCCGCCATGTTCCAACGCGAGACGGACAAACTTAGCACATTTCCCCTGACCGTAGGGCGGCAATGCATGGCCGCGCAACCAGGTTGCAAACTCGTTTACATTTACCGTTGACATATGCAGCCTCTCTGTTTTGTGACGGATAACCGACCGTTTATTCTCGTCCAGCAATTCCCGTATGTAGTTGGGCAACGTCAAGATTGCTGTTGATGGGATCGTGTGATTGCGGTCCCGGACCGGACAAGATGTATGCCAAGGGTACAGGCGAAAAAAAACCGCGGTTCTCATTGGGAGAAACACGGCTATACGGTCTTGCGCTGTCTTGTCATGTGACCAAAAAAGGCCCAATGTCGTTTCGAGTGGAAGTTGACAAGCCGCTTTTTGCCCCTTCTTGGTGCGCGGCCAGGTTGCAGGTCGCAATGGTCACGGCATTTTCGGCGCAGTCAAGGGCGGGCGGAGCCCGGCGCAGCGAACCCTTGACGGCGTCGAAAAAGCCTTTACGCTCAAGGGCTTAGGGTTGGATGCGGGGTGCGCATCCAGCCCGCGAGCCCGTCCGGCGGCAAGGACTTCCCCGCCCTTGGGGGCGGGGCTAGGGGCGGGGGAATCCTCTCGGTTCGGCAGCATCACGCATCCGCCACGGTGTCAATTTCCACTCGAAACGGCATAGTAGCGCCAGGATAAATCTGGTGGCGGGGGAAGCCGAAGTTGGCGGAAACCGCTTGTTGGAGTCCAGAGGGTTCGAATCCCTCCCGGCA
>JBAQKU010000176.1:0-10877 GCA_049301315.1 Telluria sp.
AACATGGGAAGCGCGACGTCGAACACCGACGGCAGTCCAAGCGCGGCCTCCTCGCGCGCGCCGCCGGCGCCGTGCCGCAGCGCGACCTGCAAGCCGTGCGAACCGGTGCCGGTCGCCTCGGTATGGCGCGCCAGCGCCGCGCCCCAGCGCTGCAGCAGGGCGGCGCGGATATGGGCCGGCGTCGGGTCAATGTCTTGCGCGCGACATGCGCCTATCGCAGCGCACAGCATGCCAAGGCAGAAAATCGCGCCGCGATGGGTGTTGACGCCGCCGCTTGCAAGCAGCATGCGCCGCTCGGCCTCGATGCCAAGCTCTTTGAGCAATGCGAACGGCGCGTCGGCGATGCCGGCCGCCGTGATACGTAGGAAGTAGTGGCGCAACGAGAACAGGCTGCGCATGAAGGTCGCCGCGGTCATGTCGGTGTGGCTGCCGTTATCGACCAGCGAGACCAGGCCCGGTTTGGGATAGAGCGTCAGTTCGGCATACAGGCTGCGCACGGCCAGGCGCGCGATATGCGCGCAGAAAAGCGCGTCCCGGGGAACCCCGGCGCGCCTGCCGGCAATGCCCGGCCGCGACCGGATCGCACTATCGCGCAGCGCGGCCCCGGCTATCATGTGAGGTCCAGCGTGGACAGCAAGGCCGCGCTGGCGGACAGGTGAACCGCAGCGCCGCCCTTGACGAGAACGCGCTGGCCGCCGGCGTCGCGCGTCGCGTTGCGCCACTCCTTCCACGAGACCGCGGCGGCCCCCGGGAACACGATCTCACCGTCGAGAGGGAGGCTGGCGGCGTGGCTGTCGAGCAGCGCAACGGCCAGTGCCAGCTCGGCCTGGCTGGCCGGATGAAACAGCAGGTCGATATCGGATGTCGTCCCCACGTAGGCGCGGCCGGTGATCGCTTCCAGCGCCACCGAGCCGAACACCGTGAACCTCAAGCCATGCTCCTGCGCAGCGGCGAGCAGGCGATCGAAGCCGGCGCGCCATGCCGGCAAGATCGCCGCGGCCACATCGGCCAGGCCCGGCGCAGGCATGACCTGCCTTACGCCCGCTGCGTCCACACGCAGGGCTATCCGGGGCTTGATTCCGTCGCGCGGAGGCAGTGCAATTCCGAGGCATGCCTGGCCCGCAGCGGCGTCGGCATCGGCGCGCCGTGCGATAACGGGCCAGCCGGCCTTGCGCCATGCGCCCACCTCGGCCAGGAACTGCTCCGGCACGGCGGCGAGCGCCTGCTGCCACCCGCTTTCCGAAAGCCAGACTCGGTTATGCCGCGCGTACATCGGTGTCCGACACGACCGCCTGCATCACCGGCTGCGCCCAATGCCGCCCTCCCCGCGCCAGGCCGGTCGCGCTGCGCCGGTCGACCGGGTCGCAGGCGGCCAGTGCCGCCGCCATGCAGGCTGCCAGGTTATCGTGCCAGATGGCTTCGACGCCGCCCATGCGCATGTAGTTTTCCGCGCCCGGGGCGAACACCGGATTGTCCTTGGCCAGTTCGACAAGCCGCTCTTCGGGTACCTTGGTAATACGCGCCATCGCCGGCAGTCCCATCACACGGATGGTGGCGCCGGGCAGCGCATAACACGCATCGGCCATCAAGCCGCTGGTGATGAAGCCGCCCGACAGCGCCTGGTCGTACACCAGAGCGATGACCGGATGACCGGCACGCCGTGCCAGCTCGATGCATTTGCCCAGATGCGCCATGTAGCTGTTAATGCCCAACATCTCGTCGCGATGGCGCAAGCGCTGCCCCTGGGTGTCGACCAGGATGACGATCGGACGCTGCGGATGCAGCCGAACGGTGTCCAGCACCGCGCGCGCCTGCGCCAGCGCGATCTCGATCCCGATCGGCGTATGTTCGGTGGTGCCGATCACGGCCACGGTTTTTCCCTCCACCTGGGCGGTGCCGGACAGGAAGCACGCATGTTCGGCGATATCGCTCCCCTGCGGGAACAACTGCTTTGCCAATGTTTTCCAGTCCATCATGCCACTCCCGAACGGTGTTGTGCCGCGATCTGCATGAACGGTTCCGCTTCCAGCGTCGGTATCTGCTCGGCATCGGGCACCCCCATGCGCTTCCAGATATCGATCGGATCGGACAGCGCGCCGTACTCTTGCAGCCTTCGCGCCAGCAGGTCCTGCTCTGCCTCGAGCCCGGCCAGCGTCAATTCCACGCTGTCCTCGCGGCAGGCCCGGACCGTGTCGAACGCAGCCTGGCGGAACGCGCCGATGTCGTCCGCCACCACCTGCCGGCAGTCGCCCAGCAGGTAGCGATGCTTGCCGCCCGTGGTGCGCCACACCAGCGCGCGGTCGCGCGAATCGAACTCCTCGACCCCGTTGGCGGTCTCGATCACCTCCGGCCCGGACATCGCCAGGCGGCCTTCCTCGGACATGACGAGCGCATTGGTGCAGCGCGCGACAATGCCCATGCCGCCAAAGCAGCCGTTCGAGCCGCCGATCAGTCCGATCACCGGGATCCCGGCGGCGCGCACATCGAGCACCGCGCGCATGACCTCGGACACCGCAATCAGTCCGGCATTGGCTTCATGCAGGCGCACGCCGCCGCTCTCCAGCAGCAGGACCACCGCCTGCGCCTGCTCCGCGACCGCGCGCTTCAACATGCCGACCAGCTTCGCACCATGCACTTCGCCCACGGCGCCGCCCATGAAGCCGCCTTCCTGCGCGGCTGCGAATACCTTCTGGCCGTGCAGCAGGCCGCGCCCGACGACCACCCCGTCGTCGAACGCCACGGGAGCGTCCAGTTGCGCCAGGTGCGGACTGGTCACCCGCTGCGACGGAGGCAGGAATTCGACGAACGAGCCGGCATCGAGCAACTGCCTGATGCGCTGGCGCGCGTTCGCTTCGAGGTAACTGCTCATGGCTGATCTCCCGTCACCGATTGCGCTGCCTGGTCCAGGCGCAGGCTGACCACGGCGGGCGTGGCCCCCATGTCGTTGATCGAAATGCGCACGTCGCCGAGCGACCAGCGTCGGTCGAAGTCGGCGATCACTGCCTGCCAGATGGCGCCGAATCCATGCGCCGCGGTTGTCACTTCCACTTCGCAGGCGCCGCCCAGGTCGAACGGCTCGATCAGCACTTCGAGATTGCCCGAGCTGACCACCCCGACCAGGTCGGCGCGCGGCGCCACGCGCACGCGGCCGTTTTCAAAACGATATTTCAAGGTTTCCATCTTGCCTCACCAGTTCCTGAACCGCTTGGGCGGATCGTATAAGCCGCCCGACGCACGCACCAGGTCTTTCATGGTCTTGGCCGCCAGCAGGTCCCTGGTGGCGAGCCGCTTGTCGATGCCAAGGTCTTCCGCGCGCACGATCACGCCGCGCTCGCGCAGGTTTTCCACCATCACGCGGTCGCGCGCGATGCCCACCGGCGTATATCCGGCAACCCCGCGTATGGCCTGCTCGCGTTCTTCGTCGCTGCGGCACAGCATCAGGTTGGCAATGCCTTCTTCGGTCAGGATATGCGTGACGTCGTCGCCGTAGATCATCACCGGCGGGATCGCCATCCCGGTTTGCTCGCCCAGCTCCCAGGCGTCGAGCCGCTCCACGAATGCCGGCTCCATGTGCTCGCGGAAGGTCTCGACCATCTGCACCACCAGCTTGCGCCCGCGCGGGATCTGGTTGCGGCCCTGGTTCGACTGCTGTCCGGCCTTGAGCCAGGCTGCACTCGAGTGGCGCCGGCCACGCGCGTCGGCGCCCATGTTGGGCGCGCCGCCGAATCCGGAAATGCGGCCCAGCGTCGCCGTCGACGAATTTCCCTGCAAGTCGATCTGCAGCGTCGAGCCGATGAACATGTCGCATGCGTAGTGGCCGGCGACCTGGCACATGGCGCGGTTGCTGCGCATCGTCCCGTCCGGGCCGATCGCAAAAATATCGGGGCGCGACTCGACGTAGCGCTCCATGCCAAGCTCCGAGCCGAACGAATGGACCGATTCGACAAAGCCGGCTTCGATCGCGGGGATCAGCGCCGGGTGCGGATTGAGCGCCCAGTGGCGTCCGATTTTCCCTTTCAGGCCGAGCGACTCGCCATAGGTGGGCAGTATCAATTCGATCGCGGCGGTATCGAAGCCGATCCCGTGATTGAGCCGCTCGACGCCATACTCGCCATAGATGCCCTTGATCGCCATCATGGCCATCAGCACCTGGATCTCGGAAATCTGGGCCGGGTCGCGCGTGAACAGGGGCTCGATAAAGTGCGGCGTGGGCGCCTGCACCACGAAATCGACCCAGCCGGCCGGAATGTCGACGCGCGGCAGCACATCGACAATCTCATTGACCTGCGCAATCACGATACCGCTCTTGAAGGCGGTCGCCTCCACGATCGCCGGCGTGTCTTCGGTATTGGGCCCGGTGTACAGGTTGCCGTGGCGGTCGGCGGCCTGCGCGGCCACCAGCGCCACCCGGGGACACAGGTCGATGAAGTAGCGCCCGAACAATTCGAGGTAGGTATGGATCGCGCCGATGCGCAGCTTGCCGGACGAGGCCAGCTTCGCCAGGCGCCCTGCCTGCGGGCCGGAGAACGAAAAGTCCAGGCGCGAAGCAATGCCTTTCTCGAACACATCCAGGTGAGCCGGCAGCGCCAGCACCGATTGCAGCATGTGCAGGCCATGCACACGCGCCGGGTCGACGCTGCACAGGGCCTTGGCCAGGAAGTCGGCCTGCTTCTGGTTATTGCCTTCGATGCAGACACGGTCTCCCGGTTCGATGACCGCCTCCAGCAAGGCCGCGATCCGCTGCGGATCGGCGATGCGGCCACTGACGGCCATGCCGCGCTCGATCCGTTTGCGGCGGTTCTCCGCCAGGGTATTCCAGGCTTTCATGCTTATCCGATCATATTAGGCAGCACCATGACAATGTCCGGGAATATCGCCAGCAGCACGATATACGCAATCATGATCCAGATGAATGGCAGCACGCCCTTGACGATGTCGCGGTGCCCGATGTCCGGCGCGATGCCGTTGATGACGAACAGGTTCAGGCCAACCGGCGGCGTGATCAGACCGAGCTCCATATTGATGGTCAGGATGATGCCGAACCAGATCGGATCGAAACCGTGCGCGATGATGCCGGGCATGATGACCGGGGTGACCATCAGGATGATCGCGACCGGCGGCAGGAAGCAGCCCAGCACCAGCAGCAGCACGTTGACCCAGAACAGGTAGGCCCACTTCGACATTTCCATCGACGCCAGCCAGGTCGCGGCATCCTGGGTGATGCGCAGGTAGCTCATCACATAGGTGAACAGGAAGGCCATCGCGATGATCATCATGATCATGCACGATTCCTTGGCGGTGCCGAGGAAGATCGAGCGCACGTCGGCCCAGCGGTAGCACTTGTAGAGCAGTGCGACCATCAGGATCGCACCGAAGGCGCCGATGCCGGCGATCTCGGACGGCGTGCCCAGGCCGCCGTACATGGCGTACATGACCACCCCGATCAGCAGTACGAACGGCATCAGGCGCGGCAGCACTTCGAAGCGTTCCTTCCAGCTGTAGTGTTCGGTTTGCGGCAGCATGCTGCCGGGGGCGCCGTTCGCCAGCGCGATCTTGTAGTCGGCCATGAAGCGGTATACGACATAGGCGGCGAAGATGACGGCCAGCAGCAGGCCGGGTATCACGCCGGCCAGGAACAGCTTGCCGATCGATTGTTCGGTGATCAGTCCATAAATAATCAGGGTGATCGACGGTGGAATCAGGATCCCGAGCGTGCCGCCGGCGGCGATCAGGCCGCTGGCAAGGGCTGCGGAATAGCCGCGCTTGCGCATTTCGGGAATGCCCATGCCGCCGATGGCAGCGCAGGTTGCCGGGCTCGAACCGCACAAGGCGGCAAACACGGTACAGCCAACCACGTTGGCCACGCCCAGCGAACCGGGCATGCGCGACATCCAGCGATAGGCCGACTCGTACAGGTCGACGGCGGCGCGCGTCTTGCCGATCGCCGCGCCCATCAGGATGAACAGGGGGATCGTCAGCATCGTGAAATTGTCGAGTTCCCCGTACAGGGTCTCGGCCAGCATGCCCAGGTTGGCTGCGGGCATGAAGAAATACATGAAGCCCAGGGCCGAAGCGCCCAGGGCAAAGGCAATCGGCATCCCGGAGAACAGCAGGATGAGGGTAACGGCCATATACAGCAAACCAATTTCCAAGGTTCCCATCTCTACACTCCAGTCAGTTTCTGTGCCGTTACGGCGGCGCCGGCAGGTTCACCCGCACCAGCGAGCTTTTCGGCATGTTCTTTGCGACCCAGCCCGGCCAGCCCGTCGACGATCTGCACCAGCATCTGCAGGCACAGCGTGGTCAGGCCGAACGCCATCAGGAAGTACGGAATCGCCAGCGACGGCCCCCAGCTCGAACTGCTGGTCCAGCCCTGGGTATAGGCGTCGATCGTGAAATGCCAGGCGTTGCGGGCGATGAAACCGACCACCAGCAGCGACAGCGCGTCTCCCGCCAGCCGGCGGACACGGTTCCATTTGGGCGACATGACTTCATCGAGCACTTCGATGCCGACGTGGCCGCGTTCGGCCTGGGTATAGCCGGCCGACAGGAAGGTGGCGGCAATCAGCAGGAAAATGCACAGCTCGATGACCCAGTCGTTGGCGACGTTGATGACGTAGCGCGTGATCACTTCATAGCTGAGAATGAGGGTGGCGAAAAAAATCAGGAATGCGGACAGGATTGCCATCCAGCGGTTAAAGCGGCACAAGCCACTGCCCAACCCTCGATACAGTGCGTACATAGTTGTCTCCCTCGGGATCCGCCCGGGCGCCAGGGCGCGCAGGCGGAAACGATATCGTTGTCTTTTTTATTTGACCGAAACGGCCATGTCGAGCAGTTGCTGACCATTCTTGGTCTTCGCTGCGAAGTCCTTCCAGGCGGTCGTTTGCGCCAGTTCGCGCCACTTGGCGAACGCGGCATCGTCCATGTCGACCGGGGTGTCGCCCTGCTTGGCGTACACATCGGCCAGGCGGGCATCATCCTTCTTCGATTCTTCCATGGCGAACTGCTCGAGGCTGGCGCCGACTTCCATCACGATCTTCTGCTGCGCCGCAGTCAGGCTGTTGAAGGCGCTGTTGGACATCAGGAGCGGCTCGAACATGAACCAGAAGGTATTCTTGCGCGCCGTGGTCACATACTTGGACACTTCGTGCAGGCGGAAGCTCAGCAGCGAGGTGCTCGATGTGAGGGCCACGTCGAGCACGCCGGTCTGCATCGCGTTGTAGATCTCCGACGATGGAACGTTGGTCGCCGAGGCGCCCGCCGCCTTCATCATCATGTCCATTTCCTTGCTGCCGCCGCGGATCTTGAGGCCATTGGCGTCGCTTGGCACCAGGATCGGCTTGGCTTTGGACGCCATGCCGCCGGCTTGCCACACCCAAGTGATGATCTTGGCGCCCTTCTGGTCGACGATGCGGGTCAGCTCCTTGCCGATCGGGGCAGTCTTCCAGCGCAAGCCCTGCTCATAGCTGGTCACCAGCGCCGGCATCAGGCCGAGGTTGACTTCGGGGATCTTGCCGCCCTCGTAAGCGAGCGGCAGCAAGGTCATGTCGAGCGCGCCGGTTTGCATGGCGGAAAACTGGCTGGTCGGCTTGACCAGCGAGGACGAGGCGTAGATCTCGAACTTGAGTTCGCCGTTGGTGCGCTTTTCCACTTCCTTGGCAAATTGTACGGTCAGGCGATGGCGGAAATCGGCGTTGGGCCCCTCGCCGGAAGGAAACTGGTGGGAGATCTTGAACACTTTGGGGGCCGCCAGGACGGCGCTGGAAGCGCCAAGCAGCATGGTCCCGAACAGGACGGACGACATTGTCGACTTCAGAAAACCGTGTTTCATGCGGGTGTCTCCTTCGTGGTTTTTACATCAAAAATGGGAATTTGAGCGCTTCCGGGCATGCGCATCCGGCCGGCAGCGCAGACCTGTTTTCTAGTTGTTGCATACAAGAATACCTGTAAAAAATACACAGTCAAGTGATAAAGTGGATTTATAATGAATTACTGCATACGAATTGTGTGAAATGCCACATCCAAGAGAAGTGACGCGCAAAATGAAAAACCGCTCTGAAGTGTTACGGGAAGCAATCGAGGAAATGATCGCAGTGGGCAAGTTCGCCCCGGGCCAGCATTTGGACGAGACCGAGCTGAGCCTGCAGTTCAATGTATCGCGCACGCCGATCCGCGAGGCGCTGATCCAGCTGGCATCGGTCGGCATCGTGGTCATCCGCCCGCGGCGCGGCGCCACCGTTGCCGAAATCGGCGCGCAGCAACTGGTTGAAATGTTCGAGGTCATGGCGGAACTGGAAGCGCTGTGCGGGCGCCTGGCCGCGCGCCGCATGTCCCCGCCCGAGCACGTTACGCTGCTGGCCGCCCATCACGCCTGCAGCGAGGCGCGCGACGCGAGCGACCCGGACGCCTACTATTACAAGAACGAGGAATTTCACGACCAGATTTACGTCGGCAGCCACAACCGCTTCCTGGCCGACCAGGCGCGCGCCCTGCACCGCCGCTTGCGCCCTTACCGGCGCCTGCAGCTACGCTTGCGCGACCGCGTCACCACCTCCTATTCGGAACACGACGCGGTGGTGCAATCGATCATTGCCGGCGACAGCGACCGGACCGCGGAACTGCTGCGCAATCACATCATGATCCAGGGCGAGCGTTTCGCCGACCTGATGGCGTCATTGTCGAACCTGTCGATGAAGGCTGCCTGAGCCGCGCCAGTCACGACACGGCGCTGGCCGATTGCGCAAAGCGCGGTGCGCGCCGATGCAGGCTGGCCTGCTCGAACGCGTACGCCATCCGGATCAGGGCAGCTTCGCTGTAAGCGCCACCCACGAACGACAAGCCCACCGGCAGGGCGTGCACATACCCCGCCGGCACCGCGACATGCGGATAGCCTGCCACCGCGGCCGGGCTCGAGAAGCTGCCGCCATAATGGTCGCCGTTGATGTAATCGGTCAGCCAGGCCGGCCCGCCGGTCGGCGCCACCAGCGCGTCGAGCTGGTGCTCGCGCATGACCTGGTCGATGCCTTCTGCGCGCGCATAACGGTGGTTGTTCGCCAGCGCCAGCTGGTACTCCTGCGTCTCCAGCCCCGCCTTCGCTTGCGCAGCGAGCAGGTGCTCCTGCGCGAAATGCCGCATTTCCCTGGCGCGATGCCGCTCGTTGAAAGCGATCAGGTCGGCCATGTTCCTGATCGGCGCATCTGGCGCATATTCGGCCAGGTAAGCGGCCAGGCCGGGCTTGAATTCATGCAGCAGCACCGCCAGTTCGCTGTCGCCGTATTTATCCGTGTTCGGCAGCTTCACGTCGACCAGGGTCGCACCCTGCTCCTTCAATACCTGCACCCTGCGAGTGAGCCGCGCCGGCGACGGCGCCGGCGGCCAATCCAAGTCGGACGAAATCCCTGCCATCGATATAGTCTCCGATGTTGTTGAGAGAAAAATGCCCGAAAAGGATTGCAGTGTGATGCCAGTTTTGGTGGAACGAAAAAAAAGCCCGCCGAAGCGAGCTCTGTTCCAATGTATTACCAATGCTTTAATCGCGTCCCAGGCGCCCATGCTATCTGCGTGGTGCCCTGACGTGTAAATCGACCAACGTATCCGGAAATGACAATCCCGGGTCCTGGCAGCCATCTGCAATTCCCGCATTACACATACTGGGATCGCGGCGCAGGCCTCGGGTGGCGGCAAGATCCGCAAGCAGATCCCACCACTGAACGTAGTGTAACACGTTTTTGTGCAGCGCAGCAAATTTAAACCTATTTTGCCGGGCGCGTGCGCATGGGTTCGGGATTGGCCTCGTGCTCGCTGCGCCCCACCCTTTCGTATTCGGCGATGACCTGGGCACCGAACAGCAGCAGGGTCGCGCCGATTTCCAGGCTGAACATGACGACGATCGCCGTCGTCATCGATCCGTACACCAGGTTCACCTGCGACAGGGTCGAGAAATACCAGACCAGCACGTGGCGTGCCACTTCCCACAGCAAGGCGGCGGTGGCGCCGCCGACCAGGGCGTGCCAAAGGGACAGCCGTCCGACCGGCATCACCATGTAGATCGAGGTGAGCACGAGAATTTCGCCGGCCAGCCCGAGCAGGTACAGCAGCACCCCCGACACGCCGCCCAGCGACCAGTCGTGCCCGAGGAAAGCCAGGCTTTCCTCGCCCATCACCTGCAACACGCCGGCCACCAGGGTCACCAGCAGCACGCCGACGCCGAGCGCCAGGATATAGCAGTAAGGCAGGATCGCTGAGACCAGGAAATGGCGGCGCCGGATCGCGACCCGGTGCACGAAGATCACGCTCATCGCGTTTTCCAGCACCGTGAACGCGAGCGAGCTGAAAAACAGCATGGTCGCCACCAGCACCCAGGTGATCAGCTCGCGGTCTTCGAGGAAGTGCGCGACCTCGGCCACGATCGGCCTGGACTGGCCCGGCACCAGCCATTCGAGGTAGCGCTGCAGCGTGGCCAGCAGTTCGCCCGGGTCGATGAAGTGCGACAGCGCGACCACCGCCAGCATCAGGAACGGCACGATCGACAGCAGCGCGTAATACGCCACCGCGCCGGCCAGCAGCAGTCCCTGGTTGGCGCGAAAGCCCTTCAGGGTCTGCCATACGAAAGCGAGCGGGTGGGCCAAAATGAAAGCGTTGGCCCGGTTATTGAGCAGGTGCGGGTGCGCTTTCATCGGGCGAGGCGGATGCCGCTGAACTGCCAGCGCGCGTCGGACGGGAAGAAATTGCGGTAGCTGGCGCGCGCATGGCCGGGCGGCGTGGCGCCGCAGTCCCCGTCCGAGGCTAATGCCGTTGACTTAAGCCGTCTTTCCCGCGAAGGCGGGAATCCATGGCACCGCTGCTCATAGGTGCTATGGATCCCCGCCTGCGAG
>JBAQKU010000177.1:0-4436 GCA_049301315.1 Telluria sp.
GCACCGACCCGAGCGGCCTGCCGGCAGCGCTGGCAGGCGTGGCGGCCTGGGTCGGCGCACGCGTAAGCGGTTAAATCCCCCGCGTCCCGAACCTGTGGGTCGGAAAAGCGTCGCTTTTTCGGCCCACAACACCACCGAAGCCTCGTTTTTGCCCCTCATTGGTGCAATGCACCTCCTGCCTTGTCGTTGTGATCATGCAACAGACAATTAAAATTTTGGTGCGGTGCGTCAAAATTGATGTTTTGGAGTAGTATGCGCTTAAGTACTACCAACCTACATCAGCAGGCATTCGATGAGCGACACAACCTTCGACAGCGAAATCATGGACTTCCAAAAGGAACTCGACGCACGCGGCCTGAACTGCCCATTGCCAATCCTTAAGGCGAAGAAGGCGTTGGCCGAGATGGCAACAGGTGAAGTCCTGCGCATCGTGGCCACCGATTCAGGCTCCGTGCGCGACTTCCAGGCATTCGCCAAACAGACCGGCAACACACTGCTTTCGCATACCCAGGACGGCCGGGAATTCGTATTTTTGATGCGCCGCAAGTAAGAAAATTCTGACACGCACGCGCACCGCGTCTTCAATTTTTTTCAACAAGGACGACGCGGATCAGGAATTAGAAGAATTCCTCCAGTGAAAAAACGAACGATCGTGCTTTAATTCGTGCGCATCGATGTTTTTCTCATATAATCTAGACCAACTTTAAAGTCAGTCACCTTATCTACTTACCCAAAGGCACACCTATGAAAGTCCTGGTTCCCGTCAAGCGCGTGGTCGACTACAACGTCAAAGTGCGCGTCAAAACCGACGGTAGCGGTGTCGATACCGCCAATGTCAAGATGTCGATGAATCCCTTCGACGAGATCGCACTCGAAGAAGCGATGCGGCTCAAGGAAGCCGGCAAGGTCACCGAAGTGATCGCCGTATCGTGCGGCGTGGCGCAATGCCAGGAAACGCTGCGTACCGGCATGGCGATCGGCGCCGACCGCGCCATCCTGGTCGAGACCACGAGCGAGCTCGAGCCGCTGGCGGTGGCCAAGCTGCTCAAGGCGCTGGCCGACAAGGAACAGCCGCAGCTGATCATCCTGGGCAAGCAAGCCATCGACGACGATTCGAACCAGACCGGCCAGATGCTCGCCGCGCTGCTGGGCTGGCCGCAAGCGACCTTCGCCTCGAAAGTGGTGCTCGAAGAGGGCAAGGTGACGGTCACGCGCGAAGTCGACGGCGGCCTCGAGACGCTGGCATTGAGCCTGCCCGCGATCATCACCACCGACCTGCGCCTGAACGAGCCGCGCTATGTGACGCTGCCGAACATCATGAAGGCCAAGAAGAAGCAGCTCGACGTGGTCAAGCCCGAGGAGCTGGGCGTGGACGTGGCGCCGCGCCTGAAGACGCTCAAGGTCGTCGAGCCAGCCAAGCGCTCGGCCGGCATCGTGGTGCCCGACGTGGCGACCCTGGTGGCCAAGCTGCGCACCGAAGCCAAAGTTATCTGATCGCGGCCAAGTCCGTCCTCACACATATTAGGAATCATCATGGTCGCATTAGTTATTGCTGAACACGACAACGCCTCCCTCAAGGGAAGCACGCACCACACCGTCACCGCGGCCGCCCAGTGCGGCGGCGAAGTCCACCTGCTGGTCGCCGGCAGCAATTGCGGCGCCGCCGCATCGCAAGCGGCCCAGATCGCCGGCGTGTCCAAGGTGCTGGTGGCCGACGCGGCGCACTTCGCCGACGGGCTGGCCGAGAACGTGGCCGAGCAGGTGCTCGCGCTGGCGTCAAAGTACTCGCACATCCTGGCCCCCGCCACCGCCTTCGGCAAGAACATCCTGCCGCGCGTGGCAGCCCGGCTGGACGTGGCGCAGATCTCCGAAATCACCAAGGTCGATTCGCCCGACACCTTCGAGCGTCCGATCTACGCCGGCAACGCGATCGCCACCGTGCAGTCGTCCGACAAGGTCAAGGTCATCACCGTGCGCGGCACCGGTTTCGACGCCGCCGCCGCCGTCGGCGGCTCGGCCACGCTGGAAAACGTCGGCCCGGTCGCCGATTCCGGCAAGTCGCAATTCGTCGGGCGCGAGCTGGCCAAGTCGGACCGTCCTGAACTGACGGCCGCCAAGATCATCGTCTCCGGCGGGCGCGGCCTGGGTTCGAGCGAGAACTTCAAGATCCTCGAACCGCTGGCCGACAAGCTGGGCGCGGCGATGGGCGCCTCGCGCGCAGCGGTCGACGCAGGCTACGTGCCGAACGACTGGCAAGTGGGCCAGACCGGCAAGATCGTGGCTCCGTCGCTGTACATCGCGGTCGGCATCTCGGGCGCGATCCAGCACCTGGCCGGCATGAAGGATTCGAAGACCATCGTTGCGATCAACAAGGATCCGGAAGCGCCGATCTTTTCTGTGGCCGATTACGGCATCGTCGGCGACCTGTTCGATATCGTGCCAGAGCTGATCAAAGAACTGGGCTGAAAAACAGGCAGTACCTGTAAGTAGGGTGGAACAGCGAAGCGTCATCCACCATTCACACGTGAATGGCGGTGGCGCTTTCGCTCTTCCACCCTATAATCATTGAACGCAAGCTCGAGGAGAATGCAGTGACCTACAAAGCCCCGCTGAAAGACATGATGTTCGTGATGAACGAACTGGCCGGACTGTCGACAATCAACACGCTGCCCGGATGCGAGGACGCGACGACCGACACGGTCGAAGCGGTCCTGGAAGAGAACGCGAAGTTCTGCGACGGCGTGGTCGCTCCGCTGAACCAGCCGAGCGACAAGGAGCCCAGCTTCTGGCACGACGGCCAGGTGACCACCTCCAAGGGCTTCAAGGAAGCGTTCAAGAGCTTCGGCGAGGCCGGCTGGCAGGGCGTGCAGCACCCGGCCGAATTCGGCGGGCAGGGCCTGCCCAAGCTGGTGGCGACGCCATGCATCGAGATGCTCAACGCGGCCAGCCTCTCGTTCGCGCTGGTCGCGCTGCTGACCGACGGCGCCATCGAAGCGCTGCTGACGGCAGGCTCGGACGCGCAGAAGGCGCTGTTCCTCGAGCCGCTCATCTCGGGCAAGTGGACCGGCACCATGAACCTGACCGAGCCGCAGGCTGGCTCCGACCTGGCGGCCGTGCGCACGCGCGCGGTGCCGCAGGGCGACGGCACCTTCAAGGTATCAGGCACCAAGATCTTCATCACCTACGGCGAGCACGACATGGCCGAGAACATCGTTCACCTGGTGCTCGCGCGCACGCCCGACGCGCCGCCGGGCGTGAAGGGAATCTCGCTGTTCATCGTGCCCAAGTTCCTGGTCAACCCGGACGGCACGCTGGGCGCGCGCAACGACGTGCACTGCGTCTCGATCGAGCACAAGCTCGGCATCAAGGCCAGCCCCACCGCGGTGCTGCAGTTCGGCGACCAAGGCGGCGCGATCGGCGAGCTGGTGGGCGAAGAGAACCGCGGCCTCGAATACATGTTCATCATGATGAACGCGGCGCGCTTCGCGGTCGGCATGCAGGGCATTGGCGTGGCCGAGCGCTCCTACCAGCAGGCCGTTGCATTCGCCAAGGAGCGGGTGCAGTCGCGCGACCTGGCCGGATCGAGCGGACCGGTGACGATCATCCACCATCCCGACGTGCGGCGCATGCTCATGTCGATGCGATCGCAGGTCGAGGCCGCGCGCGCGCTCGCATATGTGGGCGCCGGCATCAGCGACATCGCGCACAGCCATCCGGACGCCGACACGCGCGCGGCCAGCCAGGCCGTGTACGAATACCTGGTGCCGATCATCAAGGGCTGGTCCACCGAAATGTCGCAGGACGTCACGCGCGACGGCGTGCAGGTCCACGGCGGCATGGGCTTCATCGAAGAGACCGGCGCGGCACAGCACTACCGCGACGCCAAGATCCTCACCATCTACGAAGGCACCACCGCGATCCAGGCCAACGACCTGGTTGGCCGCAAGACCGTGCGTGACGGCGGCGCCGTGGCCAAGCACATCATCGCCCAAGTGCGCGAGACCGAAGCGCAGCTGGCAACGCTGAGCGGCGCCGACTTCGCCGCGATCCACCGCCAGCTGGCCGAAGGCAGCGCAGCGCTGGAAGCGGTTGTCGAGTACGTGGCCACCAACATGAAGAGCGACATCAAGGCCGTGTTTGCGGGCAGCGTGCCATACCTGAAGCTGGCCGGGATCGTGCTGGGCGGATGGCAGATGGCGCGCGCCGCCATCATCGCGCACCGCTACATTGCCGAAGGCACGAGCGACGCCGGCTTCTACAACGCCAAGATCGGCACCGCGCGCTTTTTCGCAGACCATATCCTGTCGCAGGCGAGCGGCCTGCGCAGCGCGATCATCGACGGCAGCGCCGGCGTGCTGGCGCTGGACGACGAGCAGTTCTGAGCACCGAGCGCCGCCGCCAAAATCGCAAAATCGGGGTCTGTCCCCGATTTCCCA
>JBAQKU010000178.1:0-2601 GCA_049301315.1 Telluria sp.
ACCAGAAAACTCCCTATAAAAAAATAGTGCTGGCACTGGCGCTGGCCTACACCGTGCCTTTCGTGGCAGCGCAAGAGCCGGCGGCGGCGGCCGCAGCCATCCCCGGCGCGGCACCCGAGCCGGCCGCGCTCCAGGCCGTGACGGTCAGCGCCACGCGCAGCGCCAAGACGGTAGAAAAGATCGCCGGCGCGGTCAGCTTGATCAGCCAAAAGGATCTTCTGCCACAGTTGCTGATTGCAGAAGATCCTTCTCAGGCGCTGGCGACCTTCGTTCCCGGCTACGCGCCGTCGCGCCAGAAGCTGACCCAGTTCGGCGAAAGCCTGCGCGGGCGTAACGCGCTGATCCTGTTCGACGGCATCCCCCAGTCCAACCCGCTGCGCAACGGCGCGCGCGAAGGCTACTTCGCCGATCCGGCCGTGCTCGAGCGCATCGAGGTGATCGCCGGCGCATCGGCGCTGCAGGGCCTGGGCGCGACCGGCGGCATCATCAACTACATTTCCAAGACCCCGCGCAAGATCGGCACCGAACACACCCTCGACGCCAAGCTGACCAGCCAGTTCAAGGACGACAGCCTGGTCTGGAAGGCCGGCTACACCCTGGCGCACAAGAACGAATCGTACGACGCGCTGGTCTATGTGGGCAGCACCACGCGCGGCATCGCCTACGACGGCTCGGGCCGCCGCATCGGCATGGACGTGGCGCAGGGCGACACCATGGATTCGAAGTCGGGCGACGTGTTCCTCAAGCTGGGCACCGATTTCGGCGCGCAGCGCCTGCAGTTCTCGTTCAACCGCTTCGAACTCCGAGGCGACGGCGATTACGGCAACCTTGACGGCAACCGCGCGGCCGGCATCCCGACCGTGTCGGTGCCGGGCAGCGTGCTCGGCGAGCCGGCCCGCAACGAGGTCCAGAGCGCAAGCCTGGACTGGCGCCATGCCGACTTCGGCGGCGGCGTGCTCTCGGCCCAGTTCTACAAGCAGGATTTCACGGCGCTGTACGGAGGCGGCGTGTTCCCGGTATTCCAGGACACGGCGATCGCGCCAAAGGGCAGCCTGATCGACCAATCGGAGATCGTGGCCGACAAGAAGGGCATGCGCATGAGCTGGTCGCGCCCCGAGTTGTTCGTGCGCGGGCTCGGACTGACCGCCGGCCTGGACTGGTTGAACGACAATTCCCAGCAGCGCTTGGCGGCGACCGACCGCACCTGGGTGCCGCCGCTCGACTTCACCAGCGTGGCCCCGTTCGCGCAAGTGGAATACGATCACGGTCCGTTCACGCTGAGCGCCGGTGTGCGGCGCGAAAGCGCGCGCCTCGACGTCGCGACCTATACCACGCTGGCCAACTACGGCCGCCAGCGCGTCGAGGGCGGCACCTTGCGCTTCGACGAGACGGTCAAGAACGTGGGCGTGGTATGGCGCCTGGCGGCCGGCTGGTCGGCGTTCGCCTCGTACAACGAAGGCTTCGGCCTGCCCGACGTCGGGCTGGTGCTGCGCGCGGTGAACGTGCCGGACCGCTCGGTAGAGCGGCTGCTCGACTTGAAGCCGGTCGTCACCGACAACAAGGAAGTCGGTCTTGCGTGGCGCGGCGCGCTGGGCAGCGTGGCGGCCTCCTACTACGATTCGCGCTCCGACCTGGGCAGCCAGATCCGTGTCAACGCCGTGACCGGCATCGGCTCGGTGGACCGGGTGCCGGTGGTGGTCAAGGGATGGGAGCTGACGGCCGACATGAAGCTGGGCCGCCAGTGTAGCGTATTCGGCAATTACTCGCACGTGGACGGCAAGACCGCCACCGCGGCCGGCGCGCCGCTCGACGTGGCGCTGGGCGCGCGTTCGCAGGGGCCGGACAAGCTGGTCGCCGGCGTCAACTGGGCGTTCTCGGACAAAGGCTCGGCGCGCCTGCAGGCGGCCCATTTCGCCTCGCGCGACATCAACCAGGGGCGCAAGCTGGGCGCGGCGATCCTGGAAGAGCACTTCCGCGGCTACACCGTGGCCGACCTGGCGCTGACCTACCGGTCGGCCTGGGGCAATCTCGGGCTGGGCCTGGAAAACCTCTTCGACAAGCAGTACATCGGCTACTACGCGCAAAGCCAGATCACCCCGGAGAGCTACTTCGCCGGGCGCGGGCGCAGCGTGACCGTGAACTGGTCGCGCACCTTCTAAGCTGAAAAGAGAAGGATCCACTGCCGTCGATCGTGGCGGCAGAACATCCTTTTGTGGGGGCGGGCTGTGTGAATCGAAGAATCAGGCGACAGCACGATGACGCAGCCTGCCAACGACTACTCCACCACCCCGGTCGCGGCCGACGCGCTGATCCATGGCAGCCGCATCCTGCTCATCCTGGAGCGGCGCAGCTGGAATTCCTGCAAGCGCAAGGCTGCGAGCTGTACCAGGGTTATTTGGCCAGCCCGGCCGTGCCTGCGGAACCGTTCGAAAAATTGCTGATGGCGCAGAACCAGGCCGCTTCAGATCTTTCGCCAATAAAAAGAAAAAAGGCTTGGAGATTGCTCTCCAAGCCTTTTTTCTTACGAATGTTGGTGCGGCTGGCAGGAATTGAACCCACGACCCCTTGGTTCGTAGCCAAGTACTCTATCCAACTGAGCTA
>JBAQKU010000179.1:0-11795 GCA_049301315.1 Telluria sp.
GCCCTGGTCGAGGCGCTGCGCGCGATGCAGCAGTCATGCGCCGTCTCGTCCGCCCACATCCTGTATCCGCCCGAGGAGCAGGCCAGGCAACTGGCCGAGGCCGGCTACCTGCTGCGCAGCGGCGTCCAGTTCCACTGGCTCAACGCGGGCTACCGCGATTTCGAGCAGTTCCTGGCCACGCTCGAACATAAAAAGCGCAAGAACATCCGGGCCGAGCGGCGCAAGGTGGCCGCGGCCGGCGTCACGCTGCGCCGCGTGCGCGGGCTCGACGCCACCCCGGCCGACTGGCGCCTGTTCAACCGCTGCTACCAGCACACCTACGCCGCGCACCGTTCGACGCCTTATCTGAACCTCGATTTCTTCGAACGCATCGGGCGCAGCATGGCCTCCAACATCCTGCTCGTGATCGCCGAACGCGAAGGCCGGCCGATCGCTTCCTCGCTGCTGGTGCACAGCGACGACACCCTGTTCGGACGCTACTGGGGCGAGCTCGAACATGTGCCCTGCCTTCATTTCGAGACCGCCTACTACCAGCCGCTCGAGTTTTGCATCGAGCACAAGATCGCCGTCTTCGAAGGCGGCGCGCAGGGCGAGCACAAGATGGCGCGCGGCTTCCTGCCCACCCGGACCTGGTCCGCGCACTGGCTCGCGCACCCTGCCTTCGCCGATGCGGTCGAGCGCTTCCTCGAGCGCGAAGGCGGCGGCATCGACAGCTACATGGACGAACTGAACGAGCGCAATCCCTTCCGCGCTGCCGCTGGCAGGTAGCTTCGCCTTTCGTATTGACTTTTCGCCACGAGAAATATATGGTCAAATGCTCAAAATGGGAAAATCGATATGAAATATGCCTTGCTGCTGCCCGCGCTCATCCTGTCGGCCAGCCACGCCATCGGCGCCGACATGCGCGAATGGGCACCCTACAAAAAACTGGTCGAGAGCTTATACGTCGACAAATTCCACGCCACCCCGGCCAGCGAACGCGACAAGTTGCTGATGTTCCTGATGCTCGTCCCCTCGAACAAGAACATCTCGCCGGGCGCAGTAGTCCTGACGCTGGTGCATGCGGGCGGCAGGCAGGCGATGCCGGTGTCGGCGAATGGCCGCGTCGACTTCGTGTTCAATCCGGCCTGGGTGAACGAGGGCGCGATGCTGTTCATCAACCAGCCGAAAGGCGAAAAGATGGGGCTCGGTTTCGGCTTCGACGCCAGGCTGCCCGACGGCCTGCAATGGCGCTACGCGAGCCTGATGGGCAGCGTCAGACAGGCGAATGAACTGATCCGGCGCCATGCCGGCGCCCTCAGCCTGTTCGCGCCCAAGATGAAGGTGGTCAGCCTGAAGTTCGCCAGGCCGGCCCAGGTGAAGATCCAGGCCAAGGGCGGCGTGCTGACGCTGGCCAGCGATGCGAACAATACGATCCGCTTGAAACCGGACGATGCGCTGCTTCAGGAAAACCCGATGATGATCCTGTCCGAGCGCGCGCTGGAAGCCGAACTGAAAGCCGAGTAGACGCAGGCTGCCTCAGGCCGGCGCGTGCATGAACAGCGAGGGCTGGCGCTCGGCCAGCTCGCGCAGCAGGTTCCACACCGCGCGCACGCGCTGCAGGCGATACAAATCGGTCGGCGCGGCCAGCCAGAAGGTGCGCTCGGCGAAAAACTGGCTCAGCACCGGCACCAGGCGCCCGTCGTCGGGCACCGCGTAGGGCGGCGCCATGATCAGGCCCATGCCCACCGATGCCGCTTCGATCTGGGCCGGCATGCCGGTGCAGCACAGGCGCCGGCGCGGCGTGAAGCCGAGTTCGTCAAGGTAGCTGAGCTCGCGGCTGGCCAGGCGGTCCTGCACGTAGTCGACAAAATCGTGCTGCGCCAGGTCGGCATGGGCGCGGATCGGGGCGTGCCGCGCCAGGTAGGCGGGCGCGCCGTACAGGTACAGCCTGAACGAGGTCAGCCGCGTCACCATGTAGCGCCCGGTCGTGGGCGGATCGAGCATCACCCCCAGGTCGGCCTCGCGGTTGGCCAGGTTGGCAAAGCGCGGCAGCACCAGCAAGTCCACGCTCAACTCCGGATTGGCCTGCAACATCCCCACCAGCAGCGGCGCCACCACCCGCACCGCGAACAGCTCGGGAACGCCGAGCCGCACCACCCCGTGCACCGACACGTCGGGCCCGCTCAGCTGCTCGGTGGCGGCCAGCGCCGCGCTCTCCATCGCTTCGGCGTGCGGCAGCAGGGCCAGTCCCATCTCGGTCAGCTCGTATCCTTCGCGGCTGCGGTCGAACAAGGTGCTGCCGAGCTGGGCTTCGAGCCGGTCGATGCGGCGCGCCACCGTGGTGTGCTCGACCTCGAGCCGGCGCGAGGCGCCCGAGAGCGTGCCGGCCCGGGCCAGCTCGAGAAAAAAACGCAGGTCGGTCCACTCGGGAAGGCTGTTCATGCGTGCGCCGCTTGTATATCCATTGGCAACATTGTGCACCAGTGCACAGGGTGCTGGCAATAACTTTTGGGCAACGGTTTGCGCTGGCGCAAAACGCGTTGCCGAGGCGCGTGTTTTGATTTGGCCCGAGGGAAAGCTAGCGCAGAGCACGCTTGTGCATAAATGCACACACGGGTGGCGCATTGTTATCTTTCGGACAGCACCAATTGTGTGCACACTGCATGGCATGCGATTTTGCCGCATGCCACCGATCAAATCTAGGAGACTCCGTGATGCGTCTTACCAAAAAGAAATTGAAGCTGTTGAACCGTTCCGCCCTAGCGCTGCTGGCCCTGGCCAGCGCTCCGATCGGCCTGGCCCACGCGCAAACCGCTCCTGCCAATGCCCCGGCTGCAACAGACAATATTGAAAAGGTGATCGTGACCGCGCGTCGCCGTGAAGAGACACTGCAGGACGTGCCGGTGTCGGTGACCGCGTTCAGCGCCGATCAACTGTCCAAGCAAGGCATTCCCGACATTACCACGCTCGCGCTGGCCCTTCCGAACACCACCCTGAAGGCATCGCGCGCCACCAATTCGACCCTGACCGCCTTCATCCGCGGCGTCGGGCAGCAAGACCCGCTGGCCGGTTTCGAGGCCGGCGTCGGCATTTACCTCGACGACATCTACCTGGCCCGCCCGCAGGCGGCCGTCACCGACATCTACGACGTCGAGCGCATCGAAGTGCTGCGCGGGCCGCAAGGCACGCTGTACGGGCGCAACACGATCGGCGGCGCGGTCAAGTACGTGACCCGCAAGCTCGCTCCCAAGACCGACATCCGCCTCAAGGCCACGCTCGGCAACCACGAACAGCGCGAGGCCGTGCTCAGCGCCAGCACCCCGTTGTCGGACGCGGCGCGCATCGGCGCCTCGGTGGCCCGCTTCAAGCGCGACGGTTTCGGCCGCAACCTTACCACCGGCAACCCGAACTACGACAAGGACGTCACCGCGGCGCGCCTGTCGGCCGAGTTCACCCCGAACGACAAGCTGTTCATCCGCCTGTCCGGCGACGTCACCGAAGACGATTCGCATCCACGCAACGGACACCGCCTGACGGTTGGGCGCACCAGCGGCGCACCGATCCTGTCGAACGTGTTCGATTCGCGCGGCAACCTGACCACCGCGCTCGGCCACGAGCAGGAAGTCAAGGCGCGTGGCGCATCGGCGCTGATCGAATACCAGATCAGCAGCGACCTGAGTTTCAAATCGGTCACCGCCGCACGCAAGGACAAATCGTTCGCGCCGATCGACTTCGACTCGCTGGCCGTGGTCGACTTCGAAGTGCCGGCGATGTACAAGAACAGGCAGTTCAGCCAGGAATTCCAGCTCACCTACACCGGCGACCTGCTGCAGGGCGTGGCCGGGGTCTACTACATCGACGCCAACGCCTTCAACGTTTTCGACACCGTGCTGGCCGGCGCATTCCCCAGCTCGACCTTCACCAAGGGCGACATCGACACCAAGGCCTGGGCCGTATTTGCCGACGCCAACTACAAGGTCAACGATGCTTTCAGCGTATCGCTGGGCGGGCGCTACACGGTCGACCAGCGCAAGGCCTCGGTCCTGCGCCAGCTCTATTTCGGCACCAACGGCACGCCCGGGATGGGCAACCCGGCCGCGGTGCTGTTCCGTACCGACACCGACTTCACCCACGGCGAGCTGGAACGCGAAGACAAGAAGTTCACGCCCAAGATCGGCCTGGCCTACAAGGCCTCGGAAGACCAGAACGTGTACACCACGCTGGCGCGCGGCTTCAAGGGCGGCGGCTTCGACCCGCGCATGAACGTGGTCGGCACCAGGATCAGCCTGGCCCAGGCCAAGGCCGGCTACAGCCCCGAGGTCATCGACACCTTGGAGCTGGGCCTGAAATCGCAGTACAACGGCGGTCGCATCATGACCAACATGGCCCTCTTCGCCAGTGAATACAAGGACGTCCAGATCCCCGGTTCGGTGGCGGTCGACACCAACGGCGACGGCCGCGACGACAGCTTTGCCGGCGTGACCACCAATGCCGGCAAGGCCAGGATCAGGGGCTTCGAACTCGAGGCGAGCGCCCGCCTGACCGACTCGCTGAGCCTGTCGGGCATGTACAGCCATATCAACGCCAAGTACACCCGCTTCATCGTGGCCGGGGTCGACGTCTCGGGCAGCCGCGTGTTCCAGAACACGCCGAAGAATTCGGCCAACCTGCGCGCCACCTACGACATCGCGCTGCCGCTCATGGGCACCGCCGGCAAGCTGTCCCTGATCGGCGCGGTCTCGTACAAGGACGACACCAGCCAGTTCGAGTTCGCCTCGGTGCTCGACCAGCCAGCCTACACGCTGTGGGACCTGAGCGTGCTGTGGACCCGCGCCGACGGCAAGGTGCGCGCCGGCGTGCACGGCAAGAACCTGGGCGACAAGGAGTACAGGACCGGCGGCTACCTGTTCCCGACCCTTGGCAGGGAAGGCGTCGTGACTGCGTTCTACGGCAATCCGCGCACGGTATCGGCAACGCTCGAATACCGCTTCTGACGCGAAACGTCGCCGACCGGATGACGCAAGCACGGCTGGCCTTCGGGCCAGCCGCGGGAAACCGCGCGCCTACGGTCCTTCGTATCCCCAGGCAGTTCCACCCGACCAGGATGCCCCCAGCGTGCCGACCTTCACTGAAATCAGCTTTACCAGCAGCGACGGGCTGGCGCTGTATGCGCGCGATTATGCCTCGCACAGCGGGCCTGCGAAACTTCCCGTCATCTGCCTGCACGGCCTGACGCGCAACTCGTCCGACTTCGACGAACTCGCGCCCTGGGTCGCCAGCCAGGGGCGGCGCGTGCTGGCGCTCGACATGCGCGGACGCGGCAACTCCGCGCACGACAAGGACCCGAGCCATTACAATGCGCTGGTGTACGCCGGCGACGTGGTCAAACTGGCGCACGACCTTGGCATCGAACGCGCCGTGTTCGTCGGCACCTCGATGGGCGGCATCATCACCATGACGCTGGCGCTGCGACGGATCAAACTGATCGCGGCCGCGATCCTGAACGACATCGGCCCCGTGATTTCCGAAAAAGGGCTGGCGCGCATCACTTCGTACGCCGGCAAGGGCGTCGCGCTGCCTTCGTGGGACGCGGCGGCCGACTATGTAAAAACAGTCAACCGCTCGGCCTTTCCGGACAATCCGGACGACGAGTGGAGCAAATGGGCGCGCCGCGCATTTGCGGAAAACGAGCAGGGCGAGCTGGTACTGCGGTACGATCCGAACATTGCGCTGCCGCTGCAAGGCGGAAAGCTCAAATCGACCTCGCTGATGGGCAAGCTGGCGTTCCGGCGGCTGGCGCGCAAGCGCCCCACCCTGCTGGTGCGCGGCGCCCTGTCCGACCTGGTCGAGCCGGAACAGGCCAGCTACATGCGCAAGGCGGCGCCGGCCATGCTGTATGCGGAAGTGCCCAATGTCGGCCATGCGCCGATGCTGAGCGAGCCGCCGGCAAAAGAAGCGATCCGGAATTTTTTGTCCACCGTAGATTAAACGTCAAGTCAAGCTTCAAGGAGACAGCATGAACAACATGAACCGATTGGCAGCGGCGGTCCTGGCCGCATTCGCCGGCACTCTGTGCGCGCCCGTGCTGGCGGCCGGGCCGGACCTCAAGGTCGCCCTCATCGCCGGCAAGACCGGCATCCTCGAAGCCTATGCCAAGGAAACCGAAACCGGTTTCATGATGGGACTCGAGTACCTGACCGGCGGGAAGATGGAAATCAACGGGCGCAAGCTCAAGGTGATCGTCAAGGACGACCAGAGCAAGCCCGATCTGGGACGCACGCTGCTGGCCGAGGCCTATGGCGACGACAAGGTCGACCTCGCGGTCGGCACCACCTCCTCCGGCTCGGCCATCGCCATGCTGCCGGTGGCGGCCGAATACAAGAAGGTGCTGATCGTGGAGCCGGCGGTGGCCGACGCCATCACCGGCGACAAGTGGAACCGCTACGTTTTCCGCACCGCACGCAATTCGATGCAGGACGGGCTGGCGGCGGCCAGCACGCTCAAGTCGGGCAGCGTCGCCTTCCTGGCGCAGGACTATGCGTTCGGGCGCGACGCGGTCAAGGCCGGCAAGGATGCGCTGGCCGCGACCGGCAGCAAGGCGAGCGTGGTGCACGAGGAATATGCGCCGCAAGGCGCGTCCGACTTCACCGCCTCGGCGCAGCGCATTTTCGACGCGCTCAAGAACAAGCCGCAGCCGCGCGTGCTGGGCATCATCTGGGCCGGCGCCAACCCGATGAACAAGATCGCCGACATGAAGCCGGAGCGCTACGGCATTGCGCTTGCCCCGGGCGGCAACATCCTGCCGGTGATGAGAACCTGGAAGAACTTCGTCGGCACCGAAGGCACGATTTACTACTACTATGCGTTCCCGAAAAACAAAATGAACGACTGGCTGGTGGCCGAACACACCAAGCGCTTCAAGGCGCCGCCCGACATGTTCACCGCCGGCGGCTTCGCCGCCGCCAGCGCGGTCGTGAGCGCGCTCACCAAGGCCAATTCGGGCGACAGCGAAAAGCTCATCGCCGCCATGGAAGGCATGGAGTTCGAGACACCCAAAGGCAAGATGAGCTTTCGCAAGCAAGACCACCAGGCGATGCAGTCGATGTACCACTTCCGCATCAAGAAGGACCAGAAGAACGAGTGGGACCTGCTGGAACTGGTGCGCGAAATTCCGGCCAGCGAACTGCCGGTGCCGGTCATGAACAAGCGTTGACCAGTTGCGCGACAAGCCCCGTCCAAACGATTCGGTTGCGCAGCAACCCCTAGGCGAAGCCGTCGAGTTTGGGCGGGGACGAGCTGCGCAGCAGTTCGGGCACTATAAAAAAATCACGCCGGATAGCGCGGACGGCAAGGCCGTCCGGTGTAAAAATGTTTGAACTTATTGGCAATCTCATGTGTCTAACCTTTGTAGCAACTACCGCAGGATATGCGGAAAGTAAAGCCTGTCGAGAGAATGTGAGTCCTGGGGGCGCATGGTGTCGGCTCAAACCCGTAAAGCTCCCCACAAGGGAATCGTGTTGCGATAACCAAGCCGCGCGCCCCTGGGCAGTCTCGTTGAGCGTGGGCACGTGTGCCCACCCCACCGAAGCGACTCAAGAGGTGTTTGCTTGAGCGCCGTAGGAATCCCCTCGGTTCAGCGAAGGGAGGATATCAAATGACGCCTGACCGCGCAGCCGAGACGCCACAAACGCCGTCCCTGTCCACCCGCGACCTGTCGATCCGCTTCGGCGGGCACGTCGCGGTCAACCAGGTGACGGCCGATTTCTATCCGGGCACGCTCACCGTCATCGTCGGCCCCAATGGGGCCGGCAAGACCACCTACTTCAACCTGATGTCGGGCCAGCTGGCAGCGACCTCGGGCAGCGTGCATCTGGGCGCGGCCGACATCACGCGCCTTGGCGCGGCCAGGCGCACGGCGCTTGGCATCGGGCGCGCGTTCCAGCTCACCAACCTGTTCCCCAACCTGACCGTGATCGAAAACGTGCGGCTGGCCGTTCAAAGCCGGGCCCGCCTGGGCCTGAACATGTTTTCGGTCTGGTTCAGCCACACCGAACTGATCGAGCGCGCCGAACACTACCTCGAGCGCGTCGCGCTGGCCGAGCGGCGCGCCACCTACGTGGCCTACCTCTCGCACGGCGACAAGCGCAAGCTGGAAGTGGCGATCCTGCTTGCGCTGGAACCGGCCATCATGATGTTCGACGAGCCGACCGCCGGCATGAGCGTGGACGAAGTGCCGGTGGTGCTGGACCTGATCCGCCAGGTCAAGGCCGAACGCAAGCGCACCATCCTGCTGGTCGAGCACAAGATGGACGTGGTGCGCCAGCTGGCCGACCGCATCATCGTGCTGCACAACGGCGCCCTGGTCGCGGACGGCAATCCGGCCGAAGTCATGGCCTCGCCCATCGTGCAGCAAGCCTACCTCGGTACAGGAACCCCGGTCCGTGAGGCTGTCGCGAAACGCCAAACGGCCTTCGACGAAGGCGTGAAAACCGTCGTTCCCGCGCACGCGGGAACCCCATCTTTTGCGCATGTCGTTGATGCCGGCTGCATCGATACGCTGCGAAATGGGGTTCCCGCCTGCGCGGGAATGACGGGATCGATGTCGGCAATGAGAGATCAGCCGACTCTTTCGCAACAACCGCCCATGTCTGAACCACTGCTTACGCTCTCCGGGGTGCACACCCATATCGGGCAATACCACATCCTGCAAGGGGTCGACCTGATCGTGCCGCGCGGCGGACTGGCGGTCCTGCTGGGGCGCAACGGCGCCGGCAAGACCACCACCTTGCGCACCGTGATGGGACTGTGGAAGGCGAGCCGGGGCAGCGTGCACTTCGACGGCCGCGACATCAGCGCCCTGCCCACGCCCGACATTGCGCAGGCCGGCATCGCCTACGTCCCCGAGAGCATGGCCGTGTTCTCCGAGCTGACAGTGCGCGAAAACCTGTACCTGGCCGCGCGCAGCGGTCCGCTCGACACCGCCCGTCTCGAATGGATCTTCGGCTTTTTCCCGGCCCTGAAAAAATTCTGGAATTACCCGGCCGGCAACCTGTCGGGCGGCCAGAAGCAGATGGTGGCGATCGCGCGCGCGATCGTCGAGCCGCGCAAGCTGCTGCTGGTCGACGAGCCGACCAAGGGCCTGGCGCCGGCCATCATCGACAACCTGATCGCCGCCTTCCGTGAACTGAAGGCGACCGATACCACCATCTTGCTGGTCGAGCAGAATTTCAGTTTCGTGGAAAAGCTGGGCGACACCGTATGCGTGATGGACGACGGGCGCATGGTCCACAGCGGCAGCATGCGCGCCCTGGTCGAGGACGAGCAGCTGCAACAGCGCCTGCTCGGCCTCTCGCTCGACTCCCATCAATAGGAAACCACCGTGACCGTCCTCCAACCTGCGCTGGCGCCCGACACCGTACTGCCTGCCCCGCCGCGCGACATCGCGCCGCTGCTGCTCGTTCCGCTCCTGATGCTGGCCACGCTGCCGCTGGTGGGCAGCTTCCCGACCTGGATCACCCTGACCGTGGCCGGCCTGGCCATGGGCATGATGATCTTCATCATGGCCAGCGGCCTGACCTTGGTGTTCGGCCTGATGGACGTGCTCAATTTCGGCCACGGCGCCTTCGTCTCGGTCGGCGCGTTCGCCGCCACCATGGTGCTGCTGCCGATGCGCGGCTGGCTCGAAGCGGACTCGCTGGCCCTGAACCTGGGCGTGCTGGGACTGGCCGTCGCGCTGGCCATGCTGGTCACCGCCCTGCTGGGCTGGGCCTTCGAGCGCATCATCATCGCGCCGGTCTACGGCCAGCACCTCAAGCAGATCCTGATCACCATGGGCGGCATGATCGTGGCCGAGCAGCTGATCAGCGTGATCTGGGGCGCCGAGCAGATTGCCCTGCCGCTGCCAACCGGCCTGCGCGGCGCCATCCTGCTGGGCGACGCGGCCATCGAAAAATACCGGCTGGTGGCGGTCGTCATCGGCCTGGTGGTGTTTGGCGCCATGTTCCTGGTGCTGAACCGCACCAAGATCGGCCTGCTGATCCGGGCCGGCGTGGAGAACCGCGAAATGGTCGAAGCGCTGGGCTACCGCATCCGCCGCCTGTTCGTCGCGGTGTTCGCGGCCGGTTCCGCCCTGGCCGGGCTGGGCGGGGTGCTGTGGGGCCTGTACAAGGAGACCCTGACGGCGTCCATGGGCGGCGAGATCATGGTGATGATCTTCATCGTCGTCATCATCGGCGGCCTGGGCTCGGTGGGCGGCTGCTTCATCGGCGCGCTGCTGATGGCGCTGGTGGCCAACTACGCCGGCTTCCTCGCGCCCAAGGTGGCGCTGGTGTCGAACATCATCCTGATGATCGCCATCCTGCTGTGGCGCCCGGCCGGCCTGTTTTCCAACGCAAGGCGCTAGGGATCATCATGCTCAAACAACTGCTCTCGGGCGACCTGCCGCGCAGCCGCGTGCTGTCGGGCGCGCTGCTGCTCATTTTCCTGGGACTGGCGCTGGCGCCCTTCCTCACCAGCGGCGCGCGCCCGCTCAACACCGCCGCCACCATCTGCGTGTACATCGTGCTGGTCGCATCCTACGACCTGCTGCTCGGCTACACCGGCATCGTCTCGTTCGCGCACACCATGTTCTTCGGGATCGGCGCCTACGGCATCGGGCTCGCGCTCGCCAGCGGCGAACCGTCCTGGAGCGCGGCGGCCGGCGGCCTGCTGCTCGCGCTCGCGCTCACCCTGGTGCTCGCCCTCGTCGTCGGCCTGTTCGCGCTGCGCGTGCGCGCCATCTTCTACGCCATGATCACGCTGGCCGTCGCCTCCTCGTTCGCGGTGCTGGCCTCGCAACTGTCGGACCTGACCGGCGGCGAGGACGGCAAGACCTTCAGCGTGCCCGAACTGCTCACGCCGGGCTTCCGGCTGATCGACGCCGACATCTTCGGACGCGCCATCGACGGCAAGCTGATTACCTACTACATCGTGTTCGGCGGCTGCCTGGTGCTGTTCCTGTTCCTGCTGCGGCTGGTCAATTCGCCGTTCGGGAGGGTGCTGCAGGCGATCCGCGAAAACGAGTTCCGCGCCGAGGCGCTTGGCTACCGCACCATGGTGTACCGGATCTGGGCCAACTGCCTGGCGGCGCTGGTGGCCGCGCTGGCCGGCGCGCTGATGGCGCTGTGGCTGCGCTATGTCGGCCCCAAGACCATGCTCGGCTTCGAAGTGATGACCGACATCCTGCTCATCGTCGTGATCGGCGGCATGGGCACGATGTACGGCGCGGTGATCGGCGCGACCCTGTTCATCATTGCGCAAAATTACCTCAAGGCGCTGATGGCCCAAGGCTCCTCGGCGCTGGCCGGCGTGCCCTTCCTGGCCGAAGCGCTGCATCCGGACCGCTGGATGCTGTGGCTGGGCGTGCTGTTCGTGCTGTCCATCTACTTCTTTCCGTTCGGCATAGTCGGCAAGCTGCGCATGTTGCGCGCCAAGCAGCCCTGAATCGCGCCGCCACGCCCCCGCATTCCTTCCGCGCGTTCCGCGCGGAACATTCCCCCTGAACATTGAAGAAATATCAATGTTCTTTATTGTCCAAATCCTACTATTCAAGAAGCAATGGCCTCGTCCCTTGCCGGCGCGAGCGGGACTGCCTCCCTCTCACGCCCGGCATGATGGCGGTGCCGGAACCGTTGGCCTGTTTCATGTTCGGCCTCGGCCTGGCTGCGTTGGCACTGTTGCGCCGCAAGCCTGGAAATCGATGTGCAATCTTGGAGGGATCGAGCCATGTATAACGAACACATGATCGCGCGCGCCGGGCGTGCGCGCAGGATGCG
>JBAQKU010000180.1:0-8579 GCA_049301315.1 Telluria sp.
GCGGGCGACACGGCCAGCACGCGCTCCTGTTCCAGTACCACGCTGGCGTTGTCACCCGACCAGTTCGGGCAAAATACCTCGAGCGGGAGCTGGGGCAGGTAGAGGCCGATCCAAAGACGCATGGCGCTGCAATAAAGAAGGTGTCAGGGGCAGGAACAGCGGCGCATCGCGCTGCGGTCCCCGGCGTTTCACGAAGCCGATGTCGATGCCGCCGGCGGCCGGACGCAGGCTCAGGCGCAGCGGCGCGGGCGAGGCGTCCTGGGCCGCGGCGAGCGGACGCAGCATGAAAAACAGCGTTTCGCCGTTTTGCGCGGCCAGGTGCAGGCGGCGCAGCGTTTCGCCACGCGCATGGTTGTGCCCCGCGCGGCCCGGCCAGAACAGCAGCGCGCCGCAACTGCCGCTGCGCAGCACCTGTTCTGCCGCCCACAAGGCGTCGGCGCTGCGGCTGCTGCGCAGCCAGATCAGTTGCGACGGTTCCAGCCCGAGCGCGGCCAGCGCCAGCGCCTGCGGCGGGTGCGGCGGCTGCAGCAGCACGATGCGGCGCCTGGCCACTTTCAGCAGGGCCGGACGCAACAGGCGAAGCTCGCCAATGCCCGGCTGCTGCAGCAGCAGGTCGATGAGGGTGCCGACAGGCCAGCCGCCGCCTGGCAGCTGGGCCGACAGGGCCGGATGGCCGGTATCGATGCAGCGCGTGGCCGAATGCGCCAGCTGCGAAGCGCGCCAGAGCGACGGGTGCAAGGCCTGCGGTGCGGCAAGGGAATCAGGACAGGTCATGGTAGCGGACTCAGAAGTACTGGACGAATATACAGTACTATTTGAATCCGGTTTTGGCAAGGCCTATCTTTTTTTCCGTGCGTCCGCGCCGCCCGGGATAGTTGCAGATCAAACGCTGATATAACTAAAATGACAAGACGTGCCCGAGTACCCTTACCAAGCAGTTATGTATGGCGGGCAAAAAAGTGAAATAATAGCCCTTCGTCCCGTCCCGGCTCCAACAATGAAAAACACCTGCATCGCCCTTCTTGCGCTCGCCGTCCAGCCGGCCTTGACCCATGCCGCTGCAGCGCCCGCCCGGCCGGGCTCGAACAAATCGAGACCGTGGTCGTGATTTACGGCGAGAACCGCAGCTTCGACAACCTGTATGGCCTGTTCCCCGGCGCCAACGGCGTGCTGCAGGCGACGCCGCGCAACGGCAGCGTGCAGCGCGAGCGCGACGGCAGCGTGCTGGCGGCCTTGCCGCCGGTTTGGAAAAAAGGCAAGGAACCCGATCCGCTGTACCCGCTGGCGATGCCGAACGGGCCTTTCCGCATCGACGCGCCGCCCGTCAACCTGCCGCTCGCCAGCGCCACGCGCGACCTGACCCACCGTTTCTACCAGAACCAGTTGCAGATCAACGGCGGCAAGAACGACATGTTCGTGGCCTACACCGATGCCGGCGCCCTGCCCATGGGCTACTACGACGGCTCGCAGCTGCCCCTGTGGCGCATCGCGCGTGAATACACCCTGGCCGACAACTTCTTCATGGCCGCCTTCGGGGGCTCCTACCTGAATCACATGTGGCTCGCCTGCGCCTGCACCCCGCAGTTTCCGGACGCCCCGAAAAAAATGCACGCCCAGCTCGACGCCGACGGCAAGCTGCGCCTCAAGTCCGGGTCACCCGAGAAAGCGGCCGACGGCCCGCCGCAGTTCCACGACGGTGCGCTCACGCCGGACGGCTACACCATCAATACGGTCCAGCCCAGCTACCAGCCAAGCGGCATCGAACCTGCGCCCGGGGGCGACCCGGCGCTGGCCGACCCGGCCAGGCATCCGCTGCCGCCGCAGACCGGCAAGACCATCGGCGACACGCTGTCGGCCCGCAACGTGAGCTGGAAGTGGTATGCGGGCGGCTACAACGAGGCGCTGCGCGATCGGCGCCACATCTACGACGGCCCCATCGACTACCAGCCGCACCACCAGCCGTTCAATTACTTCCTGCGCTTTGCGCCGGGCAGCAAGGATCGCGCGCTGCACCTGAAGGACGGAAGCGATTTTCTGGCCGACATCGACAAGGGCATGCTGCCGCAGGTGTCGTTCTACAAGCCGGAGGGCAAGCTCAACGAACACCCCGGCTACGCCAACGTGATGCAGGGCGACATCCACCTGGCTGAGCTGGTGGCCAGGCTGAAGGCTTCGCCTCAGTGGAAACACATGGCCATCATCATTACCTACGATGAAAACGGGGGGTTCTGGGATCATGCCGCCCCGCCCAAGGGCGACCGCTGGGGGCCGGGCAGCCGGATTCCCGCGATCATCGTTTCGCCGTACGCGAAGAAGGGTTACGTCGACCACACGGTGTACGACACGACCTCGATCCTGCAGTTCCTGACGCGCCGCTTCAAGCTCGAAGCCTTGCCTGGGGTGCGTGCCCGGATGGGCGACCTGAGCAATGCGTTCGAACTGCCGCAGCAATAACTGCCGTCCCTCGGGACATATATTCTTAAAAAAGATAGGGACATTGATTTGGATACCATGCAATTAGTTGGCGCGATCCTGTTCGGGCTTGCACTGCTGCACACCTTCGCCACCAAGGCCTTCGACGGCCTCAGCCACCGCCACCCGCGCCATGCCGGCCTGTTCCACCTGCTCGGCGAGGTCGAGGTGGTGTTCGGCTTCTGGGCCTTCGTGCTGATCGTCGCGATGGCCTTCATCGCAGGCAGCGACGCGGCCATTTCCTACACCGAATCGCGCAAGTACGGCGAACCGCTGTTCGTGTTCGTCGTCATGGTCGTGGCCGCCTCTCGCCCGGTGCTCGAAACCATGCGCAGCCTGCTCAGCTCCATCGCCCGCTTCGCCCCGCTGCGCACCGAACTGGTGCTGGTCTGGCTCGGCCTGGCGCTGGTCCCGCTGACCGGCTCGTTCGTGACCGAACCGGCCGCAATGACGCTGGCAGCGCTGATCCTGGCCCCGCTGACGTTCCACAAAGGCATCCCCGAATGGCTCAAATACGGCGCGCTCGGCGTGCTGTTCGTCAACGTCTCGATCGGCGGCACGCTCACCTCCTACGCCGCGCCGCCGGTGCTGATGGTGGCCGCCACCTGGGGCTGGGACAGCGCCTTCATGGCCAGCACCTTCGGCTGGAAGGCGGCGATTGCCGTGCTGATCAACGCGACCGGCATCACGATGCTGTTGCGCAAGCATCTGAGCCCGCTCGCCCCTGTCGCCGAGGGGACGGCCGGGCCGCGCGTACCGCCGGCGGTGGCCGCCATCCACCTGGCATTCCTGGCCGCGGTGGTGTTGATGGCCCACCATCCGGTGCTGTTCCTCGGCCTGTTCATGCTGTTCCTGGGCTTTACCCAGGCGTACCAGCAGTATCAGGACCCGCTGATACTGAAAGAAGGCCTGCTGGTCGGATTCTTCCTGGCCGGACTGGTGGTACTGGGCGGCATGCAGCAATGGTGGCTGCAGCCGCTCGTGTCCAGTCTCGGGACGACCGCGCTGTTTTTCGGCGCGCTCGGGCTGACCGCGATTACCGACAACGCCGCCCTGACCTACCTCGGCTCGCTCATTGTGGGACTGTCTGACCAGCACAAATACATGCTGATGGCAGGCGCGGTGGCCGGCGGCGGGCTGACCGTGATCGCGAATGCGCCCAATCCAGCCGGCGCGGCCCTGCTGCGCAACGGCTTCGACGAAGAATCGATCGGGGCACTCGGCCTGTTGCTCGGCGCGCTGATGCCGACCGTCGTGGCGGCCGCGATGTTCCTGATCTGAAGGCGATGCCGGTGGCCCGCTTTTACCAGCGCAGCCTCGTGATCGAGAACCCTTGCAGGCGCGCGAACAGGGCCGCGCCGAACGAGCGGGTTGGAATGGGTTTGCCGAGCGGGCCGGCATTGTTGCAGCGATCTGATACGAACATCATGGTGTAGCCTCCAGGTTTTTTTCCAGAATATCCAAGCCGCAACAGCCGCTCTGTGCGTTGGCGCTCATTTCAGCGTTAACACAACAGTTTTGCCAGAAATGGCCGCACAGGCACGATTGAGGCACATCAAACAGCACTGGCCGCGACAACTTAGTCTGGGTCAAGTGAGGTGATCAACTCACGGCAGCATCCCGCCCTGTCCTGGCGCGGAAACTTGAGATATCACAGGAGATGAAAGATGAGCTACCTAGACCGCGATACCTATGGGATGTACAAAGACCGCGACAGCGAAGGCCCAGGCCCCGCGCTCATGGGTGCCGATACCCTCATCGGCGACGGCGTCGTCAATGGGCAGGAAGACGATCTTGGCGACATCAAGGAAATCATGCTCGACATGCGTACCGGACAGGTGGCCTATGCCGTGCTCGCATTCGGGGGTTTCCTGGGACTGGGCGAAAAATTGTTCGCGGTGCCCTGGCAGGCACTGCACCTCGACACCGTCAACACGCGCTTTGTGCTCAATGTCGACAAGGAACGCCTGAAAAACGCCCCCGGCTTCGACAAAGACCACTGGCCCGACATGACCGACGTGGGCTGGTCCAACCAGATCCATTCCTTCTACGGCACCGATCCGACCCTGAGCGGCACGCCCATGGGCGTGCGCTCCGGCCCGGCCACCGGTTCGAGCGTGGGCGGCGCAATGCCGCATTGAGCAACGCGGCGGCGCCAACGCGGCAGGCGCGTTAGCGCTGCATCGACTCCCACACCTTTTGCAGGCGCTTGGCCGATACCGGCATGGGGGTGCGCAACTCCTGCGCAAACAGCGACACGCGCAGCTCTTCGAGCATCCAGCGGAACTCGACCATCCTGGGGTCGGTGTTCTTGCCCGCCAGGCGGTCGCGCGACAGGCGCAGGAACTGGGTGGCTGCGCCGTTCCACTCGGCCATGAGCCTGGCGTCGCGCGCCGGGTCGCCGCGCAGTTTCTCGATGCGCACGTTGATTGCCCTCAGGTAACGCGGGAAGTGCGCCAGCTGCGCGTAATCGTTGTCAGATAAAAAGCGCTTATGCACCAGGCCCTGCAACTGGGCCTGCATGTCGGCGGCGGCCTGCGCCTGCACACCCTGCAACTTCTTGGGCAAGCCATGGAATTCGGCCAGCACCTGCGACACCAGGCGGGCGATCTCATTGACAAGCAAGCCCAGGCGCGACTTGCCCTCCTCCCTGCGCTGGTTGAACGAGGCCGCATCGGCCGGCAGCGGATCTTGCAGGCAGGCGATCTCGATCGCCTTCTGGATGATCTGGTCGCGCAACTCCTCCTGCGAGCCGAGCGCCATGAACTGCATGCCCATCTGCTGCAACCCAGGAATATTTTTCTCGACGAACTTGAGCTGCTCCTTGAACTGCAGGGCGAACAGGCGGCGCAGGCCGATGCGATGGGTGCGCGCCGCCACGGTCGGGTCGTCGAACACTTCCAGATCGCAATGCGTGCTCTTGTCGACCAGCGCCGGGAAGCCGATCAGGGTCAGCTTGCCCTGGGTGATTTCAAGCAGCTCGGGCAGCTCGCCAAAGCTCCAGCTGGTCAGGCCGGTATGCTCGCTGACCTTGGGCGCGGCCGAAACGGGCGCGGCCGCGCCGCCCGCTTTTCCTTTGGCCGGCGCCACCGACGGCGTCACGGCCGGCAGGCTTGCCGCTGTCGCCTCGGCCATCTTCTGGAAACTCTGGCGCGCCTGGCCGCCGAACTCGGCCTGCAGGGCTGGCAGGTTGCGCCCCATGTCGAGCTGGCGGCCATGCTCGTCGACCACCTTGAAATTCATGAAATGGTGCGCTGGCAAAGTCTCGACCTTGAAATCGGTGGAGAGCACCATCAGGCCGGCCTGGGTACGGATGTCGGCGATCAGCGCGTCGATCAGGTCGCCCCGCCCGAAGGTGCCGGCCTCCTGCACGCGCTCGCAAAAGCGCGCCGCGTAATCGGGCAGCGGCACGCAATGGCGCCGCAGTTTCTGCGGCAGCGACTTGAGCAGCAGGTGCACCTTCTCCTTGAGCATGCCCGGCACCAGCCATTCGCAGCGCTCGCGCGGCAGCTGGTTCAGCGCGAACAGCGGCACCGCCATCGTCACGCCGTCGCGCAGGCTGCCCGGTTCGAAGTGATAGCTGAGCGCCATCTCGAGCCCGGTCACCGCCAGCGATTTCGGGAACAGCTCGGTCGTCACCCCGGCCGCCTCGTGCCGCATCAGCTCTTCGCGATTGAGAAACAGCAGCTTCGGATCGCTCAAGGTCGCATCCTTGTGCCACTTCTCGAAGCCGGCGCCGTTGACGACATCGGCCGCAATCAGCTTGTCGTAGAACGCCGCGATCAGCTGCTCGTCGACCAGCACGTCCAGGCGGCGCGACTTGTGCTCGAGGTTTTCGATTTCCCTGACCAGCTTGTGGTTGTGCGCGAAGAACGGGGCGCGCGTGTCGAAGTCGCCCGCCACCAGCGCATCGCGGATGAAAATCTCGCGCGCCTCGACCGGATTGAACTGCCCGTAGTTGATGCGGCGCTGGCTGTACACCACCAGCCCGTACAGGGTCGCGCGCTCGGACGCGCTCACCTGCGCGGCGCGCTTTTCCCAGCGCGGCTCGCCCCATGATTTTTTCAGCAGGTGGCTGCCCACTTTTTCGATCCACTCGGGCTGGATCTGCGCCACGCAACGCGCGTACAGGCGCGTGGTCTCGACCAGTTCGGCGGCCATGACCCACTTGCCGGGCTTCTTGAGCAGCGAGGAACCGGGCCAGATATGGAACTTGATGCCGCGCGCGCCCAGGTAGCCGGCGCCCGGCTCGTCGTCGGCCTTGAAGCCGATGTTGCCGAGCAGGCCGGTGAGCAGCGCCAGGTGCAGGTTGTCGTAGGTCGCGGGCAGCTCGTTGAGGCGCCAGCCCTGTTCGCGCACGATCGTGAGCAGCTGCGAATGCACGTCGCGCCACTCGCGCAGGCGCACCTGCGACAGGAAATTGCTGCGGCAGGTTTCCTGCAGCTGGCGATTGGTCTTCTTGTGCTCGATGGCCGCTTCGAACCACTTCCAGATTTTTATGTAGCTCAGGAACTCGGACTTCTCGTCGGCGAACTTCTTGTGCGCCTCGTCGGCCGCCTGCTGGAACTCCATCGGGCGGTCGCGCGGGTCCTGCACCGACAGCGCGGACGCGACGATCAGCATCTCGCTCAGGCAGGCGTTGTCCTGCGCGGCCAGGATCATGCGGCCGACGCGCGGATCGAGCGGCAGCTTGGCCAGCTTGTGGCCGAGCGGCGTGAGCGCATTGGTCTCGTCGACCGCGCCGACTTCCTGCAGCAGCTGGTAGCCGTCCGCGATCGCGCGCGCCTGCGGCGGCTCGATGAAGGGAAAGGTCTCGACGTCGGTCAGGTGCAAGGACTTCATGCGCAAGATGACGGCCGCCAGCGACGAGCGCAGGATCTCGGGCTCGGTAAATTTCGGGCGCTGCAGGAAATCCTGTTCCTCGTACAGGCGGATGCACACGCCATCGGCGACGCGCCCGCAACGGCCGGCGCGCTGGTTCGCCGCCGATTGCGCAATCGGCTCGATCTGCAGCTGTTCGACCTTGTTGCGGTAGCTGTAGCGCTTCACGCGCGCCAGGCCGGCGTCGACCACGTAGCGGATGCCCGGCACCGTCAGCGAGGTCTCGGCCACGTTGGTCGCCAGCACGATACGGCGCGCATTGCTGATCTTGAAAACGCGCTCCTGCTCCTCCACCGACAGGCGCGCGAACAAGGGCAATATCTCCACATGCGGCGGATGGTGCTTGCGCAGCGCCTCGGCGCAGTCGCGGATCTCGCGCTCGCCCGGCAGGAACACCAGCACGTCGCCCGAGCCGATGCGGCACAATTCGTCCACGCCTTCGACAATGGCGTCGATCAGGTCGCGCTTCTCGCGCGCGGCGGCCGCCTTCGGCAGCGGCTTGCCCGATTCCGGCGCCCCCGGCGCGACCGGGTCGCGGTCCACCGGACGGTAGCGCAGTTCGACCTGGTACAGGCGGCCCGACACCTCGATCACCGGCGCCGGCTTGCCCGGCTGGCCGAAATGGCGCGCGAAACGGTCGGCGTCGATCGTGGCCGAGGTGATGATCACTTTCAGGTCGGGGCGGCGCGGCAGCAGCTGCTTCAGGTAGCCAAGCAGGAAGTCGATATTCAGGCTGCGTTCATGCGCCTCGTCGATGATGATGGTGTCGTAGTTGCGCAGCATCGGGTCGGTCTGGGTCTCGGCCAGCAAGATACCGTCCGTCATCAGCTTGACCGATGCCCCGCGCGAGAGCGTATCGTTAAAGCGCACCTTGAAGCCGACATGCTCGCCCAGCGGCGAGCCCAGTTCCTGCGCGATCCGCTTGGCGGTCGAGGAGGCGGCGATGCGGCGCGGCTGGGTGTGACCGATCAGGCCCTTCTGGCCGCGTCCCAGCTCCAGGCAGATCTTGGGAAGCTGGGTGGTCTTGCCCGAACCGGTTTCGCCCGACACGATGATGACCTGGTTTTCCGTGAGCGCCCTGGCGATGTCCTGGCGCCGGCCCGAGACCGGCAAGTCCTCGGGAAACGTAATCGGAGGCAGCGGCGTGCGAAACGGCAGGCGCGACTCGCCCTTGGGCTGCGCGCTGCGCTCGCCCTGCGTCGCCTTGGCCGGCGGCCCCCTTGGCG
>JBAQKU010000181.1:0-26729 GCA_049301315.1 Telluria sp.
GAGGCCGTGCGCTGGTGCGCTGCGCAGGCCCAGGCGGGCGATGCCGTGCTGCTCTCGCCGGCCTGCGCCAGCCTCGACATGTTCACCAATTACGCACATCGCGCGCAGGTGTTCGTCGATGCGGTGCGCGAACTGGCACTGGCGAAAGGACAGGACATCTGATGGCCCTGCAACTGCCATTCAAGTTCTCCGGATCGTCGGCCGACGCCCTGACGAGCACGCGCGCGCGCGCCTCCAGGATGATGGAGTACGACCAGCCGCTGGTGTGGGTGACCGTGCTGCTGATGCTGTTCGGGATGGTGATGGTGTACTCGGCCTCGATCTCGCTGGTCGATTCGCCCAAGTTCGCCAACTACACGAACACTTATTTCCTCAAGCGCCAGGCGATTTTCATCGCCGTCTCGCTGCTGGTCGGCCTGGTCGTGTTCCGGATCCGGGTCGCCGCCTGGCAGCGCCTCGCGCCCTACCTGTTCGTGGCCACCCTGGCGCTGCTGGTGCTGGTGCTGATCCCGGGCGTGGGCGTGGTCGTCAATGGCGCGCGCCGCTGGCTCTCGCTCAAGGTATTCAATCTGCAGCCGTCCGAACTGATGAAGATCGTCGCGGTGCTGTACGCGGCCGACTTCACGGTGCGCAAGCAGGAGTACATGCACAAGCTGACCAAGGGCTTCATGCCGATGGCCGGCGCCATCGGGCTGGTCGGCCTGCTGCTCCTGCTCGAGCCGGACCTGGGCGCGTTCGGCGTGATCGTCTGCATCGCGATGGGCATCCTGTTCCTGGGCGGGATCAACCTGATCTGGTTCGGCGGCATCGGCGCGCTGCTGGTGATGATCTTCACGGCCATCATCGCGCTCTCGCCGTTCCGCCGCGCGCGCATGTTCGCCTATCTCGACCCGTGGGAAGAGGGCAATGCGCTCGACAAGGCCTACCAGCTGACCCATTCGCTGATCGCATTCGGGCGCGGCGAATTTTTCGGCGTGGGACTGGGCGGCAGCGTCGAGAAGCTGCACTACCTGCCGGAGGCGCATACCGACTTCCTGCTGGCCGTGATCGGCGAGGAGCTCGGCCTGGCCGGGGTGCTGGTGGTGATCGTGACGTTCTACTGGCTGGTCAAGCGCGCCTTCGACATCGGGCGCCAGGCAATCGCGATCGACCAGACCTTCGCCGGCCTCGCGGCCAAGGGCATCGGCATCTGGATCGGAGTGCAGACCTTCATCAACATGGGCGTGAACCTGGGCCTGCTGCCGACCAAGGGACTGACCTTGCCGCTGATGAGCTACGGCGGCACCGGCGTATTGATCAACTGCGTCGGGCTGGCCATCCTGCTGCGCATCGACTATGAAAACAGGGTCATGATGCGGGGTGGACGACCATGAAAAAACTGATGATCATGGCGGCCGGCACCGGCGGGCATATTTTCCCGGGCATCGCGATCGCGCAGACCATGCGCCAGCGCGGCTGGGAGGTGAGCTGGCTGGGCACCACGCACGGCATGGAGCAGGACATCGTGCCGAAACACGGCATCGCGCTCGACGCCATCGATTTTTCCGGCATGCGCGGCAAGGGGCTGCGCCATACCGTGAGCGGCGCCTTCAAGCTCGCTGCCAGCTTTGCCAGCTGCCTGCGCTTCATCGGACGGCGCAAGCCGGACGTGGTGCTGGGCATGGGCGGCTACGTCACCGTGCCGGGCGGGATGATGGCGCGCCTGCGCGGCGTTCCGCTGGCGCTGGTCAACGCCGACGCCGCGCTGCTGCTGTCGAACAAAACCCTGGCGCCGCTGGCGCAACGCGTGCTGTTCGGTTTCCCGGCCGATTTCGGGCGCGCCGCCGGCAAGGCCGTCGTGACCGGCAACCCGGTACGCACCGAAATCCTGGCGGTGGCGCCGCCGCAGCAGCGCTTTGAAGGGCGCAGCGGCGCGCTGCGCATCCTGGTGGTGGGCGGCAGCCTGGGCGCGAAGGTGCTCAACGACAGCGTGCCTGCCGCGCTGGCGCTGCTGCCGCTGGCGGCGCGCCCGCTCGTCACTCACCAGTCGGGCAAGAAGAACATCGATGCGCTGCGCGCGACCTACGGCAAGGCCGGCGTCGAAGCGACCGTGGTCGACTTCATCGACGACATGGCGGCCTGCTACGCCGACGCCGACCTGGTGATCTGCCGCGCCGGCGCGATTACCGTGTCCGAGCTGACGGCGGCCGGCGTGGCGAGCGTGCTGGTGCCATTCGTGGCGACAACGACCAGCCACCAGCGCGACAATGCGCAGTGGATGGCAGGGCAGAAGGCGGCGATTCATCTGCCGCAGGCGCAGCTCGACGCGGCCAGCATGGCGCAGCTGCTGCAATCGCTGACGCGCGAGCGCTGCCGCGAGATGGCCGTCGCCGCGCGCGCGGTCGGCAAACGCGATGCGAACGACGCCATCGCGCAGGTACTCGAACAACTTGCAGGATCGGTAAACAAGACATGAAACACAAGATAAAGAACATCCACTTCGTCGGCATCGGTGGCAGCGGCATGAGCGGCATCGCCGAGGTCCTGCTTAATCTCGGCTACACCGTGTCGGGCTCGGACCTGGGCAGCAACGCGGCCAGCCAGCGCCTGGCCAGCCTGGGCGCCAAGGTGACGCTCGGGCACGACGCGCAAAACGTGGCCGGCGCCGACGCGGTCGTGACCTCGACCGCGGTGCACGAGGACAATCCGGAAGTGGTGGCGGCACGCGCCGCCCTGATCCCGGTGGTGCCGCGTGCGATCATGCTCGGCGAGCTGATGCGCCTGAAGCGCGGCATCGCCATCGCCGGCACGCACGGCAAGACCACCACCACCAGCCTGGTCGCATCGGTGCTGGCGCAGGGCGGGCTCGACCCGACCTTCGTGATCGGCGGGCGTCTCAACAGCGCCGGCGCCAACGCCAAGCTGGGCACCGGCGAATACATCGTGGCCGAGGCCGATGAATCGGACGCCTCGTTCCTGAACCTGACCCCGATGATCGAAGTCATCACCAACATCGATGCCGATCACATGGAGACCTACGAGCACGACTTCGAAAAGCTCAAGCAGGCCTTCGTCCACTTCACGCACCGCCTGCCGTTCTACGGACGCGCGATGCTGTGCGTGGACGATGCGCACGTGCGCGACATCATCCCCTACGTCTCCAAGCCGATCACGACCTACGGCTTCAGCCCTGACGCCCAGGTGCGTGCGGTAAATGCCAGCGCGGTTGGCCTGCAGATGCACTTCACCGTGCTCCAGGACGGCTACCCCGACACCGACTTCGTGCTGAACCAGCCCGGCATGCACAACGTGCAGAACGCCTGTTCGGCGATCGCGATCGCGCGCGAAATCGGCATTCCGGACAGCGCCACCCAGCAAGGGCTGGCCGAGTTCCACGGGGTCGGGCGCCGCTTCACGCGCTATGGCGAGATCAAGCTTGCGGCCGGCGGCAGTTTCGCGCTGGTCGACGACTTCGGCCACCATCCGGTGGAAACCGAGGTCACGCTGGCGGCCGCGCGCGGCGCCTATCCGGGGCGGCGCCTGGTGCTGGCGTTCCAGCCGCACCGCTTCACCCGCACGCGCGACCTGTTCGAAGACTTCGTCAAGGTGCTGGCCACCCCGGACGTGCTGCTGCTGGCCGACGTGTATAGCGCCGGCGAGGCGCGCATCGTGGCCGCCGACGGCCGCTCGCTGGCGCATGCGCTGCGCGTGGGCGGCAGGATCGAGCCGATTTTCGTCGAAGCGATCGCCGACATGCCGGACGCGATCATGAACGTGGTGCGCGATGGCGACGTCGTGATCACCATGGGCGCCGGTTCGATCAGCGGCATCCCCAATAAACTGACTACCTATACAGAGGCTTGAACGTGAGCGCATTTTCTCCCACTGACGCAAAGGCATTCGGCAAGGTCGGCGTGCTCCTGGGCGGACACTCCGCCGAACGCGACATCTCCATCATGTCGGGCACCGGCGTGCTGCAGGCACTGCGAAACCGCGGCGTCGACGCCCACCCGTTCGATCCGGGCCAGCGCAGCCTGGCCGAACTGGCGGCGGAAAAATTCGACCGCGTGTTCATTGCGCTGCACGGGCGCTTCGGCGAGGACGGCAGCATCCAGGGCGCGCTCGAACTGCTCGGCATTCCCTACACCGGCAGCGGCGTGATGGCATGCGCGATCGGCATGGACAAGATCTACACCAAGATGATCTGGCTGATGCACGGCCTGCCGACGCCGCAATACGCGTCGCTCGACGCCCATTCCGACCTGGCCCAGGTGGTGGCGCAGATCGGCCTGCCGCTGATCGTCAAGCCGCCGCACGAAGGCTCGACCATCGGCATCACCAAGGTCAGCGCGGCCGGGCAGTTGAAAGCGGCCTACGACCTGGCGGCCACCTTCGACGACGTGGTGCTGGCCGAGGAATTCGTCACCGGGCGCGAGTTCACGGTCGCCGTGCTGGGGCAGGGGGCCGGCGCGCGCGCGCTGCCGATTGTCGAGATCGTGGCGCCGGAGGGCAATTACGACTACCAGAACAAATATTTTACCGACGATACCAAGTACTACTGCCCGGCCGTGCTGGACGCGGCCACGGCCGCCGAAATGGAGCGCATCGCGCTGCAAGCCTACCGCGCGTTGGCCTGCGAAGGCTGGGGCCGGGTCGACGTGCTGCTGCGCGAGGCAGACAACAAGCCGTTCCTGCTCGAGGTGAACACCTCGCCCGGCATGACAGGTCATTCGCTGGTGCCGATGGCGGCGCGCGCGGTCGGTATCGGCTACGAAGATTTGTGCGTGGAGATTCTCGCATCGGCGCGCCTGAAGACGATCAAGGGCAAGGGCTAAGTACACGATGTGGCAAGACGTGCGCGCCCTGAATGCGACCGCCAGCGCCCTGATGGCACTGGTGGTGCTGGCATGCATCGCGTCGGGGGTGTGGTGGGTTTCGCAGCTGCCGATGTTCACCTTGCGCACGGTGAGCGTCGAAAGCATGGACGGCATGCCCTTGAAGCATGTGAATCATCTGACCTTGCGCGCAGGTGCGGCAGGACGGATAAAGGGAAATTTTTTCACGACCAACCTGGACCAGGTGCGTACGGCGTTCGAATCGGTGCCCTGGGTGCGGCGCGCGACGGTAAGGCGCGAATGGCCCGACCAGTTGATCGTGGCGGTCGAGGAGCACGAGGCGCTCGGCACCTGGGGCGAGGACGGACGCCTGCTCTCGATCAAGGGCGACCTGTTTACCGCCAACCTGGCCGAGGCGGACGAGGATCACGAGCTGCCGCAGTTGAACGGGCCGGAGGGCAGCGAGAAGGAAGTGCTGGCGCGCTATGCCGAACTGGGCATCTGGTTCGCGCCGAGCGGGATGCTGCCGAAGGCATTGAGCCTGTCGAGCCGTTATGCGTGGACCGTGACGCTCGATAACGGCACCAGCGTGGCGCTGGGACGGGAGCAGGACAAGACCACCCTGAAAACGCGCGTTGCGCGACTGGTGGGGATTTATCCGCAGCTGGCCAGCCGGCTGCGGGACGGCATCGACACGATCGACATGCGCTATCCGAACGGGCTGGCGCTGTCGGCGGCGGGACTGAAGGTGCCGGCGGACGCGGGCAAGCCTGTGAAGGCGGCGGCAGGAAAGACCAGCAATTCAACCGGCAAGACAACAAGCAAGCACATACAGTAGGCGACATAAATGACAAAAGACGCGAAAAACCTGATCGTCGGTCTCGATATCGGCACCTCGAAAGTGGTGGCGGTGGTGGCCGAAGTGATGTCCGACGGACGCCACGAAGTCATCGGACTCGGTCAGCATGAATCGAAAGGTCTGAAGAAAGGAGTCGTCGTCAACATCGAGGCGACGGTCGAATCGATTCAGCGCGCTCTGGAAGAAGCCGAGCTCATGGCCGACTGCAAGATCCGCAACGTCTATGCGGGCATCGCCGGCAGCCATATCCGCTCCTTCAATTCGAGCGGCATGGTGGCCATCAAGGACAAGGAAGTGACCGGCACCGACGTGGCGCGCGTGATCGAAACGGCCAAGGCGGTCAACATCCCGACCGACCAGCAACTGCTGCACACGGTGCCGCAGGAATTCATCGTCGACAGCCAGGAGGATGTGCGCGAGCCGATCGGCATGAGCGGCATCCGGCTTGAAGTGCGCGTGCACATCGTCACCGGCGCGGTATCGGCGGTCCAGAACATCGTCAAGTGCGTGCGCCGTTGCGGCCTTGAAGTATCGGATCTGATCCTGCAGCCGATGGCGTCCGCCGATGCGGTGCTCACACCGGACGAAAAAGAGCTGGGCGTGGTCCTGATCGACATCGGCGGCGGCACCACCGACATCGCCGTTTTCTCGGACGGCGCAATCCGCCACACGGCCGTCATCCCGATCGCCGGCGACCAGATCACCAACGACATCGCGATGGCGCTGCGCACCCCGACTTCGGAAGCCGAGGAAATCAAGATCCGCTACGGCATGGCCAAGCAGGTGCTGGCCGATCCGGGCGAGTCGCTCGAGGTGCCGGGGCTGGGCGACCGCGGGCCGCGCAACCTGTCGCGCCAGGCGCTTGCCGCCGTGATCGAGCCGCGCGTCGAAGAGCTGTTCGCCATGGTGCACCAGGTGGTGCGCGAGTCCGGCTACGAAGGCGTGCTCTCGTCGGGCATCGTGCTCACCGGCGGCACCTCGATCATGCCGGGCATGGTTGAAATGGCGGAGGACATTTTTCTCAAGCCGGCGCGCCTTGGCACGCCGGACTACCGCGGCCAGCTGGCCGACGTGGTGCGCAGCCCGCGTTACGCGACTGTGCTGGGGCTGCTGCTGGAAGCGAAGAAGCAGTACCTGCGCGGGCATATCGTGACGCGCCAGGACGGTTCGCTGAAGGCGGTGTTGCAGCGCATGAAGGAGTGGGTGTTGGGGAATTTTTAAGAAACACGGCAGGGTCGGGCAGCACATTTTATTTTTATATTTAATCGCAGTTTTCAATCTCCAGGTTTCATACCAGCTATGAGCCCTGGCGCTTGGAAACCGCACTTTGATCAGGAGTTACATCATGGAGTTCGATATGGTCGATAACGCAGCACTCGGAACCGTCATCAAGGTCGTCGGCGTCGGCGGAGCCGGTGGCAATGCAGTTCAACACATGATCAACAAGGGCGTCTCGGGCGTTGAATTCATCGCGGCAAATACCGATGCACAGGCGCTGGCCTCGTCGGGTGCGCACAACCTGATCCAGATCGGCGAATCCGGCCTGGGCGCCGGCATGAAGCCTGCCGTCGGGCGCCAGCTGGCCGAGGAATCGCGCAGCCGCATCGAAGATTCGCTGCGCGGCGCGCACATGGTCTTCATCGCCGCCGGCATGGGCGGCGGCACCGGCACGGGCGCCGCGCCGATCGTCGCCGAGATCGCCAAGTCGATGGGCGCGCTGACCGTCGCGGTGGTCTCCAAGCCGTTCTCGTACGAAGGCCAGAAGTGCATGGACATCGCCGAGGCCGGGCTTGAGGAACTGGGCCAGCACGTCGACTCGCTGATCATCATCCTGAACGAAAAACTGGAAGAGATCTACGAAGACGAAAGCATGATCGACTGGATGAAGCATGCCGACGACGTGCTCAACAACGCGGTGGCCGGCATCGCCGAGATCATCAACGTTCCGGGCCATATCAACGTCGACTTCAACGACGTCAAGACCATCATGGGCGAGCAGGGCAAGGCGATGATGGGCACGGCCACCGCTTCCGGCGTGGACCGCGCACGCATTGCAGCCGAACAGGCAGTCGCATCGCCGCTGCTCGACGGTATCGACCTGTCCGGCGCACGCGGGGTGCTGGTCAACGTGACCGCCAGCCGCGGCCTGAAGGGCAAGGAGATCAAGGAAGTGATGGCGGCGGTACGCGCATTTGCCGCACCGGACGCCTCGATCGCCCAAGGCATTGCCTACGACGACGACATGGGCGACGACATCCGCGTGACGGTGGTGGCCACCGGCCTGGGCAAAGCCAAGAAGGCAATGCAACTGGTCCAGGCCCCGATGCTGCGCACCGGCACCCACAACGCGCCGATGATGGCAAGCGGGATGGGGGCCGCGGCCGGCCTGTCGATGGGATCGATGGCGTCGCCGGCGATGGGCGCGGCCGACGGCATGAAACAGCCGGCCGTATGGCGCCGCGAGCAGGCTTCCGAGCAAGTGCAGGCGATGCAGCGCAACGGGGTCGAGACCTACGACATCCCGGCATTCCTGCGCAAGCAAGCCGACTAAGGCGGGGACAGCGGCGCACGCCGCTTTTCCGCTGCGCAATAAAAGAATCGGGGACAGACCCCGATTTTCAAAAGAATCGAAAGAATCGGGGACAGACCCCGATTTTCAAAAGAATCGGGGACAGACCCCGATTTTTTTTCGCCCCGCCCGTTTTCCTTTGACTTGTCTGGCGACATTGCGGCCAAAGAAACTCGGTGCTAATGTGTCAATACGCAATTTGAGGCAACATCAGGGGACATAGCGCATCGCCGCGCCCCTTCCAGCCGGTCGGCATGGATTGCCGCTTGTGAATTGACGTGAGGAGCGCGAGTGGCTAGCCTGACCTTCATGGACGGTATTCTGCTGATCGTGGCCGGATGGCTGCTCATTGGCGCTTGCGGTCTGTTGGCCATGCGGCGCACGGCGTTTGTTGCGCATGTCTTGTTTCCACTCGGTGCGCTGCTTGGGATCATCCTCGTCATCGTCAGCCTGGCCAGTATGTTTGCCGCGCCGCATACCGCCGTGCTGCCATTGGGGCTGCCTGGTTTGCCCTTCCATTTGCGGCTTGACACCCTCGCTTCCTATTTTCTGTTTGTGCTCGGCATCGTCAGCACGGGCGTTTCCATTTTCTCGGCCGGCTACTTTCGCCAGGGCGAAGGCACGCCGCCGGGACTGATGTGCCTCGAGTACCATGTCTGCCTCGCCAGCATGGCCCTGCTGCTGCTGGCCGACGACGCTTATGTCTTCATGGTGACCTGGGAGACCATGACGCTGGCGGCCACGCTGCTCGTCATCGCCAACCACCGCATCCCCGAAGTGCGGCGCGCGGGCTTTCTGTACATGCTCATCTCGCATGTCGGCGCGCTTGGACTGCTGCTGTGCTTCGGGCTGTTGCAGGCCAATACCGGCGACTACACCTTCGCCAACATGCGCGCCCAGAACCTCGATCTGTTCTGGGGCTCGATCGCGTTTTTCCTGGCCCTGTTCGGCTTCGGCGCCAAGGCCGGCATCCTGCCCTTGCATGTGTGGCTGCCGGAAGCGCATCCGGCGGCGCCTTCGCCCATTTCGGCACTGATGAGCGCCTTCGTCCTGAAAACCGGGGTCTATGGCGTGTTGCGCGTCTCGTTCGACCTGCTGCATATGCAAATCTGGTGGTGGGGCGGGATTACGCTGGCGATCGGACTGGCCAGCGCGCTGTTCGGTGTCGTGCTGAGCACGGTCCAGACCGACATGAAACGCCTGCTTGCGTATTCTTCGATCGAAAATATCGGGCTGATATTTTCCGGCATCGGGCTGACCATCCTGTTTCGCGCCTATGGCATGACCGCGCTGGCCGCCTTGTCGCTCACCGCAACGCTCTATCACGTGGTGAGCCACGCTTGCTTCAAAAGCCTGCTGTTCCTGGGCACCGGAACCGTGCTGCATGCAACGGGCGAGCGCAACCTGGGCCATCTCGGTGGCCTCATGCGCTTCATGCCCTGGACTGCATGGACCGCCCTGGTGGGGGCGCTGGCGGCAGCGGGCTTGCCTCCGTTTGCCGGTTTCGTATCCGAATGGCTGTTATTGCAAAGCTTTTTGTTCACGCCCGGCTTGCCCAATTCCTTCCTCAATATGCTGGTCCCGATCGTCGCCGCGCTGATCGCACTGGTTGGCGCATTGGCCGGGTATGTGATGGTCAAGTTCTTCGCCATTATTTTCCTCGGCCAGCCGCGCGAGCAAAAACTGAACAATGCGCATGACGCGGACAACTGGGAAAAGGCCGGCTTCGTGTGGCTGGCCGCCGCCTGCGTCGTGCTCGGCCTGTTCCCGGTGCAGATGATGCCGGTGCTGGACCGCGTCACGCACTTGCTGGTAGGGCAGGGCATCGGCGAGGCCGTTGCCGCCGGCGGGTCGCTGCTGCTGGTCCCGATCACGCCCGAGCGCGCCAGTTACGCGCCGTTCGTATTCGCGCTGGTCCTGCTGGCCTGCTGCCTGCTCGCCTTTGTGCTGGTCAGGCGCCTGTTCCACGGCCGCTTCAGTCGCTCCGTGCCGTGGGGTTGCGGCTATCCGTTTCAGAGCGCGCGCATGCAAGACAGCGCGGAAGGGTTCGGCCAGCCGATCCGGGAGATCTTCGGCCCGTTCTTCCGCATGACGCGCGAATTGCCTTCGGCCTTCGACAAGGCGCCGCGCTACAAGGTCACGGTGGAAGACCCGTTCTGGACGCTGGTCTACCGTCCGATCGTCGCGCTTACCGAACGCGTCGCGCGCCTGGCCGGCCTGCTGCAGCACGGACGCATCGCGCTCTACCTGCTCTACAGCTTCCTGACCTTGCTGACACTGCTGCTGGTGGTGATGCAATGATCACGCTCTCCGGGTTTTTTGCGCAACTGCTCGAAATCGTGTTGGCCCTGGCGGCCGCGCCGCTGCTGACCGGCTGGGTCAACCAGTGCCGCGCGTGGCTGCAGAACCGGTCCGCGCCCAGCCTGTTCCAGCCCTATCGCATGCTGCGCAAGCTGTTCTGCAAAGACTCGATCCTGGCCGATCACGCCTCGCCGCTGTTTCGCATGGCCCCGTATGTCGTATTCGGCTGCATGACGCTGGCCTGCGCCATCATTCCGACGCTGTCGACCGATTTGCCGTTGTCGCCGGCGGCCGATGCCATCGCGCTGGTCGGCCTGCTTGCTTTGGCGCGTGTCTTTATCGCGCTTGCCGCCATGGACGTGGGCACCGCCTTCGGATCAATGGGTGCGCGGCGCGAGATGCTGGTCGGCTTCCTGGCCGAACCGGCTTTGCTGATGGTGCTGTTTTCGGCTTCGCTGATTACCCAATCGACCCTGCTGCCCAGTATCGTGGCCAGCCTGGTGCACCGCGAACTGACCATTTTCCCCAGCCTCGCCTTTGCCGGCGTGGCTTTTGCCATGGTGTCGCTGGCGGAAAATGGGCGCGTGCCGGTGGACAATCCGGCCACCCACCTGGAACTGACCATGATCCACGAGGCGCTCGTCCTCGAATACTCGGGACGCCACCTGGCCCTGCTGGAATGGGCCGCCAGCCTGAAGCTGTTTGCCTATTCCTGCATGGGTATCGCCCTGTTCCTGCCTTGGGGAATCGCCGAGGCGGACCAGCCGCTCGAGATGCTGCTGGCCGCTCCGATCCTGGTGCTCAAGCTGGCGGTGGGAGGCGCGCTGCTCGCCCTGGTCGAGATGAGCAGCGCGAAGATGCGCATTTTCCGGGTTCCGGAATTCCTGACCTCGGCCTTCCTGCTGGCGGTGATCGGCATGCTGGTCCATTTCCTGTTGGGAGCCTAGAATGACCACTTACTCGGCCCAGATTGTGAACCTGCTTGCCGCCATTTTGCTGCTGCTGACGTTTGCCATGCTCAGCCAGCGCCGCATCCGTTCATTGATTTACCTGTTCACCCTGCACGGCGCGACCATGGTCGCCGCGGCCCTGGTGGTGGCGTTCGTCACCCACGACAGGCACCTCTACGTGTCGGTCATCCTGACCTTCCTGCTCAAGGTCGTGCTGATACCGTGGCTGCTGCACAAGCTGATTCATCGCCTGAACGTCAAATGGGACGTGGAGCCGCTCATTAATGTTCCCGCCACCATGCTGGTCGGGATCGTGCTGGTGATTATCGCCTTCAATATCGCGCTGCCGATCGCGCAATTGTCGACCTCGATCGCGCGCGGCACGCTGGGCATCGCGCTGGCCTGCATCCTGCTCTCCCTGATGATGATGATCACCCGCTCCAAGGCGGTGTCGCAGGTGATCGGATTCCTGTCGATCGAGAATGGCTTGTTTTTCGCCGCCACCGCGGCCACCAACGGCATGCCGATGATCGTCGAACTCGGCGTCACGCTGGCCGTGCTGGGCGGTATCTTGATACTCGGGGTGTTCATGTTCCAGATCCGGGAGCAGTTCGACAACATGGACATTCATAATCTCGAGACCCTGAAAGAGGACTGACATGGATTTCCTGTTGCTCGTCCTGGCCACACCGCTGTTGGGCACACTGGTGCTCAGTGCGATCGGCCAGCGCGACATCGCACCCGAAGTCAATGCCGGTTTCAGCCTGGTGACCTTCATCGCCGCCGCCATGCTCACCGCGCAGATCGTTGCCGGCGGCTCGGTCTTCGCATTCAACAAGCTGTTCTTCGTGGACTCGCTCAACGTCTTCCTTGTCACGCTGACCGCCTTCGTCGGCCTCACCACCGCCTTGTTCTCGCGGCCCTACATGCGTGTCGAGCGCGATCACGGCAAGATGACGCCCGGCCGCATGCGCCTGTTTCACAGCATGTATCAGCTGTTCATGTTCGGCATGCTGCTGGCGCTGATGACCAATAACGTGGGGATCCTGTGGGTCGCGCTGGAAGGGGCCACCCTGGCTACCGTGCTGCTGGTGAGCGTGTACCGCACCGCGGCCAGCCTGGAAGCGGCCTGGAAGTACTTCATCCTGTGCGGCGTGGGCATCGCGCTGGCGCTGTTCGGCACCATCTTGCTGTACCTTGCGGCCAACCGTCAGCTGGGCGCCAATACGGATGCCCTGTTGTGGACCAACCTGAACCTGGTCAAGGCGCAGCTCGAGCCCGGCATCATGTCGCTCGCGTTTGTGTTCCTGCTGGTCGGCTATGGCACCAAGATGGGCCTGGTGCCGCTGCATAGCTGGTTGCCCGATGCACATGCGGAAGGCCCGACCCCGATCTCCGCGGTGTTGTCGGGCCTCTTGCTCAACGTGGCCTTGTACGCGGTGCTGCGCCTGAAGGTGCTGGCCGACGGCGCCTTGCACAACGGTATGCCAGGCAGGCTGCTGATCGGCTTCGGCTTGCTGTCGGTGCTGGTCGCGGCCTATTCCCTGTCGCGGCAAAAAGATGTCAAGCGCATGTTTTCGTACTCGTCGATCGAGCATATCGGCCTGATGACCTTTGCCTTCGGCATGGGCGGGCCGATCGCGACGTATGCCGGCCTGCTGCACATGACCGTGCATTCGCTGGTGAAATCGGCGATCTTCTTCACCGTCGGCTACGCTGCGCAAAAGGCGGGCACCCAGGTGATGGAGGACATCCGCGGCCTGGTAAAGGTGAGCCCCACCGTGGGCTGGGGCATGCTGCTGGGGACGCTGGCCATTCTTGGCATGCCGCCGTTCGGCGTATTCGCCAGCGAGTTCCTGATCGTGACCACGGCGATGCGCGAGCTGCCGTGGAGCACGCCGATATTGCTGCTGGCGCTGGGAGTGGCGTTCGCGTCCATTTTCGGGCGCGTGCTGCCGATGGTGTTCGGCGACACCACAGCAAAGCCGCTGGCCCATCCTCCCGCGCCGCTGCCGGTGTTCCTGCACCTTGCCATGGCGCTGGTGCTTGGCTTGTATATTCCTGCCTATCTGGACCTGTGGTTCCGCCAGGCGGTTCACATTATCGTGGGGTAGACGATGACCACCGAGGTGTTTGCCAAACGCTATGGCTTGCCGTTCCGGTCGCTGCAGGCCAATCCGCCGGTGTCGGTGGCCGAGGTCGGGGCGCACGACTGGACCCGGATTGCGCAGGCGATCCGCGCCGAGGGCGCCCGCCTGGTGTCGATCTGGGGCACCGAGCCGGCCCCGCCTGCCGAATACCGCGTGGTGTCGGCCGTCTATTGCGCTGTGGAGGGCTTGCTGTGGGTGCGCATGAGGGTCGGCAGACATCACGGATTTCCGGACCTGTCCATGCTGTTTCCGGCCGCCGAAAGGATGCAGCGCATGGTGTTCGACCTGCTCGGGATACCGGCCAACGGGGCCGGCGACGTGCGGCCCTGGATCAACCACGGCAGGTGGCCGGACGACTATTTTCCATTGACCCATCCGGTCTCGGGCCTGGAGCAATTCGACACGCCCTTGAAACCCTACCCGTTCGTGACGGTGGCGGGCGACGGCGTGCACGAAATCGCGGTCGGCCCGATCCATGCCGGCATCATCGAGCCGGGGCATTTCCGCTTCTCGGTGGTGGGGGAAAAGGTGCTGCGCCTGGAGCAGCGCTTCGGCTACGCGCACAAGGGAATCGACAAGCTGTTTGCCGGGCGTGCCGTGGCCGATGGCGCGCGCCTGGCGGGACGCATCTCGGGCGACTCCACGGTCGCCTTTGCGTGGGCCTATTGCATGGCGGCCGAAGCGGCGTGCGCCGGCGTGGTCGCGCCGCGCGCGCAATGGCTGCGTGCGCTGCTGCTCGAGCGCGAACGGGTGGCCAATCACCTGGGCGACCTTGGCGCCATCGGCAACGACGCCGGCCTGGCGCTCGGCCTTGCGCAATTCTCGCGCCTGAAAGAGGACTGGGTGCGCTTGAACGCGCGCCTGTTCGGGCACCGCTTCATGATGGACCGCGTCATTCCGGGCGGAGTGGCGTTCGATCCGGACGCGCAAGCGATCGATTCGCTGGTGCGGCAATGCACCCTGATGGAGCAGGAGGTCCAGGCGCTGCGCGTGATCTATGACGAACATGCCGGCCTGCAGGACCGCTTCATTTCCGCCGGCCGGGTGCTGCCGAAACTGGCGTCCGAACTTGGCTTGTGCGGGCTGGCCGGGCGCGCCAGCGGCCAGGCCTGGGATGCACGGGCCGACCAGGAAATGAGCCCCTATGCGCAGCTTGACGTACGGATGGCAACCCACCGCAATGGCGACGTCGCGGCGCGCGTTACGGTGCGCTTCGACGAAATAGTCGAGTCGCTGCGGCTGCTGCTGGAGATCGCATGCCAGTTGCCGGATGGCCCGGTGTGGAGCGCGCTGCCCGCGATGGCGCCCGACAGCCTGGGCGCCGGCTGGATCGAAGGCTGGCGCGGCGCCGTGTTCGTGGCGCTCGAAACGGATGCGCAGGGACAGGTGCTGCGCTGCCACTGCCACGATCCGTCCTGGCACAACTGGCCGGTCCTGCAGCATGCGATCATGGGCAATATCGTGCCTGATTTCCCCCTGATTAATAAATCGTTCAACCTCAGCTATGCGGGATGCGACCTCTGATGTGGCAACTTCTCAAGCAGATTACGCGTGCCGGACTGCCAGCCGAAGCGCCCCCCGAACCGGTCGATGCCTGGCGCGGCGAGGGCGAACGGATCCAGTCCGAGATCCTCGCCATTCTTGGTCGCGCCCTGTGCATCCGGCAAGTCGATGCCGGCTCGTGCAATGCCTGCGAACTTGAAATCCAGGCCTTGAGCAACTCCTATTACAACATCGAAGGACTGGGAATCAAATTCGTCGCCAGCCCGCGCCACGCCGACATGCTGCTCGTGACCGGTCCGGTGACGAGGAACATGGAACAGGCGCTCAGGCTCGCCTACGCCGCCGCCCCGGATCCGAAACTGGTAGTTGCCGTCGGCGAGTGCGCTTGCACCGGCGGCATGTTCGGCGAAACCTATGCAAGCTGCGGGCGCGTCTCGAACATATTGCCGGTCGACGTGACCGTGCCCGGTTGCCCGCCGCCGCCAGTCGATATTCTCAAGGGAATACTCACGGCCGTGTCAGCCCGGGCCTGAGCCGGGTAGCAGCGGCGCAGTGCAAACCGAAAATTGCCGTTTATGTTCACAGGGCTTCTCGCGCAGGATCTATTCGACCAGATCGGGCCGGATGCGAAGATGTCCTGTAGCGATGCCGCGGACTACCGAGAGCGAAACAGGGGCGAGCTTAGCTGTACTTGCCCGCTTTGTTTCATACCCGACGTCAAATTGGCGCAATGGTACGCCGACAGTCGCGCGCGCGTCTTCAATCTTGAACGCGCCGACCACCTGAACCAGGTTATCAGCCTGATCCTGCAACGATGCGGCGGCGGCGGCCGCTTCTTCCACCAGCGACGCATTTTGTTGGGTGATCTGGTCCATCTGGCTGATGGCCTGGTTGATCTGTTCGATACCGGAGGTCTGCTCCTGGCTGGCTGCCGTGATATCGCTCATGATGTCGGTCACGCGCTTGACGCTCTCCATGATCTCGCCCATCGTGGCGCCGGCCCGATCAACCAGCGTGCTGCCAACTTCGATCTTGCAAACCGAATCGCCGATCAATGTCTTAACTTCTCTCGCCGCAGCGGCCGAACGTTGCGCCAGGTTGCGCACTTCGGTGGCAACTACCGCAAATCCTCTGCCCTGCTCGCCGGCGCGCGCCGCTTCGACCGCCGCGTTCAATGCCAGGATATTGGTCTGGAACGCGATGCCGTCGATGACGCCGATGATGTCAACTATTCTTTTCGCCGAGGCGTTGATCGAACCCATCGTATCGACTACCTGAGACACAACGGCGCCACCCTTTTGTGCGACATCGGACGCGGACATCGCCAGTTGATTGGCTTGCCGTGCGTTGTCGACATTTTGCTTGACGGTCGAGGTCAGTTCTTCCATCGACAATGTGGTTTCTTCCAACGAGCTGGCTTGCTGCGCGGTGCGCGAGGACAGGTCCATATTGCCGACAGATAGCTGGTCAGAGGCGGTGGCAATGGTGTCGATGCCGCTGCGCACTCCGTGCACGATATTGACTAGACTGCCGTTCATGTCCTTCAGCGCCTGCAATAATTGCCCCATCTCGTCCGTGGTTTTGACCTTGATGTCGCTGGTCAAATCACCGGATGCGACCGTTTGAGCAATCCTCATCGCTTCGTTCATCGGCCGTGTAATCGAGCGCGCAATCCAATACGAAAGACCCAAGGCTATCAGCACCGCAGCACATCCCAAGCTTATCATCAGAAAGCGCGCTTTTTCGTAAGAATTACGTGCATCGACGAACGACTGCTCACTGAGCTGTCGCTCCAGAGATACCAATGTCTTCAGTTCTTCCAGCCATCTTTCCTGCCTTGGATTCACTTCATCGATCAATACTTTGGCTGCTGCCTCCTTCGTGTTATACAAGCCCACTTCGATCACTCTGTCCATCAACGGCAGTACCGCAACTTCAATTTCTTTGAGTTTTTTTAGAAATGTTATTTTTTTCGGAGCAGTGCCTTGCAGTGCAGAAAACATCTTGCTTAGCTTAGCCTCAGCTTCCGCATATCTTCTCGTTTGCATCTTGATGCGATCGGCCGCCGCCTGCGTTCTGGACACTTCTGTCAGCATCACTATATCGCGCACCGCTATCATTTGATCGGTTACTGAAGTATGCATGCTCGCGACCAGGTCAGCCTCAACATTGTTAGCATTGACAATTGCATCGAGATTAGCTTGAATATGTGCCATCTGACTGAGGCCAAGTGCGGTGACCAGAATCAACGCTACCAATACAAGTCCAAAGCCTGCTCCCAGGCGCGTACCTATTTTCATGTTTGAAATATTCATCTTTGTCCCCTCAGGCGAAGTTTTTCTCTTATAGGTGATCGCGGCACTTCACAAGCAAGGGATAACCTTTTTCCCGTTCGGCGCCTGGCACGCCATCGGCCCGTTCCATCGCGAAACAGCGGATGAACTCGCTGCTGCCCCTCGCAGGTCGTCACATCGGATCGGAACATCGGATCTGATTTTGCTTTCACATTTTCTGATCCAGTGGGTGATAGTAGGCTTCTGCCGCAGACTTTCTTCTTCAATCCCGACAGTAAATTGTCCAAGACCGAACAACTGCTTATCGCCGGGGTGGCGCCTGCTGCATATCGAACTCGTTATCCATGCCAGCACGTTCCGGCCGGATCAGGCATACTGTTCGATCATGTTTGTCGTTTCCCCATCAATAAACAAGGAGTCTTGAATGACCATCAAAATCGGCGAGCGCCTGCCAGAAGGCACACTTTCGGAATTCATCGAAACCCAGACCGATGGCTGCTCCCTGGGCCCGAACACCTTCCAGGTGGCCGACCTCGTCAAGGGCAAGAAGATCGCGATTTTCGGCCTGCCAGGCGCCTACACCCCGACCTGCTCGGCGCAGCACGTGCCCGGCTACGTCGAGCACGCCAAGGAGCTCAAGGCCAAGGGTGTGGACGAAATCTGGTGCATCTCGGTCAACGACGCTTTCGTGATGGGCGCCTGGGGCCGCGACCAGAAGGCGACCGGTATCGTGCGCATGATGGCCGACGGTAACGCGGCCTTCAGCAAGGCGCTCGGGCTGGACGCCGACTTCTCCAAGTTCGGCATGGGTACCCGCTCGCAGCGCTACTCGATGCTGGTCGAGGACGGCGTGGTCAAGCAGCTCAATGTCGAGCAGGGCGGCAAGTTCGAGGTATCGGACGCCAAGACCTTGCTCAATCAACTGGGCTGAGCCTCCCGTCACCCGGCAAGGACGGCGCCCGCGGCGCCGTTTTTGTGTTTACTCCCCCATTCGAGGATATGTGCTGAAGCCACGCTCCGACAACGTACGCAGCATCTACGCCATGCTGGCGGCGGTCGCCATGTTCTCGCTGATGGACACGGCGATGAAGCTGCTGTCGGCCCACTATCCGGCGATGCAGGTCGCCGCGCTGCGCGCCCTGTCGTCGCTGCCGCTGGTGTGCGCCTACGTCGCCTGGCGCGGCGCCTTCGGCTCGGTGTTCACGGTGCGCTGGAACCTGCACCTGCTGCGCGCCGGTCTCGGGATCGTGATGCTGTCGCTGTTCGCCTACGGGCTCAAGAAACTGTCGCTGGCCGAAGCCTATTCGATCTTCTTCATCGCCCCAGCCCTGATCACGGCGCTGTCGGTGCTGTTCCTGAATGAGCGCGTGAACGGCGCGCGCTGGATCGCGGTGGCGGTCGGCCTGGGCGGGGTGCTGGTGGTGCTGCGCCCGGACGGCGCCGGTTTCCTGACCATCGGCGGGCTTGCGGTGCTCGGCTCGGCCGCATGCTACGCGGTGTCGGCCGTCGCCGGACGCATCCTGGCCCGCACCGACCGCGGCGAACACATGGTGTTCTGGCTGATGCTGCTCATGGCGGCCGGCGCCTCGCTGCTGGCCGCGCCCAACTGGGTGACGCTGCGCGCCGACGATGCCGCGCTGCTGTGCGCCCTGGCGCTGAGCGGCTTCCTGGGGCAGCTCGCCATCACCGCAGCGTTCAGCACGGGCGAGGCGTCGAGCGTGGCGCCATTCGAATATTCGGCGCTGGCCTGGGGCGTGGGCCTCGACTGGCTGCTGTGGCGCACCCTGCCGGACCAATACACGCTGCTGGGCGCGGCCATCATCATCGGCAGCGGCATCTACCTGATCCGCCACGAACAGGAGCACGCCGAGTCCGAGCATCCGTGACGCGGGGGAACCGGCCGAGCGCCGGGTTTGCAAGTTGGATATAATCGCCCCCATGTTAAAACAACGCACCGTCAAGCAGCTGATACGCACCACCGGCGTGGGCCTGCACTCCGGGACCAAGGTCGAGCTGACGCTGCGCCCGGCGGCCGCCGATACCGGCATCGTGTTCCGGCGCGTCGACCTGGACCCGGTGGTCGAATTTCCCGCCAGCGCGGACGGGGTGGGCGACACCCGCATGGCCTCGGTCCTGGTCAAGGGAAATGCGCGCGTGTCGACCGTGGAGCACCTGATGTCGGCCTGCGCCGGCCTTGGCATCGACAACCTGTATGTCGACCTGTCGGCCGAAGAGATCCCGATCATGGACGGCTCGGCCGCCTCGTTCGTATTCCTGCTGCAGCAGGCCGGCGTGCAGGAGCAGGGCGCGGCCAAGAAATTCATCCGCGTGATCAAGGATGTGGAAGTACGCCAGGGCAGCGGCGCGGCCGAGAAATGGGCCCGCCTGTCGCCCTACAACGGCTTCAAGCTCGATTTTTTCATCGAATTCAACCATCCCGCGGTCGACGGCACCACCCAGCGCGCGCAGGTCGATTTCGGCGCCGTCTCGTACGTGCACGAAGTGGCGCGCGCGCGCACCTTCGGCTTCATGCAGGACGTCGAAAGCCTGCGCGGCATGGGCCTGGCGCGCGGCGGCTCGCTCGAAAACGCGATCGTGATGGACGAATACCGGATCCTCAATTCGGACGGCCTGCGCTACGAGGACGAATTCGTGCGCCACAAGATACTCGACGCGATCGGCGACCTGTACCTGGTCGGCCATCCGCTGCTGGCCAGCTACCATGCGCACAAGTCGGGCCACGCGCTCAACAATGAGCTGCTGCTGGCCCTGCTCGGGCGGCCCGATGCGTATGAAATCGTCTCGTTCGATGAGCCAGGCAGCGCACCGGCCTCGTATGTGCGCCAGATGGCGCGCGAGTGGGCGCTTACATAGGCCAGGAGAACGTAGCGCTGAGCTGCAGTCGTTCGCGCCGCCTAAACTCGTCGTTCCCGGCCGATGGCGGCCCCCTTGGCGGGAACCCAATTTATGTGCCCAGTCGATAGGCATGCCCCACCACTTTGCATGCAAATGGGGTTCCCGCTTTCGCGGGAACGACGTTGGTGGTAATTCCCTTGTGCCGGATCAGCGGCGGCGCTCGGCCATGGCCTTGATGGCGGCGATCAGCCCGGCGTTCTGGGCCGTCTGGGGCAGCGCATCGCCCAGTTGCGCGAACGCCGACACTGCCGTTTCGGGAAACACCAGCTGCTGCGTGTGCACCACCGGCGCGATGCTGCGCGTGACCTGCACCTTCAGGCGGATCTGGTTGACCTGCCATCCACGCTGCTGCAGCGCGGCTTGCAGCTTGGGCAACTGCTGCTTGAGCCTGGCCGCCACCGCCGAACTGGGAGTGGCGAGCACCAGTTGCGCATCCTCGAACGACAGGATGTCGCAGTTGTTGAACATCGCCGGCAGGCACGCCGCGCAGTCCTTCTGCAGGCTGGCGATCCGCATGGCGGTAGGCAACAGCCGGGCCATGCGCTCGTTGGCGCGCAGGAAGTCGGTGGCGCCGATCGAGGTCTGCCGGCTCTTGGTGCCGAAAATGTGCGCCGGGCGTTGAGTGGGAGATGTAAACCGCATGGAGCGCAACATATCACAGCTGGCTTCGCTACGCCTGGGAAATCATGACGGGGAACACGAGAGCACACTGTTTTGCCGGCTGCACCTTGTTATCCGGGCCAATATCCCCAAGTGTGGCCGGATCGCATGATAAAATCACCCTCTTTTTGCCATAGCTGGCCGCTAAATGATATCAATGTGATATCTTAACGGCTCCTTTTTGCGGCATTTTTTTCAAGAATTCAAGCATGTCATTACTGACCCAGATTTTCGGCAGCCGCAACCAGCGGTTGCTCAAGCAATATCAAAAAACCGTGCGCACCATCAACGCGCTCGAGCCAGAGATCGAAAAACTGAGCGACGCGCAGTTGCAGGCGAAGACTCCTGAATTCAAGGACCGCGTGGCCAAGGGCGAGTCGCTCGACGCGCTGCTGCCGGAAGCGTTCGCGGTCTGCCGCGAGGCCGCCAAGCGGGTGCTCAAGATGCGCCACTTCGACGTCCAGCTGATCGGCGGCATGGTATTGCACGATGGAAAAATCGCCGAGATGGGCACGGGGGAAGGCAAGACCCTGATGGCGACCCTGCCGATCTACCTGAACGCGCTGGCCGGCAAGGGCGTGCACGTGGTCACCGTCAACGACTACCTGGCGCAGCGCGATGCCGAGTGGATGGGACGCGTGTACGGCTGGCTGGGCCTGACGACCGGGATCAACCTGTCGCAGATGGAGCACGACGTCAAGCAGCGCGCCTACGCCTCCGACATCACCTACGGCACCAACAACGAATTCGGCTTCGACTACCTGCGCGACAACATGGTCTACGAAGCGGGCGAGCGCGTCCAGCGCAGCCTCAGTTTCGCCGTGGTCGACGAAGTCGACTCGATCCTGATCGACGAGGCGCGCACCCCTTTGATCATCTCCGGCCAGGCCGAGAACCACACCGACCTGTACTACAAGATCAATGAAGTGCCGCGCATGCTGACGCTGCAGATCGGCGAAGAAACGCCGGACGGCAAGGGCAAGATCGAGGTGCCGGGCGACTACGTCAAGGACGAGAAGGCGCACACCGTGCTGCTGACCGAAGCCGGCCACGAGAACGCCGAAGCGATCCTGACCAAGATGGGCCTGCTGCCCGAAGGCGCCTCGCTGTACGACGCGGCCAACATCACCCTGATCCACCACCTGTACGCCGCGCTGCGCGCGCACGCGCTGTACCACAAGGACCAGCACTACGTGGTGCAGAACGATGAAGTGGTGATCGTCGACGAATTCACCGGACGCCTGATGACGGGACGGCGCTGGTCGGACGGCCTGCACCAGGCGGTCGAAGCCAAGGAAGGCGTGCGCATCCAGAACGAGAACCAGACCCTGGCCTCGATCACGTTCCAGAACTACTTCCGCATGTACGGCAAGCTGTCCGGCATGACCGGCACGGCCGATACCGAAGCCTACGAATTCCAGGAGATCTACGGCCTGGAGACGGTCGTGATTCCGCCCAACCGTCCTTCGCAGCGCAAGGACCGCCAGGACCAGGTCTACAAGTCGTCCAAAGAGAAGTACAACGCCATGCTGGTCGACATCCGCGACTGCTACGAGCGCGGCCAGCCGGTGCTGGTCGGTACCACCTCGATCGAGAACTCGGAAATGCTGTCGGCCATCCTGACCAAGGCATCGCTTCCGCACAACGTGCTCAATGCGAAGCAGCATGCGCGCGAAGCGGAAATCATCGCGCAGGCAGGCCGTCCCAAGATGATCACCATCGCCACCAACATGGCCGGCCGCGGTACCGACATCGTTTTGGGCGGCAACGTCGAAAAGCAGATCCAGATCATCGAAGCCAATCCCGACCTGACGGACGCCGACAAGGCGGCGCAGGCGGACACGCTGCGCGAAGAATGGCAGTCGCTGCACGACCACGTGGTGAACGCGGGCGGCCTGCATATCGTCGGCACCGAGCGCCACGAATCGCGCCGCGTCGACAACCAGCTGCGCGGACGCTCCGGGCGCCAGGGCGACCCTGGCTCATCGCGCTTCTACCTCTCGCTCGACGATTCGCTGCTGCGCATCTTCGCGGGCGACCGCGTGCGCGCGATCATGGACCGCCTGAAAATGCCGGAAGGCGAACCGATCGAGGCGGGCATCGTGTCGCGTTCGATCGAGTCGGCCCAGCGCAAGGTCGAAGCGCGCAACTTCGACATTCGCAAGCAACTGCTCGAATACGACGACGTGGCCAACGACCAGCGCAAGGTGATCTACACCCAGCGCAACGAACTGCTCGAGACGACCGACGTCTCCGAACTGATCGCGTCGCTGCGCGCCGGCGTGTTCACCGACATGGTGCGCACCTTCGTGCCGGCCGAATCGGTCGAGGAACAGTGGGACATCAAGGGGCTCGAAGAGACCCTGGCCAACGAATGGCAGTTGCAGGTTGCGCTGTCCGGGATGCTGGCGGCCGATCCGACCCTGAACGACGACGACATCCTCGAGCGGGTGCTCGACGCGGCCAACGAATCGTACAACGCCAAGATTGAGGTCGTGGGCAAGGAAGCGTTTGGCGGCTTCGAGCGCAACGTCATGCTGCAAAGCGTGGACAGCCACTGGCGCGAGCACCTGGCCGCGCTCGACCACCTGCGCCAGGGTATCCACCTGCGCGGATACGCGCAGAAGAACCCGAAGCAGGAATACAAGCGCGAAGCGTTCGAGCTGTTCGGCACCATGCTTGACCTGATCAAGAATGAAGTGATCCGGATGGTGATGACGGTGCGCATCCAGTCGCGCGAGGAAATCGACGCGGCCGAAGCGGCGCTGCAGCAGGCGCACGTGGAGAACGTGAGCTACCAGCACGCCGACTTCAACCCGAATGCCGCGCCGGAAGAATTGCTGGCGCCGACCACGGCTGCGGCGGGCCACGCTGGCGAGGATGGCCACGTGGGCATGAAGGTAGGCCGCAACGACCCATGCCCTTGCGGCAGCGGCAAGAAATTCAAGCAATGCCACGGCAAGCTCGCATAACGCCGCGTGCGGGATAAAAAAGGCGGGGGAGCGCAAGCTCTCCCGCTTTTTTTTGGACTCTTCGCCGGTTTCGCTCTGTCCGGCATAGCCAAAAAAACAGCACCGGCTCTCCTTTTTTCACCCAGGCGGTACAATAGCGGCTCCCATTTCCTACGCTAGAGAACACGCCATGGCCGTCAATTCCCCTCTGCCCGTCGCCGCCGACCTGAAGCCGGTCAACGGCATCGACATCGGCTTTGCCGAAGCCGGTATCAAGAAACCCAACCGCAAGGACCTGCTGGTGCTGAAGCTGGCTGCGGGCGCCACCGTGGCCGGCGTGTTCACCAAGAACCGCTTCTGCGCGGCCCCGGTCCAGGTGAGCCGTGCCAACCTGGCCGCAGCCGGCGCGGGCGGCGCGCCGATCCGCGCGCTGGTCGTCAACACCGGCAACGCCAATGCGGGCACCGGCGAAACAGGGCTGGCGCACGCCAACCAGACCTGCTCGGCGCTGGCCGCGCTGCTCGGTTGCGAAGCACGGCAGATCCTGCCGTTTTCGACCGGCGTGATCCTCGAGCCGCTGCCGGTCGAGCGCATCGTGGCCGGCCTGCCGCAGGCGATCGCGAACCTGAAGCAGGACAACTGGTTCAACGCGGCCGAGGCCATCATGACCACCGACACCCAGCCCAAAGCGGCTTCGCGCACGGTCGTCATCGGCGGGCACAGCGTGACCATGACGGGCATCAGCAAGGGCGCCGGCATGATCCGCCCGAACATGGCGACCATGCTCGGCTACCTCGCGTTCGACGCCAGGGTCGCGCAGCCGGTGCTCGACGAACTGGTGCGCCACGCGGCCGACCATTCGTTCAACTGCATCACCATCGACGGCGACACCTCCACCAACGATTCCTTCATGCTGATCGCCACCGGCGCCGGCAGCCTTGAGGTGAACAGCACCGCCAGCGCCGACTACCCGGCGCTGCGCGACGCGGTGACCGACCTTGCGCGCACGCTCGCGCAGATGATCATCCGCGATGGCGAGGGCGCCACCAAATTCATCACCATCACGGTCGAAGAGGGCGCCAGCGTCGAGGAGTGCCGGAAAATCGCCTACTCGATCGCGCATTCGCCGCTGGTCAAGACCGCCTTCTTCGCGTCCGACCCGAACCTGGGCCGGATCCTGGCCGCCATCGGTTACGCCGGCGTGGACGACCTCGACGTCACCCGTCTCGACATGTACCTCGACGACGTATGGGTCGCGAAAAACGGCGGCCGCAATCCGGACTATCAGGAAGCCGACGGCCAGCGCGTGATGAAGCAAAGCGAAATCACGGTGCGCGTCAGGCTTGCGCGAGGCTCAGCGCGCGCAACGGTCTGGACCTGCGACCTGTCGCACGAGTACGTGACCATCAACGCCGACTACCGTTCGTGAGCGCCATGACCCCGCTCGAACAGTTCCTGCTGCGCGCCGAAGCCCTGCTGCAGCGCGTGGAGGCGGTGCTGCCGCCGGTCCACGCCCGCGAGCCGGACTGGAAGCGCAGCTTCGCCTTTCGCTGGCGTAAGCGCAACGGCGCGGCCAGCTATCTTCAGCCGGTCGCGCATGCGTCCACCATTGCGCTGGGCGACCTGCACAATATCGCCGCGCAAAAGCGCCAGATCGAACAGAACACGCGCCAGCTCGTCCAGGGCCGCCCGGCCAACAACGTGCTGCTGACCGGCGCGCGCGGCACCGGCAAGTCCTCGCTCATCAAGGCATGCCTGAACCAGTTCGCGGCCGACGGCCTGCGCCTGATCGAAGTCGACAAGGCCGACCTGGCCGAGCTGCCCGACATCATCGACCTGGTGGCAGGCCGCCCCGAGCGCTTCATCGTGTTCTGCGACGACCTCTCGTTCGAGGAAGGCGAAGGCGGCTACAAGGCGCTCAAGGTGGCGCTCGACGGCGGCATCACGGCCCAATCCGACAATGTGCTGATCTACGCGACCTCGAACCGGCGCCACCTGATGCCGGAGCGGATGTCCGACAACGCCAGCTACACCCACGACGAGGACGGCGACCTGCATCCCGGCGAGACGGTGGAAGAGAAGATCTCGTTGTCCGAGCGCTTCGGGCTGTGGCTCTCGTTCTACCCCTTCAAGCAGGACGACTACCTCGACATCGTGGCGCACTGGCTGGGCAGCTTCGGCTGCGATGCGCGCCAGGTCGAAGCGGCGCGCGCCGATGCGCTGCGCTGGGCCTTGCAGCGCGGCTCGCGCTCGGGCCGGGTGGCGTGGCAGTTCGCCAAGGACCACGCGGGAAAAATGTCCGGTGAGTGAAACGAAGGCGCCGCCGATCGACGTTGCCGTCGGCATCCTGATCCGGCCCAACGGCGACGTGCTGCTCGGGCAGCGCCCGGCCGGCAAGCCGTACCAGGGCTACTGGGAATTCCCGGGCGGGAAAGTCGAAGCCGGCGAGGCCATCCTCGATGCGCTCAAGCGCGAATTCGTCGAGGAACTCGGAGTGCACATCCTGAGCGCGACCGAATGGTGCGGGGTCGAACACGTGTACGAACACGCGCACGTGCGCCTGCATTTCTTCATCAGCCGCGAATGGCGCGGCGAACCCCAAAGCCTGGAAGGGCAGGCATTCGCATGGCAGGGCAAGGTCGGCGTCGCGCCGCTGCTGCCGGCCACCATCCCGTTGCTGCAGTGGCTGGAGCTGGTGCGCCACGAACGGCGGCAATGAACCGAAACAAGCGAGCAAGCGCATGAAAGTCATCGTCCTGGGC
>JBAQKU010000182.1:0-77115 GCA_049301315.1 Telluria sp.
ACCAACGGAAAACCTGTGGCGGTCTTGTGCAAAAAGATTGAGCAAGCGACCAACGACCTGACCGGTGCTCAGGGTTTCACTGCGGCGCAAGTTGGCAGCGCCAAGGTATGGACCTTTTCGTACAATCGCCTCGGTCAAATATTATCGGAGACGAGATTGGGAAGAGAGGGAAGTGGCGGCGATGCAACAACGTCTGCCTATTATGAAGATTCGACAGCATCTCATACGCTTGGCGATCTCTGGAAAACTACAAATCCAAAGGGGCATATCAAAGAATTCCTTGAGTACAATTCCGCCGGGTTGGCGACCAAAATCAAAGAACCCGACGGACGACTTACTTTGCTGGCATATAACGTTCGTCACCAGCTAACACGGCAAGTTTTGGCCGCCGGTACCGATGCCGAGCAGCCTACCGATTTTGCTTACGACCCCGTTGGCCAACTTATTAAGGTAACTGCGCCCGATGGGTCAATTATTATGTATGGGTATGATCAGGCCCATCGTTTAACAAAAATCACTGATTCAATCGGCAATTCCATTAGTTACAATTTGGACAGCGCTGGTAACCGAGTGCAAGAAGAAATTCACGACTCGACGGGCACCTTGGTACGCAACATATCCAGGACGTATGATGCATTGAACCGGCTTCAGGATGTTGCCGAAGGAGTCAAGCAATGAATACCAAAAATTGTTTGCTTCGTCATGTGGCCCCATTTCGTTCAGCGATATGGCGACCCGCGTTCGCGCTGGCACTTGTAGCGGAAGTGTTTTCCGCCGCTTTCGGATATCGCGATGCAAGCGCTCAAAGCGTGGAGCGACCGGCGACCAGGTATGAATACGATGCAGTTGGCAACCTTACTTTGGTTGCCGACCCGCGCGGCAATGCCGTGACGCAGGAGTACGACAACCTTAACCGCCTGAAGCGCGAGATATTGCCCGCACCAAACGCCAAAGCCGAACGGCCGACGATCGGCTTTTCTTACGACGGACTGAACCAGATCACCAAGATCACCGACCCGAGGAATCTCGCCACATCGTACAGCGTGGATGGGTTGGGTAATCAATACGGGTTATCCAGTCCGGATACCGGCGGCACTACCCGGACGTTTGATGCAGTAGGTAATCTGAAGACAAGTAAGGATGCGCGCGGCTTCCTTACGACTTACGAATATGATGAGCTGAGCCGCCTTAAAACGATTCGGTATGCCGCCGTGGTGAGCGACAATTATCTTGGCCGGTAGACGACAACTATCTTGGCCGGTTTGTCACCTAAAACCGGCCCGGTGCGGAAGCGAGGTTTACAGTTGTCTCATTTAGCATGGAGCTGGGGAGATGACGAGTGGCCGGCAAACGCATTGGAGATCACCAAGTGGGCATTTACAAGAAACTCAGAACCAAGCTCGGGCAGGAAGTCGCTGCGGCGAAGACCGGCATCAGCGTGCGCTCAGCACGGCGGATCGACGCCAGCGAGGAATTGCCATCTCAGCGTCAAACGCGCAGCTGGCGCACCCGCACCGATCCATTCGAAGCAGTCTGGGAGAGCGAGCTCGTGCCAATGCTGACAGCGGCGCCGGCCCTAACAGCAACGACCTTGCTGGAGGAAATCCAACGGCGCTATCCGGGGCAATACGACGACGCGCTGCTGCGCACACTTCAACGCCGGGTTCGCACCTGGAGCGCCAGTTACGGCAAGGAGCGCGAGGTGTTCTTTGCGCAGGCGCACCCACCGGGCCGCCTTGGCCTGTCGGATTTCACCCATGCAGCCGTCCTGCAAGTGACCATCGCCGGCGCAACCCTGTTGCATCTGCTGTACCAGTTCGCCTTGGCTTACTCTGGCTGGCGCTACGTCGAGGTTGTGCTGGGCGGCGAGAGCTTCATGGCGCTGTCGTCCGGCTTGCAGAATGCGGCATGGATGATGGGCGGCGTCCCTGAGGAGCACCGCACCGACAGCTTGGCAGCCGCCTATAACAACAAGGCCGAGCAGGAGCTACTGACGCGTCGCTATGATGCACTGTGCCAGCACTACGGCATGCACCCCAGTCGCAACAACCTCGGCGTGAGCCACGAGAACGGTTCGATCGAAGCGCGGCAAGGCACGCTCAAGCGCACCATGGAGCAAGCGCTGCTGTTGCGCGGACATCGCGACTTTGCCGACCTGGACGCCTATCGTCTCTTCGTAGCCGAAGTGTTCGGCCGTCTCAACGGTCGCGTCGCCCGCAAGTTCAACGAAGAACGTGCCATGCTTATGCCCCTGCCGGCAAGGCGCAGCAGCGACTACGAGGAGGTCGACGCGCGCGTCACCAAGTACTGCACGATGACGGTCAAGAAGGTGCTGTACACCGCCCCGTCGAGGCTGGTTGGACATCGACTGAAGGTGCGTGTGTTCGCCGAGCGGCTGGAGTGCTGGCTGGGCAATGTGTGCGTGCTTGAGCTGCGGCGCGGCCAGCCCGATCCGGTCAGCGGACGGGGAAAGGTCGTCGACTACCGCCACCTGCTTCCAGCGCTCAAACGCAAGCCCGGCGCCCTGGCGCGTTCGGTGCTGCGGGACGCCTTGTTCCCGCGTACCGAGTACCGCCTGATGTGGGTTCAGCTGAAGGATTGCTTGCCCGAGGCGCAAGCCTGCAGGCTCATGGTTGGCCTGCTGGACCTGGCGGGCAACGGCGGCTGCGAGGCGGCGCTGGCGCAGCGGTTGGGCTCTCTGCTCGCTGCCGGTGAGATGCCGGACTTGGAGGAGCTACAGCAGGAAATGGCGCCGCGCCCAGCGCAATGTCCGACCGTCACCGTGTTGCTGCCGACACTGGCCAGCTACGACTGCCTGCTGGAGGCTGCATGAGCAGCATCGCGGCACGGCTGCCGCTGATCCTCAACGAGCTGCGCCTGCCAACCATCAAGCGCCTGTGGGCCGGCTTGGCAGAGCAGTCGAACAAGGAGGGCTGGCCCGCCGAACGCTTCCTCACGGCCGTGATGGAGCATGAGCTGGCCGAGAGAGAAACGCGGCGCCTCGAACGGCACAGGCTCGAGTCCCAACTACTGCCGGGCAAGCTGCTGTCTAGCTTCGACTTCACGACAGTGCCGACTGTATCGAAAGCGCATGTCACCGCGCTGGTCGAAGGCGATGGATGGATCGACCAGGGTGCCAACCTGCTGCTGTTCGGCCCACCGGGCGTAGGCAAGAGTCACCTCGTGTGTGCCATCGGTTATGGACTGATCGACCGCGGGTATCGCGTTCACTTCACGCGAACCAGCGACCTCGTGCAACGGCTGCAAGTGGCGCGCCGGGAAATGCGACTGCCGGCCGAGATCGCAAAGTTGGACCGCTTCGACCTGCTGATTCTGGATGATCTGAGCTACGTCCGGCGCGACCAGGCAGAGACGTCGGTGCTGTTTGAATTGATCGCTGCGCGCTACGAGAGGAAGAGCCTGGCGCTGACGGCTAACCAGCCGTTCTCTGGGTGGGATCAGGTGTTTCCGGAACCGGCGATGACGCTGGCGGCAGTGGACCGTCTGGTGCACCACTCGACCATCTTCGAGTTGAACGTGGAAAGCTATCGGCGACGGGCAGCATCAGCGGGCACCACTACCGTCAAGCCAAAAACGAAGGAAAAGAAGGATTAACAACACTTCGCTTCACCGGCCAAGATAATTGACGCCGACCGGCCAAGATAGTTGACGCCAACCAAAAAGGCGACGGCTGTGCACGTCTACTGCCTGCAGGGCCGATTGCGCGGCGAGCGTTACTCCCGCCACTGGTATGACTTGGTCGCCATTGCCAGATCCGATCACTTTGAGTCGGCCGTCCGCGACCGAGGTCTGGCGCAGAAGGTCGCTGAGCACAAGTCGCTGTTCTTCCCAGAGAAGGATGCACACGGCGGCAAGATCGATTACTTCCAGGCGTCGGGCGGGGCTATTCAACTGGTTCCGACAGGCGACTCACTCACAGCCTTGAAGCGTGATTACGCAGCTATGTTGGAAGACGGCTTGCTAGCGCTGAATCAGCCGGATTTTTCCGAGGTCATGGAGCGCTGCCGCGCGATCGAGTCGCGTATCAACGAGGCCGCAGGCGGCATCGCCAACCGCAGCGACTAACCCGCTGCGCTTCGTCGGCGTACTGTTGCCAATCAAAACTCGCCCCGCTCCATGGCAACGAGATTTGCCAACACTGTCTTCGTCCACTTAACCACCATACTTCGCGAAGAAAGAATTCACTTCATCGACTCTCGCGAACTCGCCGCGCTCCGCCTCTGCAATACTGTCCTGAACATCCTGAATCTGCCAGGCTTCTGCCTCCACGTACGCGCGAAGCGCGGCTACGGTGATCGCACTCTTGTTGCGGCCCGTGGCAAGTGTCAGTTTCTCGAGCTCACTTGCCAGATCGGCAGGAAGGCGTACGATCATTGGCTTGTCAGCGCTAGGTTTCATAGTTTCCAGCCTCAGGGGCGAAAATGTACTACACGTTCAGTGTACGTATTACGGCCGTGAAGTCAAACATCGGCTCGCAGGTTCGCTCCGCGCGCTCTCGCTGCGCGACAGTTCCCCAATGTCGGTCCCGTCCGCAGTTGCGTTTCGCTTCGCTCGCTGCGGAAAGGGTGAGATTCGCCTACGTTCCGCAGGCCGCCCGAGCGCGAGTACGCGCATCGTCTTCGAATCTCACGCGGGCGCCCCGCAGGGGGCCCCCTCCTTTCCGCGAGTCAAAAAAAAAGCTCCCTTGCGGGAGCTTTTTCTTTTTACTGGCGGAAAGGGTGAGATTCGAACTCACGGTACACCAAAGATGTACACTGGATTTCGAGTCCAATTCGACTGTACGTAAACACAGGTCGCCTCAAGGCAAGACCAATAAAATCAATGACTTACGATGTGCATCAAGCACAACAAATACGCCAAAGTGCAGCAAAATGGCAGAAAATCCCGCACGGCTCAGACCGCTTGATAGTGGCCCGGCCCAGCACACAATTAACCCACCTCAAGCGCCCACCTTCCCCGCGCCGCATCATATCGCATGACCCGCCCCGACACTCAAACCGCCCGCACTGTCGCGCATGGTATCTCCCTATCCCGCTGCCGTGGCCGGCACGAGGCGGCGGCGTACATGCTTGCGCACGGCGTCGGCTTTCGGGTCATTGTGCGCGCGCTGGCAGGATCGGCGTATCGTCGGCCAGATTCCAGCCATCGACCGCAGCCTGCCGCATCCTCGCCCGGTCCTCTGGCCGCGTGAACATGAGCGTGGCACCGTGCCTGCCGCACTTGCACTCGACGCGCAGGATTTGGATGCCAAATTGCTCGCGTTCGGTGAGGGTGGGCGTGGCGTGGCAGGGACAGGGGCGCAGTGTCATATGTATGTCCTTAAAGATATGCGACAAACCGCATTACTGGATGAACATACAGTGTAAAATGACGAAGCCAGCAGCGACTGTGAATCGCGTCTGGCCCCTAACCACTCAGCGGAAAGGCGCGTCATGGCTACGTCGAAGCATACACTATGCGGCATCTATAAAATTGAGAACCTTGTCAACGGCAAGGTTTATATTGGATCGTCTGCGAGAGTTAGCGCTAGATGGTCGATGCACCGTTCGCAACTTCGTAATGCGAAGCACCATTCAATTACGCTTCAACGGGCATGGAACAAATATGGCGAATCTAGTTTTTCTTTTGAGGTAATAGATCACGTACTTGAGCCGGATAAATTATTTGAGGCAGAAAGCCGCCACATCACATCCTTCCGCAGCGCAGACCCAAAGTTCGGATATAACCTTTGCCCGGTTGCCGGTAGCACGCTTGGAATCAAGCTCGGACCGCACTCTGCTAGTCACCGAAAAAAAATAGGTGCAGCGCAGAAAGGAAAGATCATTTCCCCGGAGGCACTCGCAAATCTCAGTAGGGCGATGAAGGGTCGCGTGATTACTGAGGCATGGCGGCAGAATATACGCAATGGAATGATCGGGAAGAAATTCGGCCCATTAAGCGCGGAACATAAGGCAAAAATCAGCGCAGTTCATAAGGGCAAGAAAATAAGCGCTGAGCAGCGCGCCAAGTTACTCGCGGCGAATACAGGGCGCCGCCATACTGATGACGATAAGCAGAAGAAAAGCAAATCTGGCACTGACTATTGGTCTACGCAGACGCCAGAGCAGCGGCTTACCCGCATTCGCAAGACGATTGACGCGAGGGTAAAAAATAAAATAAAGGGTCAGTTAGCCTTGTTTTAGCATTTCCGGCGTTGATGTAATACTCGCCACCAAGCCGAAATCCTTGTGGTACGTCAGCGCGGTTGCCTGCCGTTCACTCATCCAGCCACCACGCGCTGCATAGGCGTCACGCGATACCAGCGTGCTGTGCTGATGCACCGTCATTCCGCTATGCTCTTTGATTTCAACGTGGTGGCGGTGTCCGCAGTGGGCGATCCGCTTGATCGTGTTGCCCCATATTTTCGGGAACTGTGAGGCGAACAGCATTGGAAGGTCGTCGTTCTTTTTCAGGTGGCCGTGGTGCCACGCGAGCATGGTTTGACCGTGCTGGTAGACGTAGTACGGTAGTTCAGAGTCGATCACTTCAACGCGCGGCTCATTCTCGTACAAAGCCTTAAACATCGCCCGTAGCCAGATGCTTGAGGAAATGTCGTGGTTGCCTTCCGCGATCAAGACGAGCACCTTCTCGTGCTTTTCCAGTGCCATGTTGACGACGCGCCGGAGAATGCGGACGGCTACTTCCACAATTTTTGGGAATCGTCCATCGGCATTTAGCAAATGTCCCGAGAGGGGCGTCAGGGCGTTGATGCCATCCTGATTCATGTAGTCGCCAAGCTGCGCAACGATGCCCAGCCTTGCAGCAGGAGAGGAATCTACCATATGCTGAAAACAGCCAGTCAGAACGCGCTCGGCAATCTTTAGATCCCAGTTGCCGTCAGCGTCCAAGTTCTCCTTGTCCCAGCAAAGCGCCCCCACATGGCTATCGGTTAGAGTAAAAAGGTTGGCCAAATTGTCGTCACTAATCGTTGGCGCCGCTATCGGATCTTGGCGCGGCAACTCTTCCGCCATCGCCTCGTACGCCGCCTTCAAAATCTCCGCCCGCGCGTCCTCATCTGCCGACGATTTGACCCAGGTAAGCAGCGGCTCACGCTCGCCCCGGCGATACAGTGACGACGCGCCGCGTGCTTTCTGCCCGGGTGCGATTGGATGAATCAAGTGGTGTTCCGGCGAATACATCTTTAGCGCCGCCACAGACCTCAGTCGCAGAATCGAATCGTTGACGGCATTCTTGGTCACGCCAAGAGCCTTTGCCGCCTTTCCGCCACTGCCGTGCTCGTTGATCGCTTGGATGTACTTTGCCTGCGTCGGTGTCGCCCATTCCAGCAGCCGGGTATCAATGATCGTCATGTGAGCCTTTAGGAGTTGAGCTTTTGGAGCCAGAAGCGGCAAGTATCGGATGGCACCACGACTGGCCGCGCCCATTCGCCATCAGCCCAGACTGGCGGCATCAGGTGGCAGTAGCCCGCCTCGTCGCCCGGGTTGACCGGCTTATATGACTCGCATGAGGCGCATGTCTTCGGATCGGCTGGCGGCTTTTTCATGGCCGGTCCGGCTCGCCGTAAAATCCCGCATCCCTGATCCAGCCCTGAAGCCCGCGCAGCTGCTCGGCCAGTTCGTCCGCGCTCTTGGCTAGATCGAAAAGGCGTTGCTGAGTAATTGCAGGAAGTGCGACGGTGCCGGCGCTGGCCGCATCAGATCTGCCGGCGCCTGCGCCTTTGTCGCCTGCGGTAGCGGCACATGCCGGGGCGGGGATGCGCAGCCCGCCAGCACGGCGGATAGCAGCAATACGGCGCTCGTAGTCGCCGGCCAGTGTGGAAAGTGCCTGTTCATGTTGTGCTGATGCCTTCCGTGCTTTCGCTTCGTTGAATGTCTGAATGCGCCGTGCTTTCTCAATGGCGTCAGATAGCGCCAGATTGGCCGATGCTGCCGTCGCAAGCTCTTTCGCCTGCCAAGTGCTGCGCTCAAGCTTGCGGCCTGTCTGAGCGCCGCCTAGAGCGACTGCGATGAGTAGGACTAGGGCGCCGATGATTGTGTAGGGGTTCATTGCGCCCCCACACATTGCGCATGAGTGCGCAGCCGATCAGCCCACAGCCCCGCGCAAACCTTGTTGCCCGGCTTCGAGCAGTCAAAGCCCTTGACGTACTTGAACCGCAAGATAGCGTCGCACGCATCGCGGTACTGCCCGGCATTCAGGCGCTTGACGACAGTCGATGCGCAAAACGCGGTCGGCCCGATGTTGTACGCAAAGTCCACGAACAAATCGTATTCGGCCTGACTGAGTGGCGCGGTCACGCATCGCTTGATCGCGCCCTCGTATGTCTGGGCATCTTTCATCGCGCGCTGGACGGCTTTAACCGGCGTCGTGCGGTCGCCCATCTTCACGCCGCCAGTCGTGCCAAAACCGTTTGTCGGCACATCGCCCTTGACCGGGATAATCGCCTCGTCCGTGTAGCCCTCGCGCGTCAGGATGCCGACGAACGCCGCAGCACTGAGCGCCAGCGCGCCGACCGCCATGCGCGCCCTACTCATCATCGCCCCGCAATTTTTCCAGCGCCGCCGCGCTCTCGATCTGCTCGCGCTTGTCCTTGCGGTACATGTAGATCAAATTCGCCGCGAACGTCAGCAGCGCCGTGGCGATACCGATAATCACGCCGATGTCGGTCAATGTCAGCGATGCCCCGATGGACACCGCGCCGCCTGCGTAGCTTGTTACTTCTGGTGCGCTGATTCTGCTCATTGGTCGCCCAATAAAAAACCCGCCGTAGCGGGTTGGTTGATGTGGAATTACGAGCGCATGTCAGGCGGTGAGTTGTATCGCGCCCGTTCTTTCGCGTACGCGTTGATGCAATGATTCGGCCCCTGCCACAGTCCGAACACGGCGTCGATGATCGCTTTCCAGAATTTATACGGGTAGCGATGCCCGAGCCGCCCGCAGCGGGACGACAACGTTTCGTCGCTCCATGTTTGAAGGCTGAACGGATTCGTCAGCACATTCAAGAGTTGATCTAGCGCGATAAACAGTTGCATCAAGCCGTGTTTAAAGTCCATGGTTCCTCCCCGTGAGTTACAGCCCCAACTGACCTTTGAGCGCAGCAAGAAACGCCGCCCATTGCACCTTCACCGCGTCAAGCGCAGCAGCGTCAACCGCATTGCGCGCATTCTCTTTCAGCAACAGTCGCTTTGCGTACAGCGAATCTTCTGCCGTGCGCCATGCCGCAGCAGTCGCTATCTGACTATCAGCCGCCCATGTTGCTGTCTGGTTCTTTGCCGTTGCCCATGCTTGTACTTTTGGAGGCACAACTCCGGTGTAGCCTGCGGCTTTGTAGGCCAGTGCTTCGCGCTCTGCGCCTTCGTATTGGCTGGCACGTTCGCCGATCACTGCGCGGATTAGTGCGTCGGCGTCGGTGTCGATTTGGATGATGAAGGCGGCTTTTTCAGCGGCAAGATCACGCGGCTTTTTCACAATCGCCGTGCCATTCCATGTATCGCCAATCGTGCCACCTTGTGCTGCGTCGATCAGGTTCGGAAATACGTTGAGCGAGTCAACAACAATGGTGTTTAGGATGACGCCACCAGCGCCTAGTTGATGTGCGTTCATGCTATTCCCCATACACGTAATTCGCCAGCACCGCCAGCACCCGATGCCGCGCCAGTTTGCGTAGCACCACCACCGCCGCCTGGAACCGCACCAACAACGCCGTTTGTTGCTGATAGTGCCGCGCCACCAGCGCCTCCGAATCGTGATGTGCCCGGCGCTCTAACGGTTGCTGCTGCATCCAAACACCCGCCGCAGGCGCCGCCATACCACGCAGTAGAACCGGCTGCACTCGCATTTGCAGAGGGCGACATCCCACCCCAAATTGTTCTGCCAGAGGTGTTTTGCACACCTTCGCCGCCCTCATAGCCAAAAGAATGGATAGCGCCCGTTATTAAGCCGCTAACTACCGAGCCGCCAGCCGCCCAGTTCAATCCCGCAAAAGCTGAAACCAATGACCCGAATGTTGAGTTGCCGCCAACATTGCCAACAGCAACCGCAGTAACAGCCGCGCCACCAGCCCCGATAGTTACTGTTTCAGTTGTGCCGACCACAGAGGCGGGCAAATGAAAATCACCGCATCCGCCCCCCGCGCCTCCAGCAGATAGTGTGGTTGCGCTGTTGGTTCTTTGCCCGCTTGCCCCTCCACTCCATATCAAGCCGCCAAAATAGGAATAACCCGGTGGCTTAGTGAATGTCCCAGAAGCCGTAAAAGATCGGTAAAACGGCGACAGCACCACAGAGGTAAACGCAGTTCCCGTGCACTGAACAAGCCGAGTTTCCCCGCTATACATCACATACGTAGCAAGCCCGTCAATCAATTCAGACGCGTTCGGGTCAAGCGTGATGTCGCCAGTCCCAGCATTGCGTAGGTAGCAGAACCAGCCCGAGCCGAGCGTGGCGGCAGCATCAAAGGTCTGTGTGAAAGTACCGGTGGTGATATCAATCAGTGTCGCGGCATCCGACGCCCCGAGGATCGTGTTTGCTGTGCGTGGCGAGCGCGTCAAAGTCGGTGTTGACGCACCTAGCTTCACCCAATTTGTCGGATCGTTTTTCGGGTCCGTATTGCGCACGCCAGCCGAGACGTAATTGCGGTAGGTTTGCCCGTCGAGGGGGCTGATTGCGTTTGCGTTGAACGCGTAGGTTCCGGCGACCCATGCGGCGGCACCGGCAGTTACGGCGGCTGCGGTGGCGCTGCTGGCAGCATTCGTTTCGGAGGTCGCGGCGGAAGTTGCATCTGCATTGACCGCGACAGCAAGCGCATTCGCCTGCGTTCCGAACGTATTAAGTTCCGGCGTCATCGCCTTTTGAGCGAGAACCGACGCCGCCGCCGCGCTGCTAAATTCCGTTGCGGTCATCGTTGCCGGATTCGGCGCATCAGGTAGCGCCGTAATTACTTGAGTGATTGCCATTAGACGAGCCCTCTAAATTCGATTGAAGCCGGTTTCCCGGAAATTGATACTGGGACTTCCCATTGCCCGAGGAAGCCGTACGAAATAGACATCGAGTAATCCCCCGCGCCGATGATGACCATTTCAACGTCCGTATATTCAGTCAGAAGGCGATACGCTTCACTCTCAAATCCTGCGCTGATATGGACGTTGAAATTCAAGCGCTTCGCATTCGAGCGGCGAACCATCGTGATGTCGCCCTGCGTGCTCGTGGTCGTCGTGGAATAGCTCAGAACTCCGCCAGAGAAATCCCACAGCGTTGTTCCAATCGTTCGCGATTTACCGAGGAAGCAGACCCCGATGGCGGCATCTGCCCCGGCGTTGTCAACAGTGACCGTCAGCGTGGAGGTCGGATAAGGCGGGATATCAGTGAAAGCGACATCACCCGAGCGGATAGGGATTTCGTAGTAGAAGTCGTACCAGTTCAGAACGTCATGGCGCACAAGGCTTTTCGTGACGCTGTAGCCGCTCACGGATTGCGTCACGGTCGCCGTCGCGCCATCGACGTTCAGCAGCGTGACCGTGTTGACCAGTTCCCCAGGCGTGAAAACTTGGGTGATCGTTTCGGGCGCGCTCGTTTGGCTATTTACGGCTTTGTCGAACTGCTTCCAGCGGGTTGTGCTGCCTAGCGACAGCCATTTCGTCGTGTCCGTCAGCGCGTTTCCGAGATTGCCGGCAGTGAGCGATTCGTACAGCAAATGGTTTGTCAGGTCGGTAACGATGTTGCCAAGCGCATAGGTCGTTCCGCCCGCATATGCCGCGTAGACCGTGCCGAGCAATTGCCACCAAGTCGGTGAACTCGCCGGCGTGTGGCCTGTGTTTGCCGCCTGCAGGGATTTGTACACGATCTGCGCAGTGCCGGTCGTCACGCCGCGAATGTCGTTAAGCGCGTAGGTCGTAGCCCCGGCGTACTCGGTAACTACCGCCTCCGGTACGGTGCAGCTTGTGAGAACCGCATCCGTCACCGTCAGCGGGCGGATCATTCGGAAGTCGGCCGCGCTCATACGGTAGTCCTCATTGCGCTGCCGCCCTCTGTCACAACATCTAGCGTGTCGGCAGATCGGCGCGTGCTGCGCTTGATTTCAGCAAGCTCCGCGCTCTGGCGCTCAACGGTCGCGGTCAGGCGCTCAACAGCGGCCTCGAGCTTCGATGTATCGAGGCTCTGATCGCGCGTGTATGGCCGGTTGTATGCTGCCGGCGTGATCTTTTCACCCTCATGGATCAAGGCAAGGCCAGTGCGCGGAACATAGTCGGTGCCAACGTCATAGCTCGGCACCGACAGGCCGTACTGACTGGTTAGCCCCATGCCCGTTTGCGATAGGCTGGCAGCGGTCTGCGCTTGAATGCGGCGCAAGTCAAGCGCGGTGATCGCCGTAGCGTCGGCAATTTGAAGCATCGCCTGCGACAGTTGCGGCAGTAGCCTTGCTGCCTCTTGATCGCCCGAGCGGGCCTGCGCGGTCGCGATGGCGAATTTCGTTTGCGCAGAAGAAAGCGAGGTGTCGCTGCCAGAAAGCAGCCCGCGGATGCGCGCCACTTCATCGAAGATCGACGTGGTGATGCCCTGCCATGCACTCTTTAGTTGCTCGGCGGCGCGCGCCTGCTCCTCGACTGCGCGCCGCTGTTCGTCGGCTGCCTGCGCTTGCGCTTGGGCCTGCGCTTGTGCCATCTGCTGCGCCATTGCCGCCGCTGCGGCTGCCGCTTGCGCTGCCGCCTGATCGGCTGCCATCTTGTCTTGAAGCGCAAAGATGCTTTCCTTGAGCGCCCGGTTCGATGGGTCGATCGCTTCCAGTTCGAGCTTGCGCAGTGCTGCGGTATCGCCCTGCATCTGGAACATTTCGCGCTGCAGTCCACCGCGCTCGCTCGCAATGGCGCGGGCCGCTGCCGCAGCATTCTCAAGCGCGGTTGCCGCTTGCGCGGCGGCGGATGCTTGATCCTGCATTGCGAAGATTTGCGATTGCAGCGGGCGCAGCGTTGCATCCATGCTCGCCAGTTCAAGCCCGCGACTGCGAGCCACTTGCTCGGATGCCGTGTGCGTGAGGTTGTAGAGCGTCGTTTCCATTCCGACGCGCTGATTCATCAATGCCTGCGCCTGTGCCGCCGCAGCAGATTCCGCCGCTTGACGCTCGGATACCGACTTGGAATAGGCTGCGTCGGCGCGCGCTTGATTTGATTCCATCAGCGCGGCATGGGCGGCAGAAGCTGCGGCATCGCCCTTGAGGGCTTCAAGGCGCTCATAGAGAGCGAGCGTGGAGGCATCCATGCCGGCGACTTCGAGCGCGCGCTGCTGGGCGAGCGGCAGCGATGCCTTTACGAGTGCGTCGATTTGCTGCTGGTAGCCTTGATTGACGGATGCGAGAGCGTCGGCGGCAGTCTTTACGGCTTGCACTGCTGCGTCGGCAGCATCTTTCGCGGCCACGGCTGCGGCATCGCTGGCAACCTTCGCCGCTTGCGCTGCCTGCACCTGGTCAAACAATGAACGATTGCTCTCGTCCAGTGCGGTGCGTTGCTGCGCCAGCAGATCGGCAGAGGACATCGTGAGTTGGTCAAGTTGGCGCTGTAGGTCGATGCGCTCGTTCAGGATGTCGGCTGCGGCGCGGCCGGCTGCGGCGGTGGCTTCGAGCACTGGATTCAGTTGCGCGAACGTGCCTGCAACGCTGAGCAATGCCGCAACAGCAGGCGCACCAGCAGCGCCAAGCGCCAATTGCGCCTCGACCTGCTCGCGGAAAGCCTTCTGCGTGGCAGGCATCGCCAAGCCCGCAGCAGCCAATGCCTCCGTTACCTGTTTGGTAGTGGCCGCAGCCTTCTCGCCCTCGTCGTAATAAATGCCGTAGAAGGCAGATGCGTTGTTTGCCAGCGCATCAATACCGCCCGACGCCTTGATCAGCGCCGATGCCGTGTCATCACTCAGATTCGCAAAGCCGGCCATGCGTTCGCCCATCGTGACAAGCGCCCGCTGCGTGATGTTGATGCTGTCAACTACTTTGGCGATGTCCTCGATTGCAGGAGCCGCGCCAAGACCGTCCAGCATCGTTTGCGCCCACGATGGCAGGCCGATATCGTCCAGCGCGGTCCGCACGGATGCGCTCAGGGCCGCGAGATATTGAGTCTGCCCGGCTGCGCCATCAGCGAAAACCTTCGGCGCCCAATTGCCGGATTTAGTATCCTGCCAGTCGATGATTTTCTCGCCAAGCTTCCCGATCAGCAGCGCGCCCCAAGCGCCATCTTTACTGGTGTCGTCAGCGAATGCGGTTGCGGCGGTATAGCCTGCCGTTTTGCCGAACGCGATGGCCGTGCTGTCAAGGATGCTGACGATGCCTGTTACCAGGCCCGCCGTCATTTTCTCTGTGTCGGCGTTCGTGCGAGTAGCTTCAAAGCCAAGCGACTCGGCGCGGATCGTGGACACACCAGCTGACGATGCAGACGATGCGCCGCCAGTGTGGTAGGTGCCGGAGGTGTCCAGCTTCTTCCAGATCGCGACAGCGGCGGCGATGCCGAGAGCGATGGGGGCGAGTGCGCCGACGATCATGCCTGCGCCAGATGCCGTAGCGCCGCCAGCCATCAGAGATGAGCCGGCAGTCAGGCTTGCTGAAAAGCCGGTTCCGGCAATGGTGTTCATGAAACCAGTGGCGAGAGTCCCGCCGAATGCACTCATGGATGCGCCGATTCCGAGCGCGCTACCTACGCCGCTGCTGATGCCGCTTGTGGCAGCATTGGCCGCGCCACTCGCGCCCATTCCACCAGCAATCGCGCCGGCTACCGGGTTGACTACAGCGGAAATGATCGGGCGCAGGATCAGCGTCTTGAACATGTTCGTAAGCGTGTCCATGAGGTTGCGCCCAAAGGACTTGCCGGACTCGAAGCCGCGCATGAGGGCGTCGGTGAGGGATTGCTCGATGGATTCGGCGGCTTTCTTCCATTCGGCCTGGGCTTTTTTGGCCTCGTCAACGATGGTTTGTTTTGTGGCTCCGGCGCGCTTCTCTGATGCCAACTCTCGCAACGCCGCAGCTTGGTCGCGGTATTGATCGCCCATCTTCCCGGACCAGTCAATGGCATCGGCTAGCGCAGCACTTTCATCTGCAATCGTCGCAAGATGGTCCATCTTTGCTGAGTCGAGATCAGCAACGGCCTTCGTAGTTAAGCCGATGCGCTCGTTGTATTCCTTTTGTGCGTCAACCTGGTCGAGCAGTTTCTGCGTATCACCTGTCATCCTGTCAAAGAGCTTCTCGTATTCGTCGGCGGCTTTTTTTGTGGCATCAGCCTCTTTTTTTAGCGCCTTTTCTTGTTCGTCAATTGCTTTCTTCGCGCCCGACTGTTTGCCGATCAGTTCGGTGACAAGTTCGATATACCGCTCTTCGGACATGTTTTGCGTCTTGCGCAAGACTTGCAGGCGCGATAGCTGTTCCATGTAATCGCCATTGACGCCGGCCAGTTCTGCCATCAACTTCTTTTGCTTTTCGAGTTCGGCATTGGCGGCTTTGATGGCCTTGTCGTCAGGGCCTGCCTTTGGCGGCTTGAGCGCTTTAAATGCCACGGCCGCATCCTGGGCGGATTTATTGGCGGCGTCGGTAACTATCTTCACGCCCCCGATGCTGTCAGTCAGGCGCCCAACGGCGCTATCTCCCGCCGAAAATGCTGCTACAACGCCGGCGTTATACTTCATTCCAGCATCAGCGAACGCTGCGATTTCAACTTTGACGCCCTTGATTTTTGCGGCAAGATTGTCGTCAAATACGCCGGCAATCTTCGCTGATGCAGTCAGGACCAATTGAAGCGGTGATAGAACGGTCTTGAGGATCAACGACCCAAGCGTTGCGAAGCCGGCACCAAGAATTTTTACGCCATCCTGAAACCCTGCAATCAAATAGCGAATGGCGATCATGGTCACTTGGACTGCGCCAGACTGAACGCCCCATTCAGTGAGAAATCCAACAATAGAACCGACTGCCTTGGCGACCTCCCATGCATCGCCGATGATGCTTTTGGTGATATCCCAAACTTCTCCGAGTTTTTCTCGATTGCCGTCGATCCATCCGCTTACACTTTGGAACGCCTCCGTCAACTCATCTCGCACGACAGGAATAAGCCTCTGCGCAGTCTCGATAACATCAGTCAGGCCGAGTGATGCGCCGCTGCTTTTGTTGATTGCGTCAATCGCAAGAAGAACATCTGTCTTGAGATTGGTCATCGCGCCGCCAACAGTGCCGGGCAGAGACTTAGCCTCTTCCTTCAGCTTTGCGAGCGCCGCCACGAGCGAATTGCCAACCACGTCAGCAGTCAACTTGCCTTCGGCGGCCATTTCCTTAAGCTTGCCAGTTGGCACGCCCATACCATCCGCGAGCGCCTTCATAAAGCGCGGCGAAGTCTCTGCCATCGAGCGGAATTCGTCGCCCGACAGTTTGCCGCTGCCCATAGCCTGAGCAAACTGCATCGTGGCCGCCGCCGCCTCTTGCGTGGATGCGCCACTGATGCGCAAAGTGGTTGCGAACGCATCCACAATGCCAGCCACCTCACGCGTGCCGCCGCCAAGGTTGCGGATCGGCTCGCTCAATTTCGTGTACAAAGTGGCCGTTTCGACCAGTCCAACGTTGTTTGCTTGGGCGATGCGGTACACGTCTTTTTGCGCTTGGGCGAAGTCGCGCGCGCCAGTCGTTGCCAATTTCAGGCGAGCATCCATCAGGGCGATTGCATCAGCCGCCTGGATGAATTCACGGACCAACAGAGCACCGCCCAGCAAAGCAAATGCCTTTGCGGCCATGCTCGTCGCGCTCGATAGGGCGCTAAACCGCTCGCCAGTGCGATCAGCCGCATCGGCAGTACGGTTCGCAGCCTGCTCAGCATCGCGCAGCGCACGCTGGCCGGCAGTCAGCCCGGATGTGTCGAACCGGATGCCAATCGTGGAGATGTCGATCATGGTTTGCCCATAAAAAAAGCCCGCCGAAGCGAGCTCTATATTGAAAAACCGCCCGGAGGCGGTATCGCTAATTGCAAATTACATTTTCTGTTTCAGCTTCCTGTAGTAGCCATCGCAAGCCGCCCCGCCTACGTAAGAGGCGATCGACTCATTCACTATTGGCCCCATCTTTGCGTCTGGCTTCGATGCCTTCATCTGCTCGATCGTGTCGCCGGTGCCGATGTACTTCCACGTTGATTTATCGCAGTCATATTGGCGCTGACTGTAGGACGTGCCGCTCGACCCATCGCGCTTGGTCACGATCGTGCGAATATTACCGCTTCCGCCGCGCTCAAGAACGGTATAGACCGCCTTCGCGTCAGTTGGAATCCTGAATGGCTTTTCCTGGGCCTGAGCCGAACCGTGAACAGCGACCGCGAATAACAGCAACCAAATAGCCATTTTCATCATTTCCCCCATAAACAGGGAATGTTACACCCAATGCAAAAAGCCCCATCTCTGGAGCTTTTCGGTCCTACCCATGCCACGCCCTGCCTAGCCACGCCAAACCCTGGCGCACCGAAGCCCGCCATAGATGCTTACCGCATCAACCAGCAACCTCTTGCGAAGATGCTGGCTGCTGTTGTCAGCCCATGTCATGCCGTACCTCACCAGGCCGTACCTCACCTTGCCTCGCCGCGCCGAAGCTGGCCATACCCCGCCTTGCCATAGATGCTCATCGCATCGAGTAGCGCCCTCGCGAGAAGGCGCTAAACGCTGTTATCAGCCCATAGCTAACCGGACCGCGCCACAGCACGCCATGACACGCCTAAGCACGCCACACCATACCGGGCCAAAGGTGCTTACTGCACCGAGACTAGTCGGTTCTAAAAATTATTCTACTGCCGTTTTATGCATACCTCGCAGCATCGCAATCTTGGCGATCGCATCCATGTTTTCCCGACGTTCGCCCTCCGTAAGTTCAGCGACACGAACATGCTTTAAAGTGTTCGCTGCGCGTCGATACGACCGCTTCGCCTCGCGCTCGAATTTCTCTTGCGCCATTAACGACTGCTCTCGTGGCGGAACCAGCCGGTAGCCCTGGCCGATAACGCTGCTCAAGAATATCTGATGATGCTCAAGCAGTTCAGTTCGGAACGCTTCGATATTTCGCAGCCACGCGAACTGCCTAGAATTCCAGTCTGCCGGCAAAATCGGCTCATCCTCGTTAAGCGACGCCATGCCGAAGTGACGCTCAAGCCACGCATGCGGAACCACATCTCCCTCTTTGAAGCCCGCCGCAAGGAAGTCTTTGACCGCTTGGCGCCACTCTGGCAGCAGCGTTGTCTGATCGCCTTCAGCCATAAGTCACCTCAAACCGCCCGAAGCGCGGGCGATACTCGCAGACGCCAATCAACGATCCGGCATCGGAGAGAGCCTTCTTAACTTCGCCCTCGTCAAGAATTTCGGAGTTGAAGGCAATGTCCAACTCGACCGCCCATTCGGTGAAAATCGGCCGGTAGCGCATGATTTTCGCAGTTCCGACCTTTACACCACGGCAGTCGATGAATCGGGTGTCATCCCACAGCCTTTCCGGCGTCTTCGGTCCATCGTACAGCAGCTTGGCGCGATCCGTCATCACCAGGGCGCCACGCTTCCATGCGGTGCCGAGTTTTTGCAGCTTCGCGCCGGCCAAGAATGTTGCGTCGAAGTTTTGGCCCGGTATGAACACGCCAGCCTTTTCGCTCCAATACAGGCCGCTTATGAACTCGGACCGCGCAATTGCCAGGTGGTCATCGTCTGTTTTCTTCCGCTTAGACGTGAGCGACTTGTGCGCCTTCGTTTCTGCCAGCAGCGGATTTGCCAATCTGTCCGAGTGCATCATCAATGGCGTCGTGCCGGTCAGCTTCAGTTTGAGGATATCCATCAAGCCACCGCCGTTTCAGCCGGGCACATCACAGCAGCAATCGCTTCCAACGCCTGGGCGCAGTAGGTGTTGACTTCGCCGAACGACTGGTCTACGGCGCGACCAATCATCAGACCCATTTCGCGGCTGTACTTCGCAGTCGCCTTACCCATCAACTGCATTTTGCGCATGGGCAGTTCGATCTTGCGTACGGCGCAGAACTCTGCCACCGTCAGGCTTTTTTCTGCGATCGCCTGCGGTTTTGCAAATGTCGTGCCGCCAACCAGGCGAAGTGGATTTGCTGCGCGTCGCGGGTGAGCCAGCGCCGAAGATTCGGCAAATGCCAAATGATCGCCTCTTGCCTCATCATCCATCTTGCGATAGGCCGCCAGCATGCGGGCATCTCCGGCCGACAACGCAGAGGTTGTTGAACTCGCTTGAAGATGTACCGCCAGTGTGCTAGTATCCATTTGTTGATTCCTCATCTAGAGTGTTGACATAAGCCCCGAACCCATCTGCCAGGATCGTTCGGGGTTTTTCTTTACTGCGATGCATTCTTCTGATCCCGCCGCATTGCCTCCCTAATTACCTCAATGAATTCGGCGTTGACACTGCGAAAACTCATATCCGCACGCAGCCTCACCCACTGAATCATTGGCCCAGGCAAGCGGACTTGGCCGCGCCAGACCTCCACGCCTTTCGCTACTGCCATCGTCGCCCCCTTCCTTCAGTGATGCCAAGTCGGCATATGTTCAATATATTCCAGACTGCTGAGTATGTCAAGTCGGCATCATGGAAAATATTCCGAGTCGGCAGTATCATTCGCTCATGGCCACTAAACCTTACCCAAGCGAGACGCAAGATCGATTCATCGTCCGCCTTCCAGGCGGCATGCGAGAGACAATTGCTGTGCTTGCAAAGAAAAATAACCGAAGCATGAACGCTGAAATCGTCGCGCGCCTTGAGCGCACGCTAAGCGAGGACATTGTAGAAAATGTAACCTCGCATCCGCAGTTCATAAATAAATTTATGGGCATCATCGAACGGCTCATCGAAGAGCACGGCGTTGAGTACGTATTCCCAGAGGAAAACCATGAAGGCAAAAAGCGGCGAATCCGGCCTGGCCCGAAAAAACCCTGATCGCCGCCTACTCCGCCATCGACCCGAGCGCAATACCATCCAGCATCCTGATGGCATCCAACTGCCACCCCTGCGGCTCTATGCGGCGATTGCGGAAGAACCAGCCGATATCCTGCTCGGTGATCGGCCCCGGCCCCATGCCGCCGCCGCGTGAAGCGTTGAGCCTTAGGAACCAGTGCCAGAGGTCGTATAGGATATCAGGGAATTCAGCCTGGTTAATGCCCTCTTCCGGCATTCTCCCTGTCATGCGCTCAACGACTTCGAGCGTATCTCGCAGTGATTTTCCGTCCTTGCCGCGCTTGCTCAACCGGAATTCTTCGGCGGCAAACGCGACCAGGCTGGCTACACTGCTTTCGTAAAATTTCCGAGATTGTCAGACTCCTCGATTACCTGATCCACCCAATGCGGATTGCGCTTCATGGCGACTTTCAGCAGGTCGCGCGCGAATGGCTGCTTGACGTTGCGCCAGCCGGTCACGCGAAGTGCCGCCCCGTCAATGTTCTGGTCGCGCATTTCTTCCAGCGACTTGGGGTCAACCTGCTTGCCCTTGCGCTGCGCCATCTGTGCCTCGCGCGTCATCTTGTTGACCAAGGCATTCATCCATTTCGATACCTCGTCCGCGTGCTTGCCCTGCACGGTGACGAATACGCCGGTCCCGGTTATGCCGTCCTTGTCCTTCAGTTCGAATTCAAAGCCGTGCTCGGAATCAGCAACGGCATCAAATTCAGTAATGTCCAGTGGTGTATTGCCGATATGTGCCAAGTCGAGATTCATGTGAAGCCTTTCGCAGAGTATCAATTGCCCGCGCCCAGCTACCGCGCTCTGCGAGAGCGACAGCAGCCGGGCCGGTGCCTGGTTGTGGCCGAGTGGCCGGGAAATAAAAAAGCCCGCTGATGGGCGGGCTTAGGTGGTGCAATCTGTATTGCTATGCTGCTGGCTGCTTTTTTCTTGATGCCAAGATCATTGATCTATAAGCCGGATCGACCCATTTATCCCTCATCTTCTGCTTCATGATTAGCGATATTCTTTCTCTGTGCATAATATTCGCATCGGTAAGCACCTTTTTTTGCCAATCTGGAAGCTTTCTCCCCTTATGCGCCATAGATATCTTCAACTTCGATTCTTCTGTGTGCTTGTGCCCCGGCTTGCCCTTGTGCAGTTCGGACATTTTCGCTTTATGCTCTTCAGAGCATGGGCCTCGCTTCATTCCGGTACGAGTTGCCGCACTTTTTGCAGCTGCTTCCGCTGGTATTGGCCTGCCTTTTCCTGCGGCGGATATCTTGAGGCGAGTCTCCATCGAAACAAGTCTTCCTTTTTGCGATTCGCTCAATTTCCGCCTGTGATCTGCGGTAAAAATTGCGCCACATAGGCCCTCACCACCATCCGTGATGTTAGCGAGTCTGGCGCCAAGATATCGAAACATTGCTATCCAATGCCTCTCCGATTCTTGCCAATCGCCACCGGCTGGAACAAATTCGATTTCGAAAATCTCAGGGCGGCAGCCTCTGTCAATTAAGGACTTAACCCAGAGGGCGCTGTAGGTTTTTCCTTTCGCGCTGCGTGCAGATGTTACATGGGATTTAAGCCGATTTTGCAACCCAATAGACGTCTTTCCAACATACCGAAGCTCGCCTGTTGATGGGTCGCATAGCCCGTAAATGATCGTATCTCTTTGTGTTTTGCTGCTTTGCGCTAGAATAGCGTCAGCCATGATGACTCCTGATCCGAGTTGTTGTGGTTAGAGCCCGCTTCGCGTTAGTCGCGCCAAGCGGGCTCGTCTATTTTAACGCATAAATACTGTTTATTCGTACAGTATTTTTACTATGCTGCCTGGCTATCGCAAATCATAATTGTTGTTGCATGATTTGCGATAGCGGCCCCGCCAGCACTGTTATATGTTGCAGTAAAGGAATATTGCCGCTTCAATCCAGTTTCAGAATCGTCAGGCGACGAGCTATTAAGCTTCACGCTCGTCATTGCAATAGTCATGAAATCGGCAGCAGCCGCACTGCCAGCAGCCAGTGCGGACACAATCGAAGTGCTGGTTTCATTGCGGAACAGGTCGGGAATCGTGCCGCCCTCGAAGTAGGCGGTGAACGAGCCGGAAACGGTGATCTTGCCCATGAACACGTCCGGGCGAACGTTGGTGCCAACCACGCCATCGGCAGCAGCGCCCTTGCCATCAATGTTGACACTCAGATCAGTTACGACTGCGACCGATGCACCATTGACCAGCAGGACGCCATTAGCAGCGGCCAGCGATTCGGTCGTAGATTCAGCGGTAGGCGCCGTGAAAAGGACGGTCGTATCGGCGGTCTGGTCCAGCCCGATTGCGGTAAAGTCGATTTTCGCGTTACCCGAGCCTGGCAGCGAGATATTCGCCGCCGTGAATTTCACGTCCTTGTTGCGCTCGGATACCGCCGCAGTCGGGTACCACTCTTCGACTGTGTAATACAGGTTCGTATGCCCCGTTTCCGGCACGTAGGTGACTTTGCCTGGCACGGTCACGGTAGCGGCTGCAATCGGGCCCTCAGCGGTCAAGGTCGATGCATTCAGCACGGTAACTGTCAGCACGAGCGCGGCAACGCCGGTCACGAACAGGTTGTTATTCAGGTTGCCGGCGGCGAACGTGCCAGCAGTCAGGCGAACAACCATGCCGATCTTGATGCCATCGGTCAGGAATGAGCCTGCCGCGCGTGTGACGGTGTACGGGCCAGTTCCGGCGATGGTGATCGACGCGCCGGCAATCGCGGTCACCGCGGCAAAATCGCGCAGCAGGACCGCCGACAGCGGATCGGCGTAGGTGCCGGGCGACAGGATGCCGGCAAGTTTGCCGTTGACCGTCTTGACGCCGTGGCGGCTGCTCGTCAACTGGCGCTTGCTGGTCATTTCGCTTTCGGTCGTGTAGGACTCTTTTACAAGCTCAAACGTCGATGTTTCACGGCGCATGATTTTGGCCGTTGCTGCACCGGCTGCGGCAAGAGTGCCTTTGGCGGTTTGGCGTGCGATGCGCGTCTGTTTTGCGGTTCCGAATTCGATGCTCATGTGTGTTGCCTCATAAAAATAACCCGCGCAATGCAGGCAGAAAATAAAAAACCCGCACTAGGCGGGTTGCTTGTTTCCGGTTGTGGCCGGGTTAATTCGTGATGTAGGCGATCCAGGGGATTGATACCGGGACCGCATACCTGTCGCCATCAGGGAAGCCTGTAGCGACGCGCGCCGTATTGTTGACGTGGACGTTCACTGCGCCCTCCGTTAGCGTCATGGGCGGCTTGAAATGAGCCTTGATAAGCTCGGCGCGCGCCTCTGCCGCTGCCGGCCCGGTGCCCTGTGGGTAGAACAGCGTTACCTGCATCAGCCCGGATAACTCGGTCAGCGTGCGACCCTTGACCAGATCGGCGGGCGCGGCTTGCAGCATGTTGATGCGCTGGTATGGCGTGCCGACGACTGGCGAGAAAGTCACGTTTTCGTAGGCCGTTGCCAGTGCTGGCGACATCGTGGCAAGCCGCTTTTCCATCGCCATTCTGACTTTTGCTATGCTCATGTGATCGCCGCCGCCACTTGTTTGATGATGTTCTGATACTCGATTGCCGTTACGCGAACCATGCCTGCACTCGCCTGATCTGACCATGCGTCAAACTCTAGGCGGCGGCTGTACGGCATGGAATTTGTGATAAAAATTGTCGCGCCCATCGGAAACGTTGTTAGAGTTCCCTGCCCGCGCTGCATGGCGCTGCCGCCTGTGCTGTCAACAGGCGCGCTGGTGTCGTAGTTGATGTCACTGACCTGCACGTTCCAATTGTTCTTGAAGCGCCCGCCCACATAGCCCTCAGGTGCCATGTCCGGGTTCTGCCACATACTCGGATCACCAACCGGGGATTTCTCGATCAGGCGCTTGAGAATTTCAAGCCCGCCAGCGCGGACCACGTTTTCGGCATTCGCCCCGGCGCGCTGCAGCACCTTGGCAAAATCACGCCTGAACTGTGCGTTGCTCATTTGCGCAACAAGCACTCATACAGCACAGCCTCGCCAGCCGGCGCCGTGCTTTTGATGCCCGCGATAGTCCAGATCGTGCCGCCAATCGTCGCCAGATCGCCCGGCACAGGCGCGATGATCGCGGTGCCGTCCGTTTTCAGTGGCGACAGCAGCAGCTGCTTGTCGCCGGCAACGATCATGCTGCCTGCGGTGAATGACGCGCCGGATTGATGCAATCCGAAATCAAATACTGCGCCGGTTCCGGTTTGCGTCGTCGTCGTGCTCGTTACGGTGCCGGTCGATGGATCGTATGTGCCTGGCGTCGAATGGGACAGCGTGACGGACAAGCCGAACTCGGTCAGTATGGCGTCGGCGTCGGCTGCGAGGTCCGAGTAAAAAGTCATGCCCATATCCCCATTGCATATCCAATACTATTTACTTGAGCGACCATTCGCCCAACGGCGTGACACAACACCTCTTCGCCAGGCATGTGCCTCAAGTTCGCTTTGTTCAGCCGCGCCCATGCCATGCCAGCGTGAGTACACTCGTGGCTGACGATTTCTGAAGGCTGTTTGCGCAAGTCATCGACGTTCAAGTACATGCGCGCGATAAGCATTCCAGGACGCACCACGTACCGGCCATCTGCCCTACTGTGCCAATGCCGCACCATCCCCATGCATCTCGGCTCCGTCTCAACGTGGCCGTCTAAGCGCAGCATTTCGGCATGCATTCGCTTTCGCGTGCGCGCAATCCGAACCTCGACAACGTGCGGCTTGCTTTCGTCTGGCTTGATGCGAAAAACCCTGCAGCAAGTTCGGTCGGCGCGCACGGCGATAGATGCTCGCTTCTTCACGCCCGCACCACTTTCAGCATCGAATCGCTACCAGATAAATATGGCTTGAGCATCCTGTCCACGGCGACATATCGCTTTGTCTGCGGGCTGCGCTCGTCGTAAGTGATTTCAATCGGCCCGACTTTCTTACTCTTGACGCCTTGCGACAGGTCGGCCAGCAGATCGGCGCTTGACGCCTTGAGCGCCAGTTCGGCGCACGCGCGCTGAGCCTCGACCGGAACGATGTTGCTGGCAACGAGATTCGGGAACGATTGATTCGCGCCGGTGATGACCGGCTCAAGGTATACGTAGCCGCGAGGCCAATCGAGCGTTTGCGCCGACGACATGCGGACGCCCTTCCACCGCTTCCGGTATGTGGCCGTCATGTACTCGGTCGCGCGGCGCAAGTAGGCTTCTTTGTTCGGCGTCGTCAGCGCCGCCCAGGCCGTGTTTGCGCGGTCGCTGTGATACGTGTCAGCCGTCGCCACGCTGCACAGGCTCTCAGCGCCGGCCACGATAGCGCCAGTTTCAACGATCAGGGCCACGTTATTCCTTCACGATCCAGCCGTGCGATTTCCAGTGATCAACATCAGCCGACGCGACTTGAGCAATGATAGGCTCGGCGGAACGATCTTCCGGGCGGATCATGTCAACGACATAGGTCGGCGGCGAATCAATCGCGGTCACGTCAGAGCCCATCTGCGGATCGGGCTGTGCTGTGAATTCGGCGTCCGGGGCATCTTTCTGTTTCTTGGACATGCTCATTCCTTCGCCTTGCGGCTATACGGGCGCTTCTCTTGGGTCGGGATTGCTGTCTGCGCCGACTTCGCAGCTTCACGCACCTTTTCATCAGCGATCAATTGCGCCTCGCTAGGTTGCGCAGCATCACCATTCGGCGGATTCATCGAGTAGCCGCAATTCGCCACGCATTCGCGCGCATCGACTGGCTCTTTTTGATGCGGATTACCTTCCGCGTCGTAACAGGTAACAAGTGCCATGATTGATTCCTTTATTTGATAATCGCTATTTATCCACGTGATACAATCATCGTCATGGAAAATGAAAATTGGCTACCGCTAGTCGGATGGGAAGGCGTTTATGACATATCTGACCTTGGTCGAATCGCCCGCATCAAAAAGCACAGGCGGTGCAGAACAGGGCTTATTTCTTGCACATCAAAAGTAAACGGCTACCCTATAGCGCATTTAAGAGATGGCCCAGAACGACATGCACAAACTCTTCTGCACCGGCTTGTCGCGCTAACTTTTCTCGGCCCCAGTCCAGCAGGACAAAGTCAGGTCAATCATAAAAACGGCAATCGATCCGACCCGAGATTGGTAAATCTTGAATGGGTTTCTTGCTCAGAAAACCATCTGCATGCTTACCGAACGTTGGGTCGTTCTAAAGTATCCAAACCCAATAAAGGCGAAGCTCACGGCCGATCCAAACTGACGGACGCCAACGTCATCGCTATTCGAGAACGCTATGGCGCTGGCGGTATCTCTCAACAGTCAATAGCAAATGAATTTGGCGTCAACGTGACGACGATTAGCTTCGTCGTCAGGCGCGTCAGTTGGACTCATATTTAGGTTAAAAATCAGCCTAAATTTATCCACGTCACCTTGACCGTGCCAGACCATGTGAGCGTGCCATCGCCATCGATGTCCAAGGCTGCCACAGAGCTGTTGAGATACATACTCAACGGCCCGGCGAACTGCGCTGATGCAGCCAGGGCCGGCGCGACTGCCGCAGCGGCGACGTTGATCGTCGTGCTGTTGGTCGTCACGGTTGATGGGGCGATATCAACCTCGGTTCCGGTCAGGGCAATGCTGTCCGTTGCCGCACTACCCAGCGCCACCGCGCCGCCTACGCCCGACTTGATCGTCGTTGCGATGGCAGATGTGGTAGTGGGCGCAAGACTTGCCTTGCATCCAAGAATGACGATCCGTCCAGCCGGGAAATCGTAAATCTTGGTGGATGCCCACGATGATGCGTCAGCGATGGATTGCGCCAGCGCGCTCAGCGTGAGCGTAGTTTGATGGACCAGCGAATCCCCGGCCTCGGTTGCGACCGCAGTCGCGCCCAATGTGACGGGAACCGCTCCGTAGCCAACCTGCGAAGCGTCAAGGTCAACCTTCTTGACGTTCTTGATATTCGCGTTGACTTGCGTTTCGACTTCAACGAAGCGGGCCATGGCTTACATCATCCCTTTGGCAATGAACGCCGAGAACGTGATCGACGGCGTGGTGCCGGCCACCAGCGTGCTCAGACGAACATAGCGGTAAGTAGCGCCGTTTTGCTCGTTGCGGAACGGGATGGCGAAGCGCCCGACGCCAGTATCGGCATCATTGGGCGCGATATTATTACCCATGCGCGAGACGGCTAACTCTACCGAGCCGCTGGTCATGGCTGCGACGTTCGAGCCTTCAAGCGAGATGGTGTAGTACTCATCACCGTTTGCAACGTCGATTCCGGTCACGTCGATTACCAGATGACCGCACACCAGGCCAGCGCCCAGATCAAGGATGGTCGCGCCGACATCGGTCTGCGCCGTGGCATGCGCCGCAGAAGCGGCCAGCAGCATCGCATTGTCGTACGTGAATTGCGAGTAAAGATTTGCCATGATAGTTATCCTTTCGTTGGCGTGATATTAGGCGACGACAGCGGCGTCAGCGATGGAATACAGGCGGGTTGCGGCGCGGCCATTGAACACGCCGTAGCCGTTGTACCACTCGACGCGCGTACGGTAGACCGGGGCAGTTTGCAACTCGCCCATGTCGGCAACCTGAATGCCGCCGTTTTGCAGACCCATCACACCGCCCTCGCCCATCGACAGGACGTAGATCGAAGTGGCGGTCGCGGTGCCGGACGTTGCGGCCTCGGTGAACGGCAGGATCGCGGTTTGCGTGTGATCCAGGTCCACGACGATGATCGGCAGGCCGTTGTAGAACTCAACGCGACGGCCAAACGCGCCCACTTCCATGGTAATGAAGCCGCCCACGGTAGTGCTGCGCGATGCCTGCGTCAGGCGGCGGCGCATGGCCTTCGACATCAGCAGGTGGGTAGGATTAAGCGTCTGATCGATCGCTTCGTCCAGTTTGGCGAGCGACAGCGCCGAGCCGTTTGCAGTCGAGCCGGCTGCGATCAGTTGCGAGCCGGTGATACGGGTTTGCAGGCCGTCGAATTCGCGCGGGTCGCTTTGGTTGTCGCCCTTGATGAACTTCTGCGTCCACGCCAGCGACAGCGAGCGGATTTTCATCGCCTCTTGCACCGATCGCTGATTCGCGCCCATGGTCTGCACGATGAACTTGTCCACGTCGAGTTCGCCGCCAGCAATGACGAGCGCCTCGGTCAGTGGGTTCAGAACGCCGGTCGAAGGCGTGTAAGCCTCGTTGACGCCACGGAAGCCGACGCCAGGCAGCGCGGATTCGCGGTTGTACTTCATCGCGTTGCCCTGGATGTTCTCAAAGGGCAGATTCATCAGCACATCGGACGAGCCGGCGTACAGTTCGATGACGGCTTGACGGATTACGTCGCCGGTTTCCAGTTTTGCTGCTTCTACAAGGGTCAGTGCCATGATTTAATGCCTTTCGGTTTGGTGTATTGAGGCTCTTTGAGCCGGGTTATTGACTTACTGCTGTGCGAGCCATCCCAGCCCATCGCGCCGCGCTTCATCCCGAATTGCGGCAATAAAAAAGCCACCGCATGGGTGGCTTCGTTGAACGTTTGTTTGCTTACTTTCCCTGTCGCGCCCGCGCTGCCGTCAGCCGCTCGGTGGGCGACATCTTCGACATGTCGGCACCTCCACTGACTGCCATGTGGCCGCTTGCGCCGCCGCCCGATGCTGTAGATGGGAACCAGTGCGGCTTGGTCGACTTCATGCCATCGATCCACTCGCCCGGGCCGAATGGCGTCTTGCCATCCTTGCCCATAACCGGCTTTCCATCGCTGCCGAATTGCACGGCGCGGCCATTTTCATCGAGCTTGAAGATTTGGCGGCCAAGCAGCAGCGCATCATCGACCGCGAACTTATGCAGGCCGGTCGCTACTGAGCGGATCTCGTTATCGAGCACGCTTTGAATGTAGGCATCGGCGCGCTTGTTTGCCGCGTCAATGGCGCCGTCTTTCTCGCCTAATTGGCGCTCCAGGTCGGCGCGCTGGCGCTCCATGCGCTTTTCAACGACCTCGGAAATCTTGCCCTCGGAAATCAGTTTCAATTCTTCGTCGTTGTCGAACCTGGACATCATATCCTTGACCTTCTTCGGGTCGATGCCCTCGAACTGCTTCTCGAAATCCTTGCGCGCCTTCTCGGCGTCCTTCGCGGTTTGGCGCTCCTTTTCAAGCGCTGATTTCAAGCCTTTAGTGTCCTCGATGCCATCCACTTGCAGCCGGAATTTGCCATCGGCTTCGGTGTACAGCGAATGAAGTGCCTCGGGCACGGATTCCAGCGTGTCTACGACTAATTGCAGTGCCATGGTTTAGCCTCTCGCTAAGTGTTGCGCTCGTCTCGAGCATGAAAAAAGCCGCGCATCATCCAGATGAACGGCCTAGAAAAGCAAAAGGCCCGCATAAGCGAGCCTCGATATTTTATCTTGCGTACTACGTCACTTCGCCGGCTTCAATTCCGGCAGCATCGGGCTATAAATCCCGCGTTTCCAGCACTCGGCGCATTCATGCTTCGCCGTTGCCGTGCCGCCCTGCACCCGGCCATTCTTGACTATCGCGCCCGTTACAGCAGTGATCGACGTTCGACACCCGCAGCGATTGCATTGCAATGTGCAGTCCTCGCGCTGCATCTTGACGCGCTCGATTACTGCCTCTTTCGGGCTTGGTTTGACGGAATGGACAATTTTAAGCATCCCGCCATTCTATATCACAAGCCGGCGCGGCTGAATGTAGATGCGTCAAGCTCGCGCAATTGTTTCAGGCTTAGATAATCACCCTTTGGCGTGTACATTTGGTCAATCGGCAACTTGCCTTCGCGCAACAACTTGCCGCGCGTAGGGCCGAGCACCGAATCCTGGCGCATTGCGCTCTGCTTCGTCAACCACTCGTTATAGGTCTGGTTGGCGGGCAACTGCCCATCGAGGGACGCCCTAGAGCCAACGGGGAACTTGCTCTCATCAACATCGACGCCCATTAGCTCCTTAAAGCTTTTCAGGACTGGCGCCGCAGATGATCGACAGTTGTAATGATACGCGCCCGGGCCAGCACCCCATGGCAGGCTATGACCAACCGGCTTGTGCTTCATGTCCCACATCTTGCCGTCGCGGATGCGGCACGCGGAACTTGTTCTAAGATCAAGTTTTGCGCTCCAACTTACCCCTTTGAGCAAATCTGCATTCGCCGCATAGTGCCGGTCCTGCACGAAGCCCGCCGTGTGCGATATCGCCGTCTGCACGATCGTCTGCAAATGCCTGCGATCTATCTCGAGCAGGCCATCGGCATATTTCAGCGCCCGAGTGCCGCGCAACTCACGCACGATCTGGCTGCTGGTCTTGCCCTCAACGAACCCTTGGGCGATAGCTTGGCGGATCTTCTTTGCCTTGCCTGCCGATAGGTCGTCAAGCGCGCCTTGCAGGATGACACCTTGGAACGGTCGAGCCATTGCGGCAGCGTAGACCTGTTCGGGCACGACTGCGGCCACGCTCAATTGTGTCGGCAGCACGCTCGCAAGCGCCATTTGCTGATATGACGCCTCGTAATCAGTGAAGTCTCGCAATTCCTTGCGCAGATCGTCGCCAACCCGGGCGTATGCCTGCGCATTGATGGCGCGGACGCTGCCGAGCATCGATTCCAGGCGCTGCACCGTGAACGATGCCGGATCAAGCCGCTCAAGTGCCGCCACAAGCTCGGCAAACAGGCGCTGGTCGCTTCGATTCAGTACGGCGATCATGCGGCGCACAACGCCGGTCGAATAGCGTTGTAGCGCGATCTGGTGCGCTATTGCCGCGTCTAGCAGCTCGTCATTCGCCGCCATTGTTCAGCCCCGCCATGCCAAGCGCCGGACCCTCTGCATCAATGCGCGACTGCTCATCCATCCATTTCAATTCTGGCCGCACGATTCCTCGCCGCTGGATTTCTTCGAACAGGCTTTGCTTCGACAGATGGCCGGATTGGCTCATTTTGTGCAGCAGTTCCGCGCTTGCCTCGGCCAGAGATGCCGCGCCAAAATCTTTGAAAATCGTGACGTGCCCACCTTGCGACTCGCCAACCCATTCCGCCATAAGTTGCAATGCAGCGTCAATCGCATCCTCAAGATCGCCAGCAATGCGCTGTAGTGCGCACATGCCCTGTTCGTTGTCGGCCAGCGTTTGCGATTCAGTGATGTTACCTGGCTTAATTACGAGCAATTCAGCGCCCGCCTGCCTCATCGCGTCTTCCAGATCCAGCAGTGATTTGCGCCCCGCCTCGATAGCCGCGCCGTTGTGCTCGACATATTTCATCTCGGAACCCATCGGCAACTTCACAGCAGCAGACGCACCAACAGTCAGCGACCATGCCTCATCATCGATGCCGGTAACGGCAAGGATCGGCACGCTGGCGACGTGCATCAACGTATCAAAATCACTTTGCTTTTGCCAGTGCTTGACGTTCATGTGCCCAAGCTCAAGCAACGGCGGCGTGGCGCGCATGAACCCTGTGCGACTACCATAGACCGGCACGAACGGGATTTTCTGTAACGTGGTCACGCCCTCGTCGTACAGCGCCCACTCATCCTTAACGTTCGAGCCCTTCAGCTTGCGCCATACCTGCCATGCGCCAGGAAGTAGCACACGTACCTGCTCGATTTCCGCCTCGCCAAACTCGCCATCTTCCTCGGTAGCGCATTCCAACAGGCGCAATTGCGTGAGCACTTCAGCGCCATTGATGCGCCTAGAACGCCAGCCAAGGATATTTTGCGGGCGAACGTGGACAAAGTACGGGCGCACGCCGGCTGCAGCCTCATCGGCAGCAGTCCGCATCCCATCGGTGCGCGGATAATCAACCAGGATGCCGCACAGGCCGTAGCCCAGTGCTTCCTCGCACACGCTTGCCGCGAACGAATGCAGGTTGCGGCCCTGCAGGTCGATATCTTCTGTCCACGCCTTGATGCGTGCCGGCACATCGTCGCCAATAGTCAACGGCTTACTGAATGGCTTGCCGCTCAATACCTCAATCGTGCGCTTGAAGGCTGGGAACAGGGTTGCCACGGCTAGGCGAGCGTTGTAGCTTGCCTGGTCCTCGTTCGGCCACTTCGGCAGCAACGACGCCTCTTTGCGCATGGCCGACGTGCCACCAAGCAGCGCGGCGATAATCGGCCAATACTCGGCCATCGCCAGGACTGCTTTTGATTGCTTGCGTACGGTCATTGTGGTCCTAGATTTGGCTGAAGAGTGCTGCTGATTCGGGCGTCGCTGCGATAGCGAAGTACTCAGCCTCAGTCATTTCGATGATATCGACCTGATGCAATCCGCCGACGCGCACGGCAAAGCTCCGAATGTCATCGACGGACATCTGCTTATCGGTGTGAAACACTCCACCATCGACTGCGGTCATCTTCGTGATTTTCATTGTGGTCCTTGATTACATGCGCAGGGGTGCGACTGTTGCGATTCGTTTGACCGCCGGCCATTCCACATCGACGCAGTATCCAATCGCTGTCGTGATGTGCTGATACTTGCTCTTCTGGTCTTCTTGGAAGGTTGACCCATCCTGCAGTTGTACCGTCGCCAAACCCTTATCGCACCACTTGGCCGTGACTGGATTCACGAACAGGCTTCGCGCGCCGTCAGCAGCCCGGATCTTCGCCCGCACCGCGTTCTGCCTATCCTTGATCGCTGGATGCGCCGGCTTAACCTTACGCGTGTACGACCAGCCATTCGCCTTTAGCACGCCCTCGATGTCGATATAGTCCGATGCGTGGCCGTGCTTCTCGCCCGCCTGTCCTGCCGGGTCGCCGTAGATCAGCACATGCTTATTTTTGTGATCCTTGAACTTATCGATAAACTCAAGCGCGGACTGCTTCGATACTGCACTGGTCAGCACAATCTCATCGAGAAGGAACAGGCCGGCATCGCGCCGAACGCCGACTGCGGACGAAAGCGGCGTGAAGTTCTGGTCATGCATCCACATCAACTGTTCGTGCGGCAGGACCGCGGCGTCAGTGTGGTTCGCCTTGTCGTAGTCCTCGTAGATTCGACCTGTAGCGCCCTCGAAGCTGGCCTCGTATTCCTGCTTGTACTGCTTAGCCGACATCTGGCGCTTCGCTGCCGCGATCGTCTCTGCTGGCAGGATTTCCGAGCTTTTCCAGTGAAACAGCGCCCAATCCGGATCGTTCGCGGACTCGGCGTACTTCGCCATGTCGTAGTAGTGATTCAGGCCATCCGGTACGCCAATCAGCCAGCACCAGGCGCGATAGTCGGGTCGGGTCGGGTTGAATGTATCCAGTGCGGGGCGAATGTTCGCCTCCCATGCATCCGGCTTGATGTCGGCAATCTCGTCAATCACGCCGCCAGACCAGAACACGCCCTCGATGCGCTGCGGCCTGTCGAGCCCGATCAAGTGAATCTCCGTCCCGTTGCCCATGAAGATAATCAGGTCTGATTCTGATGGCGCCTTACTCTGTAGACTGCACAGGCAAAGCTGCTTCATGTCCGACCAGTACATCTTCTTTACCTGGGCGTGCGTCGGGGCTGCGATAAAATACCGCTCGCCCGGATTCTTCATTGCCATCTTGGCGACGAACCGCTTTGCGCGCTCTGTCTTGCCCGAGCGCCGACCAGCAGGAACAACAGGGAATCGCACGCCGTTCGCCACAGCGTCAACCAGGGCGCGCTGAACTGGATGCTCTGTCAGCTTGTACCAGCGGGATAGCTCGCGCTGTGTTTGCAGGCTAACGGCCATCAGTCAGGCAGGAACCCGGCCAATTCCCTCAACATAGATGCCGGATCGACTGCTTCCGGCTTGTTGATGTCCTTGATCGTTTCTTTGTTCGCGTTAATCAGGTTGATTGCAATCGTGCTCGACTCGTTCGCCAGCTTGGTAAGCGCCGAAATCCCCTTGAGCGATTCCAGTGATTCTGCCTTGAGAGGGTCGGCGTCGTCTATCCGGGCCACTTGTGCGTTTGCGATGCCTGAGAGCCGGTGCGCGGTTGCTGCGCCATACTCTGCTGCGCCTGCCAAGTGATCGGAAATCGACAGTAGGCGATCTGCCAAAGTGCGCGCACTTATTTGCGCACCAATTGGGAGCGATTTAAAAGCCGACTCTGCTGCAACCAATTGATTTGCAACAGATTTAATTTTTTTCGTTTGCGCACCAAAGCGCTTGCGAATGGCCGCTTCCGAGATGCCGAACTCGCGGGCAAGAACTCTCCCCTGCTCGCCATTTACGAGGCGCTCGCCAATCTCGCCCCACTGCTTTTCAGTCAGGGATGATTTGCGCCCCATGATAATGATCCGTTCAAAATGTCACCGCCCGCGCCAAGCAGGAACCGCTTACTGCGGCAGGAGTCTCTTGGCCTTGCTTCGTCAGTGACTGCGCCCGCTATTGCTTGCCGCCGCTGGAGCGCGCTGGCGGCCCGTGTTGTCTGTTAATCGGCGCACTTGATGCGCTGCCAGGTCATGCCTAGCCTACTCCAAGTGAAACTGGCGGCATCGCCTGCCCTATCACCCACAGCGCGACAGGTGCGCCGGCATTGAGCAGCGCGAGTTCTTCCGCTGTTGGCGTCCAGTACGACACAACAACCGGCTTACCCTCGCACTCAGTGCGTGTGATCGGCAGTGCGCCGCATGGCAATTCACCTTGGTTCCAGCCGACAGGTGCGCCGAGTACTGCGTTGTTCGATGGGTGTTGGGTGCGGATCATGTGGCGCCTCAGTGTTCGTTCGCATCCGGCACCAGCCGCGCCGTCGCATCAATCCCCATGCCGCTCTCGCCGTATCCCTTGGCCCGCAGGATCTGCTTGCCTGTCTCGGCCTGCCTGAGTGCATCAACGAGCTTGTCGAGCGTGGCGTCGTCCTTGCCTTCGACTGCGCGTACGATCATCTCGCGGTAGTGGATGGGGTTCATTGGGCCTTGACGCTCAGCGCCTTAATGATCCAGTAGTTCACGCGCTCATAGTTCGGCTCGCGGCCAGTGATGGCGCAGATGGTGGCGAGCGTGTAGCAGTAGGGCTTGAGCCACCATGCAACGTGAGCCTTGAGCGTGAGCGTTGCCATGTCAGTTCAGCAGCGAAGGCTGTATTGCCGACTCAAGCATGTGCCGTTCGTCGCGCAGGATGGGCAGTTCGCGCTTCCGGTCCAGCATCAGGTGCGATCCGAACGATGCGCGCACTTGTGAGCCCACTTCCTTGGCGATCAGGGCTTGCATCTGCTTCCACAGGTCTTTCTCGCCGCTGACGATGTACTCGGCCATTGCGTTGAATGCGGAGATGAACCCCATTTTCTTGGCTAGCGCCTCTTTGCCAGTGAATCCCATCACCAGAAGCATGAAGCCGTCCTTGGTCATGGTGATGCGCTGGTACGCCTGACCGTTCTGCGGATCAGTGTGAGTGGTCGCGCCGAAATTGGCGATACCCCATTCACCCGTTTCGCGCTGCAATGCCATAGCGGAGCGCATCACTTTGGAGTGCTGCTTGCCGAACTGGCGGGCGACTACGAGTGAATCGGTTGTCAGGCGGTCGCCGGTTACAGCGATCAGTTCAGATGATGTGAAGTTCTGCATGGCTTTTCCTTCGTCAGTGGTCGTCGTTGAAATGGGTGCGCGGAAACAGTGACGAGCTGTTCTTCGGGTTGCATCCCTATCCGCGCGTTGAAAGCGAAACGCCCCGACCGGTTAGGGGCGAGGCGTCGATATAAAAACACCCCTGTCGCGTTGGCGGTCAGGGGCGAAAGCCGGGGCTTGGTAGCATCGGCAGGGAGATTAGGTGCAGCGTGCATGTCCATGTATTGCCACATGCGGCCAACGGTTGCGATCCGTACGGTACGCCACACGCATAATGATTTGTCGTATCAGTTCCCCCGTAGGGCACTCGTCAACAACCGCCGCGCCACGCTGGATGGCTGGCTTTCGCTGCCGTCCATAAATCATCATGCGTGCGACCACTCTTTTCGTGAGTGATTCGGCTGCAACGCGGTTAGGCTCTTTGCAGCACCATCTACGACCGCCATTGCTGGCGGACTTATCTTGGCGGAAGCACTAGGATTCGAACCTAGGGAGCCTTTCGACCCTGCGGCTTAGCAAGCCGTTGCTTTCGGCCTCTCAGCCATGCTTCCGTAATTGGTTGCGGTCGCCGGAATCGAACCGGTCCGGTGGGTTATGAGCCCGCCGTGCGCCATTACACTTCCCCGCATTTGTTCGTCCGTAGTTCAGCGTTACGGGTCGTTCGCCTTTCGGCAGCGCGCAGCTTGTGGCAGCGCTCGACTGGGTGATGCCTAACCTTTAGCGTGTCGTGGTTGGCCTAATCGATGACGGGGCGCATCTGGCGGCCAATTTACCCGTACTACAGTCACCGGACCGGCCAAGGGCGAGCCTTGTAGATCGATCCGGAGGCCTCTTGCGAGGACTTTAGCCCCTTGCGGGGAACTCTATTCGCTGCGCTCTCGCTCGTCCCGCGCCTCTCGTTCCGCCTCGATGATGGCCCATCCCAATTCGCGTCGTATGTCTTCGGGCGTCGGTGGCGATTCCTCGCTGTGCGTGCGGCGGTCCATGTAGTCACGTACGCGCTGTTTTGGCGGGTGCGTCGTATTGGTCATGGAGTGCCTCGCTAGGTGGCGCGGAATGCAAAAAGCGCCGCCGATTTTCACCGGAAGCGCCCTTGTAATGCCCAAACATATCTTGTAAGCAGCAAAGCCGTTTTTCCATAGGAAAATCAGCCAGTAAAAATATTCTAGCAGAAAAGAAGCCTCGTGACAACATTGACACGCAACTTTTTCTCAAGCTCCTCGCTCGCGTCCTGCGCCTCAACGATGTAATCAAGCTGCGGGAAGTTCCACACGTTGCCGCGTGCCACCCCACATTTGCGCCGGATTGCCCACTGATGCGAGCGGCACAGGCTGCGAACCATCGCGTCCGTTGCCAGTGCAATCTCGTTATCTCGGCGCATCTGCGATGTGTCCTGATCGCCGTATCCATCACCCTCGGCGCGCAGCGTGGTCTGGCTCTTGATGCCAAGGTCGGTGTCGTCGCGGCCCATCCATGCCTTCCAGCAGTCCAGGCACAGATCAAGCCCATCAGGTTGCGCGAATGCTGGAGCGGAAAAGTCGCTCTTGCGAACGCGCCGCAGATTTTGCGCGGGGAAAATTGCGAGCGTTTTTGCGAGAATCATTAGTTGATCCAAGGAAGACTACCCGGACCTTACCACATTTTGTCAAGTTTTACAATACGGCACGGCGTTTATTTGCACAGCACAAGCGCCCCTTTCAATGTGCCGCCCTAGTCGCCGGGCGGCTGTGGTGGTATTAGGCTGCTGCCCACGCCATGACGGCGGCGCGCTCTTTGTCGGCGTCGCCGGCATCGTCTGCCACCTTGGCGATCACAGACCTTGGCGTGTATGGGAATGTGATCGGACGCCGGCTATAGCGCCCCGTAAAGCGGCTCCCGCTCGATTCCTCGAACACCACGGCGTTAATGTCATAGTCCACACCATCCGAGCCCTTGAACACGTTGCTAGCCCGATTGTTCTGCCACATTCCTTCGCTCACCTCGACCCATTCCGCATCGGCGCCGGTTAGCGGCCCGAGTGGCTTATAATCGGCCAGCGTGCCAAACATCTGGCGGCAGAACGACGCGCTAAATCCGCTATGCCCTTGCGTCGAGAACGTGCGCAGAAGTTCGATGAGGTTGTCGGCCATCATCTTGTTCATGCCATCGCCATCGCTGTAGCCCGCCGCGTCCAACTCTCGCTTGGCGTGACCAACCAAGTTGCCGTCGCGGCCAAACAAGATGCGCCATGCCAGTTTTGCGCGCTCGATCAGTTCATTAATTTTCATCGCTATTCCCATCGTCTTTTGCGGCCCTGATCGGTGAGCCGCTGCCCGTTACTTCTTTTTCTTCGCCTCCCTCGCCGCCCGCTCTGCCGGAAACAGCACAGATTCAGACGGATCAGCGTATGCCTGCCTCGGCAGCGCCCGCGATTTCGGCTTGCCCTGCCGGTACAGCAACAGGGAGTAGCGTTCGGATTTCGTCAGGTCGGCCTCTTTCATGACGCACCGTATTTCTCGCGCATTCGCTCAACGCGTCGGTCACGCTTGGCCACCTTCTTCGCCTGCCGCTCGATCACTCTTGCGGGCGCATGGAGGACTGCGCGCAGCTCGGATGGGGTTAGTGGGCGGGTCATTTCGTTTCCAGTATCGAAATGCCATGCACCGACATCATCAGGTGGCGCTTGATCTTGTAGACCGCCGTAAGCGCGCCTTTCACGTCCTCAACAACCGCCTTGCCGTCTTGGTCCGTATAGCCGAAGTCGGCCCGGTAGATCAGCGAGCGCTTGGCGACACCGTTGATGACAACCTTCGGCGCGAGAACGAATGACACTTGCCGGGTTAGGTTGCTGATGCGCCCGACGCGCTGCATCGTCAGCAAAGTGCAGTACCGCGAGCACTCCGCCTGTGAATCGAACTTCTCCCCATTCCAGGTGACTTTCCTATTGCCGTATTTTGGCGCGCGCTTCATTGGCCCGCCTTCATCTTGTCGCAGACGGCCTGCACGATGGCTAGGCGAGCCGCTTCATCGCGATTGTCGCCGCCCTCATCGTCGTCCGTGACTGCGGCGCGGGAATGTCTGTTTGACTCCCACTTCCCGTACACCGCACTCCAACTGTGGAGTAGGTCGACTTGGTGCTCACTGCCGAGCGGCCCACACTCCCGCCAGTCGCCCGCCCAATCGGGAACTTTGGCCTGCCCTCGACATTGCGCCGATCCATCCGGCGGCGTGCCAAGTAGCGCGCCGCCCACATCAACTATGCTCGTCCAGCCAAGTAGCCCGGCTAGCCTGCGATTTGCTTCGTTATTCATCTGTTGCCTTTGCATGTATCCACGTTGCTGAAATTGATCCAAGGCCAGCGCCCAAGCCCACCCAAAACACCAGCCATCCCCATCCATTCCTTGCGACCGATGCCACGACATAGACCTCAAGTGCGGCCATTCCCCAACTTGTCGGCAGTATCCAGATGTACTTTCGATGCACGACATTCAATTGCTGCCAGCTTTTCAAGCCGACATAGAAAAATGAGGCGATGAAGGTTAGGATGTAGGCGGTCACTTTCCAGCCTCCTGACGCGCTATCCATCTATCCCTTGTCTGCCAATCCTTCGCCCTGCTGTAATTCACGCAGAACTTCGCATCCCACCTGACGAACGGCTCGACCGGCGCTACGTGGCCGTCATAGCCGTGGCAGCGGCCCATGCCAAGCGCGGCTTGCTCGGGGTGATCCTTCATGCGGAAATGGTCGCATCTGGCGCAAATGCGGCTCATGGCGCACCCCCGAGATATGCGTCTACCCGCTCCTGCGTCCTAGCCTTGAACTCGGCATCCTCCCGCACGCGCCTTGCCTCGTCCTCAACCATGTGCCGCTCCTTTGCCGCCTGCGAGTCTGTCAGCATCTTGCGAATCACCTCGATCTGAGCGCGCGCCTTGTCGTCGGGCGTCGGATCGTTTGCCGGGCCTTTGAGTAGTCCGGCCACGGCAGGCGCAGGCAGCAAACCGGCATTGATCGCCTTCTTGATGACCGTTACCTGCCGCTCCTTGTCGAACCCGATAGAGGCGCGCCACTGTGCTGGGCGATGCTCGGCGCGGGCTTGCGTGACCAGGCGCGTGTACGCCTCCAGGAAGGGCTTGCGCGCCGAAATCGCCCCGCTTGAGTCCAGTACCGGGCGGGCAATGGCGAACGCTTCGGCTGTCTCCTGCGTCCATACGACCGTATCTTGTTCGTCACGGCTGGTCAGGGCGATGGCCCACGCCTCTTCTGCGCCGGGGCGTCCGTCGCTCTCAGTCATCGCCTCAATCTGCTCGATGATGTGCGATGGCTGCGGGACGAATCGCCCCTCTTTGCCGAGGATGTGGGCGTGCAGGGCGGCGCGGAATACCTCAAGCGGGTACTTGGCAACGGCGCGGAAGAACATGGCGCGGGCCGGGGCGCTCAATGACTTGGTGCCGACGCTTATCATGTCGTAGGCGTCGTCAAGCAGCTTGGCGAATGCGTCGTAGTCACCTTGGCGCATCCGTGCTCCCGAATTCGTCAAAGCCACCGAACAGGCGGCGTTTAGCTTCGTCGTTGACGGACTGGCGCCCGGCTGGAGCGCTCTTTGACGCCCATGGCAGCATGTAATGCTCGTCCGGTCCGAAGAACGTCGCCGGCTGCTTGATGAACCGTTCTTCGGTGCGCTCGGCCAGCACGTAGGCGGCGTAGCGTTCGACGCCGGATAGCATGTCAGCTATCACGGCACCGGCTTTAATGCGCGCCGACCATGCCTTGAATGCCGTACGTTTGTTCGCGCCTGACCGTGGTGGATAAGCATCCCATGCAGACTCGAAATCTGCCGGGTAGTCGTTGAGCTTCGGCTTCGGAGGCTTTACCTGGGAGCGCAGGGCGTCCAGTTCGTCCAGCAGGGCGAGGATAGTTGCAGGGTTGGCGGCCGCGATATACGCGCGATTCTGCTCGGTGACATTGACCGTGCAGCAGCCGTCACTCAAGCGCGCCCCGTGCAGGATGTCGCCATCGCCACCGCGCTCGCTACTGAGGCGCAGATAACTATTGCTCGTCCACCATGACCAAGTGCCCGGCGTCGCCGCCTGTGCCTTCTTGCGCAATTCGGAATAGTCACGCATGGCGCACCTCCCGAACTCCAAACAGCGCCGCAACCAGCGGGTCACGATTCGCAAGCGCGCGATCAGCCCAATAGATCGCCCGCTGCCGAGCCTTGCGGTCCTCCCATTCGCCGCTTTTTTTGGCGCGCTTCATGTGCCGGCGCGATTTCTGCGCCTGCGAATACGGCTTGATCATGCAAATCGCGTCTTCGCCGGGGCCGGGCGAATAGCTCGGACGGAATGGCCCGCCAGAGTCAACGCGCGCCCACGCTTGGATGTGGCACTCGCCCGACTGGTGCAGATCGTTCAGCCATCGCCATGCTGTCGTGCGCCCGATGCCTGTTTCGGCCATGACGCGCCGAAAGTCTCCCGGCAGAGCGGCAAGAACTGCTTTGCGATTCAGGTTGCCTTGTGCGATGCCGCCTGCGTTTTGCGGGCGTGGCTTTGGCGTAGTCATGAGGCCTCCGCGAACATGGCTGATTGATCTTGCTTCATTGGCTCGGGGGCGAATAATTGACCCTGCGCGACAGCTTGCTCGATGCGACGGCAGGCGATTTCGAAATATTTTGGCTCACGCTCGATGCCGATGAACTTGCGGCCAAGTTGGATTGCGGCCACGCCTGTGGTGCCACTGCCAAGGAACGGGTCAAGTATCAATTGAGGATTAGGCTTGACTTGTTCGATGCACCACGCCATCAGGGCAATCGGCTTTTGAGTGGGGTGCTGCTTGCCGTCCTTGAGTGCCAACGCTCGTGCGTAGTTAAAAATGCGCGCCGCCCTGTTCTGGCTCGACCACGCGAACTCACAATCTGCCAACGTGAAGTTTCGTTGACCCTTATCCCAAACCAGCCATTGCATCGTTGGTGGAAGCGAGTCAGTGAAATAATTCCCGCCCCAAATGACCTGCACCCTGCTGATCGCAATTAATTGCTCAAAAATTGCACGCTCAGGCTTCACCTTGTCCCATCCGAGCTTTTCAAACTTTGTCCACCCGCTGGATTCGCAAAAGCCACCTGCGTTCTCATAGTCGATCCCATACGGCGGATCAGTAATCACCGCATCAACCTTGCCAATCAGCGGCAGCACTTCCTCGCACGCCCCGCAGTACAGCGTCGCCCCTCCAATCATGACCGGCGTCATACCCCACCTCCCGCCCGCGCAATCAGCACGTAATCTGTGACATGGGCGACACCATGCCGCGATTTAACCTTGACCGTGCGATGGTCGAATTGATAGCCCGCCTGCTCCATTTCGGCAATTCTCTGCGCCAGCCTGCCGATACCTAGATTGATAAGCGCCTCGCGTTGCGTGAGGCCGATTCCTGGCGCGTCGTAGTGGGCGCGAAGTGTGGCTAGTTGCGTCATTCTTCACCCCCGTCCATCCCAAGATACTCAATCCAAAAACAGATCGTGACGGCAACGCAGATGATGACCGTGGCGCGACAGGTGTATTCGATGTATTCGAAGGCGGTCATGGGGCGGCCTTTGCGATGATGGCGACGAGGTTGAGAGATTCGCAATATGCCGAGAAATAGCGCGCACTACTTTTCGGCCATCCGTCAGTGATGTAATCGCGCACTGCTTTGGCAATCGCCATATCGCGGTTGGCATGGCGCGCAATCTCGACATCGCGCAGGCTCTGGCCGAGCGTGATCAGCGCGTCCTGATGATCGGCCATGGCGATGATCTGGTTGGCATCGATGGCGTGGCGCAAAGCGGCGTTGGCGAGCGAGCGGAAGCCGTCTATGATGAACTGCTCACAGTCAGATGGGACTGGCCTTACCTTATGCATCATGGGCACTGCCAAGCAAAGTTCGGTATCGGCCATCTGCGTGACCGGATAGACCTTTTCCGGCTTGACGCGGTATTGAAAATCCGTGTTGAATGAAGGGTTGTTGACGCGCTCCCACCCATCACCGTTGCGCTTGAGGAACTCGATCTTCGCCCCATCAGCCCAAGCCTTGATCACTTCGGCGTGAACGTGCGGCACGGCTGTTACACTGTTATTACCCATTACTTCTCCCTAGTAGGTTTTGTTGTGGTCAGGGGCGGCGTCGAGTGTCGAGCAAGACGCCGCCCCGCTTTGCTGCTCTAGCCGCGCTTTCGCTTCGGCTAGTAATTCGTACTGCGTGCCGTATTTCGCTTCAAAGCGCGCCTTGTAGCCATGCACGCTGATTCGCCCCATCGGGTCGGTGTCGTCCTGCTGGTGGTGTGGGCCGCAGAGACTGATCACCAGGAAGTGCGCGCCCGGCTTGGTCCTGCCGTCGATGTGATGCAAGCTGATGTGCGCGTTCTCGATGCCATCCTTTGCACAGGCTCGGCAGCCGAGCGCACCCATCGCATCCATGAACCGCTGCTCGTCGGCGGTCGGCGGTCGGCCCTTCAGGCCGCGCGACTTCATGCGCACCTTCGCCGCGCCTGCCGCCTCCTTTGTGGCGATGCGGTCGAGCGATGCGGATTTCATGCGCGTGTGTGAGCGGAGGAAGCCGGTGCCGGGCTTGAGGGGGGCTTTACGGGATAGGGTCATTTGGCGACCTTTGCCGGACCTTTCGGGCGCAGCCGAAACGATCCATGCTTAGTCTTTTCAGCGTCTGCATGCTCTTGATTGCAGAAGACAAGCGCGCGCCCGTATTGCATGTCGAGCGCGCCAACTAGCCCGGCATCGTTTGCGTAACCAGCAAGCTCAAAGGCAAATTGAGGATTGCAAGGCACTTCTGCCAATGTAGTTTCCCCGCAATGCCAGCAGGTCAGGCCGATAGTCGCGCTCATGCCGCACGCTCCACAGGCTTGACCGCAGGCACATCAGCCAGCAGCCGCGCGCCGAGCTGCGCTTTCAGCATTGCCGCTTCGAGTGCTGCGGCGCGCATTGCGTGGGCGTGGAGCAGGATTGCTTCGGTGGGCGTCATGCTGATTCCTTTTCTTGAAATTGTGCTTTGTCGATCCCGCCTCTGCGCCAGCCAGCGGGCTTTGGGCTGCAGGTTATGCAGATGCTTTGGCCCACCTCATACTGTCCGGTGGACTGATGGCGATGGCAGATCGAACACGTCACCCGCTTAGGTGCCGACATTGGCGTGATCTGATTTGTGGCCGCGCGGTAGCGGTCGTTTGGGGCGTGGCCGAGATTGGTCATGCGGCCTCCAGCGCGCGCATTTCGCGGATATCGCGGAAGGTAAGCCAGTCGCCGTCGATCTGGATATTGCGACCCTTGACCGACTCAATCGACCCGAATCGCGGCCAGTAGTAACCCCGGCCGGACTTGTCGATATCGCGCTCCGTCAGGTATTCGACGCGCTTGCCGATAAGCGCCCTTGCTTCGACGCTCGTGCGCGGGGCGATGTTCTCGCCCTCGAGGTATCGGTTTGGTTTCATGCTGCCTCCTTGAGTGCCATGATTACGTCGCGTGCAGCGGGCGGGCAAACGGCATTGCCGAGCATATGGACGGCCAACCGATGCTGCGCCGGCAGTTTGTAACCGCTCGGGAAGCCCATCGCGGCCCGGCATTCCTGTGCCGAGAACATGCGCATCCGGTCGCCGTCGATGATCGCGTGACGGTCGCGCGTGGTAATCGTGCCGACCGGCCGGTTAATCGAGCGCCCGCCCGTTGACGCGCCGTAGTAGCTACTGATAAAGCGGTCGCCGTGCTCGCGCCGGCCAGAGTCGATACGCGCCAGCGTGTTTGCCGCCCTGCCCGGCTTGCGGATCGGTTGCCACTTCCCGGCTCCGAAGTCGATGAACGAGGATGCCGGCACATGCTCACGCACCGGGAATCGCAGCATCACAGGATGCTTGCTGCGCGTGGCGACGATGAAAAGTCGCTCGCGGTACTGCGGCACGCCATGATCTGCGGCGTCGATAATGTGCGGCGCCAAGCAGTAGCCGAGAGCTTCCATCGCCATGCGCCACGCGGGGTACAGTGCCCACGAAGCCAGTTCGACAACGTTTTCGATCACAACAAGCGCCGGGCGATGGTATTCAGCAGCCGAGACAACAGCCCACGCCGTAGACCGGCTGGCGTCGTGCTGCGGATTGCCATTGGCTTTGCCGCGCGCTTTTGAGTGCCCCTGACAGCATGGACTTGCCAAAAGCAAATCATGTGCCGGCACGTCCTGCCAGTTCGTCTGGTGCAGGTCTTGGCAGGCGTGCGCTGCTTCTGGATGGTTTAGTGCGTGAATGTCAACGGCGCTTTGCCAGTGGTTTGCGGCCCATATGACATCGCAGCCGGCCATGCGTGCGCCAGTCGAAAAGCCGCCCGCACCAGAAAATAAGTCGATGGCCCTCATGCCCCCGCCCCCAACTCAAACCGCACGCCCGCCAGCGCCGCAAATCCCGTCACCCTGACCTGCTCGACCGGCTCCGTGATGCGCCGCTCGCAATAGCCCGGCGATGGCGCGAAGAATTCGGGAGGCAGGGCGAGCGGATCACGCTTGACATGATTCCTGCTGACGCGCACCTGATAGCCGATGTCGTCGCGTAGCAGATGAAAGTGGCGCGTCGGGTCGCGCTGCGCAATTTCCAGTTGCGTGCGAGCGCCGCGTGGTGGTGGCGGCTCATTTGTTGCGAGCCCGGCCAGGAACCGCGTCACGCGCTTGGCGTCGCTAGATATGCAGTAGACCGGCTGGCCGAGACTGCGCTTCGATGCGCCAAGGCGGCGCGCAATCTCGATTACGCCAGCGTCGTGCAGCGGGTTGATGTACTTGCGGCATCCTGACGGGGAGAATCCGAGGAAAGTGTGAATCTCATCGCGCGACATTTCGCGGGCAGTGATTTCAGCGATGAGGCGCCTGATGTTGTTTGCGCGCTCTAATGCCAGTGGGTTGACGGCGCTCATTGATGCGCCTCGCGGTAGATGAGTTGCTGCGTTTGCTCGCGTCGCGCTGCCAGATCATCGACTACGGCCTGCTTAGCCAGCAGGATGGCGATTTCGGCTTTGAGGGCGGCATTCTCGGCGGTTAGGTGGGCGACGACTGCCGCCTGTTCGGTCATGAGCGTCATGGCTGAGCCTCGGCGCATTTTGCGATCAGCACGCGGATCTTGTCGGCCCACTCGCCGCCGATCCAAAGTGGAATTTCCTTGATGGCCGCGATCAGTTCATCAGTTGGCGCCTTGGGCTTGTCAGATGCCGCCGTGACGCGCTTCTTGCCTGCGGCCTTGGCTTCGGTCAGCTTGTCTTTGATGACAGCGCCAGCGCCGCTACCGTGCTTCCTGACGATCTTTGCGGCGGTAGTCCCTGATACGTCGCCGTTGCGCACGTGCTCCTGAACGTCCGTGTTCGACTCGGCCAGCACAATGCATTGGTCAACGTGCGTCACCGAACGCCCGATGCGCGCCGCGATCTGCTTTACGTCCCAATTGAGGCGCAGCAGCTTGAGGTATTGCAGGCCGGATTCCAGGGGCGAGAGCGGCTTACCCTGCGCGCTGGTCAGCAAGTGGGCGATGCGGTCGGCGTCGTTGCCGCGAAACTGGATTGCGGCCATGTACGGAATATCAACGCCTTCCGCGATCAGTTCGCAAACCGCGATCCATCGATGCTCGCCGTCCACAAGCTCGATCACGCCAGCATCGACGTAGACGTAAATCGGAGGGATCGTCGCGCCGGCACGAATGGCTGTTTTGAACTGCTCGACGTTATCGCGGCAGATCGGGCGATTGAAGCCGGGCCGGACCTTGATCAGCAGCGGCTTGACGTTGAAGTGCGTCGCCTTGGCTACATCGTCGCCGTGAATCTTCTTCTCGGCTGCGACCTTGAGTGATACGAATTCTGGTTGCATCTAGTTCTCCTTTTTATTCTGCTCGGCCTCGAATTCCTCGCACATGCGCTTGTAGTGCTCGCGACGCATCACATGGACGGGATCGGGCGGCGGCGGGGATTGTGGGGCGCTCATTGGGCCACCTCGGATCGTGCGCGGGAACGGTCAATCAGCGCGGCCAACTGGTCGAAATCGTTATCCTCACTGACGAGCATGTCGGCCTCGACATTGCCGGGCGTTCTGGCAATAAACGTGAGTTTTACGCCAGGCTTGAAAAGCCTCGACAGCCGATCCAATGCTGCGGCGACTTCCTGATGAGTGTGTTTGAGGTCGCCGGCGCTCATGGCTTGCTCGCTTTCGGATCGGAGGCGAGGCCGCGCCAAGGAAGCTCTACCGCCGCATTCCCGATATGGTTGCCGTCGTAATCAAGCACAATCCACTTCGATCCATCCCAGAAATCGGGCAATAGTGTTGCTGAGGCGGCTTCATATTCGTCGCCGTAGTCGCGCTGATACAGGCCGACATATTCCGGCTTCACACTACCGTCGAACCAGTCCGTCAAGGCGGCGCTCATACCACACTCCCGATATACCGGCGAATCACGGAAGCGGGCAGGCCGAAGTTCTCATGGATAGCCAGGATCATGCTTGGGCCAACGGGAATCTTCTTGTTGCGGACCTTGCTGATTAGCGATGGCGTGATTTTAAGCAGCCGAGACAGGGCCGCGTCGTTTTTCAGGCCGTGCTTTGCAATGACCGCATCCAGCAGGCCGCTCGGGTTGTATTCGACTTCCTTATTCATGGTCAATCTCCTATTTGCTATGCGTCAGAGTCGCGGACTAGCCGCGAGGTATCGTGTATTTGTGGGAGGTGCTTTGCTCATGTGGATGGCAAGTGCAAAAGAAGGGGCTCATGCGGACACCTCATCGGGCACGTTGTCGCCGTAGACGCTTGCGACGAAGGCGCGCATTGCGGCGATGAGTGGCGAAGCGTCGGAGCGGCCGTTTGCCTTTACCCCTGCGCCGACAACGTCGGGCCACGCAGTCCATAGCCATGAAGGCGACCGCCACTGGTTGTGATCACCCTTTAGTTGGATGCGCTCGCGGTCAATGATCGGCCCGCCCTGCGCCCAATCGGTCGATGGCTGGAACACACGCGCGCCTTGGCGCATCGGATTGCTCGGCACAAGGATTGCATCTTGCGTGCCGTCGCCGTACGTGACCAGGCGCACGCCCTTGTACGATGGGTCAAGCGTCATCGTGTCGCTCGTGTCAAAGTGATTCCATTCTTCGCCGGCCATCGCCACCCAATAGTTCAGCGGCGCGCCGATCAAGTCGCTGGTTTTCATGCTGTCACCCCTTTGGCCGCGAGGATGGCGGCGTCGATAGCAGGCTCATGCATCCGCATCCAGTAGCCGCCGTATTCGTGACACCAGACCGCAGCGTTCAGGCCGATCTGCCCGGATGACACGAAGCACCACTTACCGGTGCCGCTGTACATCACGGACGTTGGGATGGGGCGCGAATCGGCATCGCCATTCCAGTGCCAATACCACGCCTGCTCGGTAGGCGACTTGTCGCTCCATGCACCCCGCACATCTTGCGCAGCTACGGCTACGGCTGGCGCGGCAGGGGTGCCCCGGTGCATGGCGATGGCAGTGCGTGCGCGATGCGTTTGTGTATCCGATAAATACCCATCGCTGACAATGTCTTGCAGGATTTGCACAAGCGGCGTCAGTTCGCCCACCACGGCTTGCGGCTCCAAACGGCCCGACTTCTCCACGACCGATGTGGCGCGCTCCTTTTCGACATTCGTTATCGCGTCGATACCTTCCTTGATCCGCGATGCCATTTCGTCGTAGTCGAGATTTTCTGTATCCCAGCAGCCGCCTTGCCCGACATAGCTGGAAAGGTTGCGCAACGTGTCGTCTGCCTTCTGCAGCCGGTCGCCAGTCTCGTTCCAAAGAGCTATTGCGGCATCTTTCACATCGCCCGCCACGGCTTGCATCTGTGTGAGCGCAGTAGCAGCGGATTCAGAAAAATGCGCGGCGCGCAAGTACTTCAGTTGCTTTTCCATCGCATCCAGACCGGCGACGTTTTCAAAGCGAATGCGTACGCACATAGCCTCCGGATGCAGCATCTCGCACGGTGCGTTGTCGCGCTCGTCGCCCACAACCCGGCCAGCTTTTTCAGCCTCTGTCGCTACGCTGATGATGAACTCTGCGGGAGACTCGGCGCTGTGATTCATCACATACTGACCCGTGCCGAGGTGCGCATATCCGCGATAATGCGGAGCGAGGGCGTGTCCTTCAGGCGCACCGACTGGCGCACCCTCCGCAGCAGCAACCAGTTCAGCGGCACCGTGGCGTGCGTCGCGGTGGCCGATGCGGTAGTAGTGCCCGCAATTGACGCCGCTGTAGTTCGGCGTGATGCACGGCAGATTCATGATCGCCGCGTGCAGGTCGGTCGGCGCTGCGACTGGCGCGAGCAATTCTGCCCGCATTGCATCAAGCACGTCATCCGGGATGCTGCTGTTGTGCGTGCGCAGCGTCTTCCAGGCGTCGGCTACGTGCTTGCTCCACTCGCGACCACGCTGCGGCGCTGCGACTGGCGCAGGGGCAACTTCCAGTGCCTTGCAAAGCTCATCCACATTGTCGGCGCGGCTCTGCTGGCCCTCTGCGCGCAGATTTGCGGCCATGATGCGCATTGCTGCAATTCGATTTGGTTCCATTCAATTCCCCTTGTTATTCGTTTGTCGTGGTTGGCGTCAGCGTTCGGCCTTCCGGAATTTCTCGACTGCTTCGGCCAGCTCGTTGCCGTCCCGCAGGTGCTTAAATTGCGCGCGCCGCCTCTGCTCGTCTGGCGCTGCTGCTTTTGCCTGCCTGCTATCGAGCCACTTGCACGCTTTGGCGACAACCTTATCGAGCGCCGTCGCCTTTGGTCCTGAATCCATTCCGCCTCCTTTTCCGTTATTCGGTTGCACGTCGCCTGAGCACACGGAAGCCGTCAAACCCGGATGTGTGGCACCGGAACGCCGCCGCGCCTGGAGCGTGAGTTCGGCAGCGACAGGAACTGGCGGGCGCTTGCGAAATGGCCATGCCGTGGCCATTCACGGTTGATGCGCGAGGCGCTAACATGCGAACGCTGGCACGAAGAAGCGATCAGCGATTCGTACTCATCGCAGGCCCGGTCGATCAACTCACGGATGAGCGGGGCGCGCTGTTTCTTGAGCGCGTTTGCGAGCCTGCGGAAGCGCGAATCCTCTTCATCGTTCATCGGCGTTTTGCAAATGTTGTGGCGGACTTCGTTCATGGTTTGCTCCTAGTGATGCGGGTTACAGGAATGGTTCGGATGATGCGTAAATCAAAAATCAGGGCGGGAATTGCCAACGTGCTACATTGTTATTTCCACACAACAATCAAAACGAAAGGCAATTCCCATGAAAGCTTCAATTACGTTGACGCAAGAAGATGGCGCTTTAAGAATTGAGACGGCATACCCAACAGATTTCGATGGCGTGGTGAGCATCAATGTCCTGCTTGAGAATGCGAACCTGCCGCTGCTTGAGCTTCAGGCTCAGGCGTGCGAGTTTGCGGCTGCCGCTCTATCCAAACGGGCTGCAAACTTCCGACAACAGGCTGCCAGTACCCCAACGAGCCAGTGACCGGGTTATACGTCGGCGCCGGGCCTGCGCTGGTCTGGATCGGCTCAGCAGTCCGGAGTGGCGGGTGGCGCGTGCATGCATCGGCCAGCGCCGCAGCGTCGTCCTGGTGCTGACAAAGCGTCGTCAGCAAAGCGGTTTGCTTTTGCAACTCAGCCAGGATCAGCCCCGGCGTATCGTCGGCCACCAGCTCAACACCCTGAACGCTCGAAGTAGGCCCGGCCATCACGGCGGCGAAGGCGCACAAGATGTTCGCGAACCCGCGAGCGTCTGCGGCCGGGTCAGAATCGCCAGAGCGGTCACGCTCGAATGTGGTTAGCAGGGCTTGGTACAGGGCTTCAGTTTGCATGTCGTGCTTTCGTTAGTTGATGGGCTAGGGAATTGCCAATTCTCAAGGCGGCGCTGCCGGGCGTCGGGTAGGCTTGCGGGGCTTGGGTGGCTTCGACTTTGGCCCGCAGCGCAGGCGGTGCAGCGCAGTAATTGCGTTGAGCGTGCTGCCCATGCAGTCGGTCTGCCCGTTCAGAATGCGATTGACGGTGGGCTGCGAGGTGCCGAGTTCGGCCGCAATGCGCGGCTCGCTCCAGCTTGTCGAGTCCTTAATTTCCCTGAGAAGGGTAGAAATGTCTTTGTCCATTGCATCAATATATACGCGAATGGATAGCAATGCAATACCCAAATGAATAGAAATTTGTGCCGACCTATACGTAAGCGGATAATCTTGCCATGAGCATATCAAATAGACTCGACGAGGCGATGAAGGCGGCGAAGTTTGAGTCGCAGTCAGCACTATCACGCGCCTCTGGCGTGCCGCAGCCGACGATCAATAGAATACTCAAGGGGCCGACCAAAAAAGGGCCGGAAACCGACACGCTGATGAAGTTGGCTGCGGCATGCAATGTGACGCTCGACTGGCTACGAGAGGGAAAGGGTCCGCGTTCGCGCGCTCGGGACAGCCTGGCTGAACAAATGCAGGAATACGAAATCAGGGCAACCGCCGAACCAAAGTTTTTGCGCCACTGGCTAAACGAAGAAGAGGCTGAATTTCTGGCGCAATACAGATCACTTACCGAGAAAAGCAGGCGATTACTACGAGTTGCCGCCACCGGAATGAAGCGCGATGATGTCGATGTTGGCGCTGTGGACAAGTCGTAATTTTGGAGGGCGTGGAAATTCCCTTGCAATGTTCTGCAACATGATCACCATTTCTTGCTGAGTATCAGCATCCATTGCGCGGAAACTGTTCAATATCTTTTGCTCGTCGGTCATCTTAGCCACCTAAATAAACATAAGGAATTTCACCTTAACGCCTAGGCGGATTCCTACAAGCATAGAACAGATGCGACTTTGTATTGCAATTCTGCAACGAAAAGTAGCAAAATCTATCAAATGCGCCTTCGTGACGACGGCACAAGCAAATAAAATCGAGCGCACTAGATAAAAATTGGGCGATGACGAAACCGCCCGTAAAAAAGATAGACCAGTCCGGCTACATCAAAACATCCATGAAGCTGCCGCCAGATCTTCATGCTGAAGTGGTTAGGGCGGCGGAACTACACGGGCACTCAATGAACTCGGAAATTATCGCCAGACTACAAACACGGCAGTTCGATGATCTGCGGGCCGAGCTGGCCGAGGTCAGGGCGATGGTGCGGAAGGTGCTGGATCAGATGTAGGCCCAATAGTGGGCACGCCTCAATAAAAAAGGGAATATGACCTACTTTACCTATGACAATCTCCCTATGCTGACGGCAGCAGGGATGAGTTCTGCGGCCGCACTGATCCTAAAACCGTACGTGCCAACTGGCGGGCTTTCGTCTGTTTATGACTACTCGGTGATATACGCAACCGCCGCGAGCGACGCCAAACTTCACCAAAGCTTTTCATGGATCGGGCGCGCAGGCGCTACCTATGACGTGATTAGCTCAAGCTATTTCGATCCACTCCTACTTCAAGTGTTTGATGACAAGGGCCGCACCATTGCAATTGATGACGGCATTGGTGGCTATGGCTTTGACCACGCTACCTTTGTCGCGCCCTATAGCGGCACCTACTACCTCTACGCATCATGGGAGCAGGGCTCCGCAAGCACAAACAAAGCCGTCGCGGTTGGCGTGTTCGAGGATAGAGACACGATCGCGCCGAAAACTACCGCAATCCTGAATGGCACCAATGGCGATGATAAATTTACACCGACCGACAACAATGATGTTATTTACGGGATGGGCGGCGCGGATACGATCACATATTCCGGCCCGCGATCCAACTATGTTGTAACGTACTCTGACAGCAAGAATTTCGTTACCGATACAACGGGAATTGGCGGGGTCGATGCAGTCATAGATGTTGAGCGTCTAGCGTTTTCAGATGTGTTTGTGTCTATAGGCGCGTCTGGGCCTGCAGCAGAAGCGTATCGGCTGTACAAGGCAGCGTTTGACCGCGCTCCGGATGCTCGTGGCATTGGATACTGGATTGGCGCGATGGAGCGTGGGGCGCCCCTATCAGCAGTAGCCGACGCCTTTGCCTCGTCCGCCGAATTCAAGACACTCTATGGCACGTCTCCGACCAGCGGGGACGTTCTGACTGCGCTGTACAAAAACGTCCTGCATCGCGCGCCAGATCAGGGTGGATACGACTACTGGATCGGGCTACTTAACAGCAAAGCCGCAACCACGGCAGATATGCTGACATCGTTCAGCGAGAGCGCCGAGAACCAGGCGCAGGTGATTGGGTCACTCAACGCTGGGTTTGATTTTATTTACTAGCCAAGGTAGGCGCAGCGGCACGCCAGGATGCTAGCAAACAAAGAAACCAATGGCCCTAAAAATACATCCGGCGCAAGGCGCGATAGTCATCTGTGATTTCTCCGGGCTGAACGAGCCAGAAATGACCAAGCGCAGGCTTGCGGTCGTTGTGTCGCCTTACATCCGAGTCAGGCCAGGACTTTGCAGCGTCGTGCCTTTCAGCACTACTGCGCCAATCCTAGTACGGCCCTATCACTGCACGATTCAGATTGACCCGCCGCTGCCTGAGCCCCATGCATCGCCGCTACAATGGGTAAAAGGTGATATGGTGTACACGATGTCGTTGACGCGGATGCACTTGCCATCAGATGGGAAAATTGACGGGAAGCGGAACTATGATATCCGGGTCTTGTCGAAAGATGAGTTGCAACGAGTGCAGGTTTGTATGCTTAACGGATTGGGCCTGGCGATGTTGACTAAATACCTTGAATAGATTACAGTACCTCTGTCTCGCGCTCTGCAAACGCATCGCGGCTCAAGTCCTCTTCGGAGGCCGCCATACTCAGGAGATTGCAATCCGGTATGGTGTCTGACCGGGGTCGCCAGAAATGGCGGCCCTTTGCTTTTGGCGAGCAGTCAGCCCGGCCCCGCGCGGGCCGTGCAGGAACAACGGCATGCCAGGATGCCAACGAGGATCACATGAAAACGACAGACAAGTTGCTTAAGAAGCTAACGGACGCAATCGCGGAGGCCGACGACTATCGGCGGCGCAACCCCAGCCGGTGGACATCGGACGGCAGGCTCAAGCGGAAGTGCGCGCATGGCAAGCACAAGCCGTATGGCGACTCCGCGCTGTGCGAGCGGTGCGGGGTGAGGGTTGATGCTAGTCTAAGTGCCTGCCAGCAGACCTCCTACACTTGAAGTAGCCACGATTTGTTGCATTTATGGAACATACAAATTGGTCATTTTTGCGGTACACTGGGCGCGTGCCGTTTGACTGGCGCGCTAACAGTAGGGCCGTAAGTCAGCCATTTTGCGGAAGGGAAACTTAATGAACGACATTGTCTATCTATTCGCTGGCACCGGAGACGCGTACCCACAAAGCGACGCGCGCACCCCTAGCGAGTCTGTACCCGCAGTAAATGAGCGGCAGATGAGGCAGGTTCTCAATAGCCAAAGCGTCCAGATGCCAAAAGGATTGACCAGGGAGCAGGCGCGTTCGTTTATCTTGGCGCATGCGGGCGAGTATGCGGCTCAAGCATAAATGACGTATTCGTTCTCTTTTAAGAGGCAATTCGCCATTGAATTTACTCGATTCCCCATAGATCAGCAGAACAAGATCCTAGACTTTACGGACACCTTTGTTGCGCACGGGCTGTCAGATTTCACAAAGTACATCGGGAAGATAGCGCCGTCTTGGGGAGGTAGTGCTACGCACTCCGCTGAGGTATTCGCAAGGGCAAACCACCTTTGGCATTACCATATCGGCCTTCCCTCTTACGCCCAGGTACACGAAAAATACAAGACATCAGACTGGGTCTTGCATTTCCAATGGGTTGACAGAGGAAACCACATCGATATTCTCGACCTCTATTCCCATTACAAATATGATGGTAGCTTCTACATGCCGGGCTCGCAGTTGCTTGCGTAGCACCTCGTAACGCCCTTGTCCTAACTCAAGCCAAACACGCTCTAGCCACCACCAGCCCGCCCCGAGCGGGCTTTTTTACGTCTAGTGTAGCCCGCGATACTTGCCAACAATCTCCCGAGCAAGCTGCTGCTGCGCCGCGTCGATTTGGCGATGGCCGAAGTCCGTCGCACCATTGCGCCAGCCATGCCAGTACGAACGGCTGAACGCGCTGCCGGGCTCTGAGGCGCCAGCCGTGCCAGCCCAGTAGCCGGCGACCACCTCGGATTCATCCAGCGCCGCCAGCTCGGCCTTACTCGTCACCACTGCAAATTCACTCATTCCAGCCTCCGCTAAATTTCGCCCGAAATGGGCCTTACATCTTCCACGGCAGGCCGACAGCCTTACGACGCCCTAAAGTCGGCAACCTCGTTGCACTTCCCGTGATTGCACTCAGCACAGAGCACCTGCAGGTTGTTTATATCGAGCGCCAGCTCAGGAAACTTTCGGCGCGGCTTAACGTGGTCAACGTGCATCACAGCCCCGGTTTCCGGGGATGCGCCGCAGCACTGGCAGCGCCGGCCATAAATCCGTAGCGCCTCAAAACGCAATTGCCTCCACTCGAACGAGCCAAGAAATGCCGGGTCGTTCGCGTAGGCATATTCACATTTCTTGACGCGCTTCGACTTCTTAATTTTTACCTCAACCTTCACCGTCACCGAAAGCTGCGCAGGAATGGCGAAGCTCGGCTTCACGGTCGCCCTTTGGGGCGTCCTGGTGCTCACTGGCTGCGGCTTTGACGCGGCACGGCGGACAGCGGTAGCGGCAACAGCCGCGCGCATCGCGACTACGTTCACCTCCATGTAGCGGAAGCGCTTTAGCCATCTGTGCCCCATATCGGGTATGCCGGATGCCTCAAATTCCGCCTTCGAAAGCGTCTTCGGCCAAGGAACAAAGTCCCTCAAATATTCTTGTAAATTCATTGCCATCACCCTTGTTTTATGGTATTCGCGCACGTAGTAGCTAAAGCTAAGTGTCTATATCAACGGCTCATTCTTTATCTATACAGTCAGAACACGTACTTCGCGCTACTCGCTTGACCCACGTTCGCTTCGCTCACTCCTTGGGGGAGTGTGTTTACCCTTTTCGTTTGTTCTTCTTTCTCTCTTACCACCAACGCCAACTATTACCACACAGCACTACAAGCCAACTCTAACCACATAACGCGCGAGGGGCGGTCGCAAAAACAACGCGACGAATAATTATCGCATAAATTTATCCATTCGCGTATTGTTTTTTCTATCCGTTCGTGTATAGTTGAACACATCAGCAGCAAAACACCGACCCAACCGGAGTTAGCCATGCAGCCAGTCGCCAAGCCTTCGAAAGAAATCGTTCGTGAATGGTTGCAGAAGCAAGTGGCCGCGAAGGTGCCGCCTCCGGATGGGGACGAGATTCGCAGGCAGTTGGGATTTCCGATGCTGCCAAACAACAAAAGCGCCGAGTGCGCACGATAGGAGATGTGATGGAAAAGTTTAAATCTGGCGCGACAGTGTATTCCGCAGACGGGCAGGCCGCCGAGTACGTCGCACGCATCGATGAGGGTCATATCGTGCGCCCGATGGTGGAGGCGTACTCCGGTGACGGTGAATCAAGCTATGAACACCTTTGCGACCCTGTAACGTGGCGCGCAGCATTTGCCGTACCGCCAGTTGCAAAGTTCAATGATGAACTTAGGGCTATTCACAGCAAGATCGCAGCGGCCACGGAAGCGCTCGCAGCAAAGCGCGCCGAGGACGCCATGTTCAACGCGACCGCCGCAAAGCGTAAGGCTGCGCGCGACCAGGTCGATACGCTGCGCTATGTCGATGAGTTCTTGGCTGGCAAGCTGACTCACTATGCTGTGCTGTCCGAGTACCAAACACCGCATGTGATGCTGGTCGGTGATGCGACGCAGGGCGACCGCCCGTACAACAAGGAAATGCGCTTGCTGTGTCTTTACGGCAAGTTGGACGGAACGCGCACGCCCTACTGGCAGTTGCATAAGTACAGCGACAGCTCGGGCTCCTATGGCGATACCGTGGTCCCGGCGCGCTCGCAAGAAGAGGCGGAGGGATACATTCGCGCCCACATAGAAAAATGCATCGCCATCCAACTTAAGGAGCTGAATTACTCTGCCAACACCATCGTTGCGCACGCGGACGCATGGTCGGTTCCAGTGCCAGACTCCCTGCGCAAATTATCAGATGACATAAAGGCGAAGGCAAAAGAGCAGGAAATTGAAAGTGCGCGCAAGAACTACACAGCGTCTGCTGACCGCATGCGCTCACTCGGGCTGATGCCAGCATGAACGCCCCCTGCCCCGCGCATCTCCCGAGCGCCGACGAGCAACGCAACGCAGAAATCGCCCGCCTGACCGCGATCCACGCCACGCGCATTCGCTCCCTCGCTGCATCCGGCGAGCCGATCACGCTGGCCTGCATTGCCGACGCCTGGACATCGACGCTCTGCAACAACGAGCTGGCCGCGCAGATCGTGCGTGCCGACGCAGCAACTACCGACACACTCGGCGCGCTGATTCACTGGCAGATCGAGCAGGCAGTTCATGCGCTGGCCGAAACCGATGCACTCAGGGACTTGGAGTGCATGGAGCGCGAGCGAGTCGAATCGGAGCAGGATGCGCGGGCCGAGCGGGCAAAGCATGACCGGGAAATGGCGCGCAGCGGGCCGGTCCGGTTTGCCGGGAACGCCTGCTATGAGTGACCTGACTGATCTCGGCAACATGGCCCTGCGCAGCGTGATTGCCAATGCGGGCAAGCTGTCGAGCGCCGACGATTGGGATCGTGGATTCTTCCGCGGCCAGATCAGCATCATCCGTTGCTACCTGACGCCCGATGCCGACTTGCTCAAAGCTGCTGATCGCGCGGTTGATGCGCTGATTATTGGAAAACAAAACAAGGAGCCAACATGACCTGCCCCACCATCACCACCCTGCACGCCATCCTGGCCGCCTACGATGCGCCTGCAGGCCCGAGCAAGGCCGATACGATCAAAGCGGTTGCCGAGTGCCTGAGCGGGGCTTGTGCGCCGGATGCGCCTGACTTGCACGATGCGATTATGCGCCTGCCTTGCGATTCCAATCTGGCTCATGGCGATCCAGAAACAGCTTACAAGTACGGCCACCGTGACGCACGACACGCTGCTGCTGAACTGGCCATCGCGCAGCCAGTAGCCGCGCAAGGCGGGCAGGATGCGGGCTGGATCAGCGTTGACGATGTGAAGAAGCCAGTGGGCCGCACGCCCATCCTCGTGGCGGTGTCGTTTGTCCGGTACGGTGAACATGATGATGGCTCACCGGGCGAATACCACGGCGTTGATGTGACCGAAGGCGAGTACGTCCCCGGACACGGCGAGCGCGAATGCTACTTTGAAAGCTTCCAAGGCACGCACGGCGACGCAAGCCATGTAACGCACTGGATGCCACTTCCCGCTGCGCCAGCCATCCTCGCCGCGAAAGGTGGTGCGGCATGAGCCTCACAAACGGACACGAGTGGATCGGCTACAAGGATGGGGATAGCCACGTACCGGCCCTCCCGCTCAAAACACGGTGCGGCGGCGCGTCAGGCCGATGCCTGGAAGTGATCGACGCGGACGGCTACTGGATGGCAACCTTTCGCAATGATGAGGATGCCGCGCCGTACATCACTGACTTGACCGCGCGATACAACGCCGGATATGCAGCCTATCGGGTGCGCTGCGCCTCCACGTCGCCTGAGCGCGACGACGGCAAGACGCCATGTCCGGGGTGCGGCAAGTTCTTTGGCAGCGTAAGGCAGCACCGGAAGCAATCGACCAAGTGCAAAGCCATTGGAGTCGCGCCATGACCCGCCTCATCACCCTCATGGACCGCTACCCGACCCTGTGCCTCTACGCCGTGCTCATTGGCATGCTGATCGTTGCTGCAATGGAGGTGCCGCGATGAGCGCCCTAGCCGAAGCCCAAGCCCGCGCCGCCGAGATCCGCGCCCGCAATTTCCCGGCGCCGTGTAATTGCGCTGAGTGCGTGGTAGCGCGGAATCTGCCGGCTGTGCAGCGAATCCTTGAACGGTGGGGCAAATGAAGCCCATCACCAAAATTCGCACGGTAAGCCGGTACAGGCTTGCGATGGATGCGTGCCGGGCGATGTGGAAACGGATTTTTACAAGGAATTCGAAATGCTGACTCACGCAAGACTTCTTGAGTTCTTGGATTACTGCCCTGCCACTGGAATATTCACCAGAAAAACACGGCGCGGCTCTTCAAAGTCGGGCGACCCGGCTGGCCGGGAAAGTTGCGGATACATTTTAATTAATGTTGATGCAGTCACGTATGGAGCGCATCGGCTGGCGGTTTTTTATGTAACCGGGGAAATGCCGCTGGGCGAGGTCGATCACCGCAATGGAGTGAAAGACGACAACAGGTTTTCTAATCTGCGTGCCGCAACCCATAAAGTGAATACGCAAAACGAAGTGAGGGCTAGAAAGCATAGTTCCACCGGGTTTCTCGGCGTCAGCACAAGGAAAAACAGCAAGAAATTTGTCGCTTCAATTCTGCTTAATGGCAAGACAAAGCATCTTGGAATGTTCGCAACTGCAGAACTGGCACATGCCGCTTATTTATCGGTTAAACGGAAGCATCACGAAGGAACTACATTATGAGCAACGAAGTAATCGAAATGCCGCGCCGCGAAAGCGCCGGTTTGGTAGCCGGCGAAGTGCATCGCTTTTCGCTGGCTGAAATCCGCGAGCGGGTCAACCTGGTGCAAGAAGTCATGCGCGGCATCATGAAGAAGGACACGCACTACGGCACGATCCCCGGCACGCCGAAGCCGACGCTGTACAAGCCGGGCGCCGAGGTGCTTTGCGTGACCTTCCGCATCGCGCAGGAATACCAGATCATCGACCTTGGCGACGCGATCACAGCCCGCTTTCGCGTTACCTGCGTCGGGCGGCATCAAGTGTCCGGCATCGTTCTTGGTGAAGGCGTAGGCGAGTGCTCATCTGCCGAGGAAAAATACAAGTGGCGCAAGGCGGTCTGCACCGAGGAATTCGACCTGATGCCCGAGAATATGCGCCGCCTGAAATTCTCAAGCTGGCAGAACAAGGTCGAGAAGAAAATTCAAGTCCGCACCGAAGCTGCCGATCTGTCGAACACGGTCCTGAAGATGGCCTGCAAGCGCGCCATGATCGCAATGACGCTCAACGTTACGGCGGCATCGGACATATTTACGCAAGACATCGAGGACTTGCCGGAGGAATACCGCAACCAGGAGCAAGCCGCGCCGGTTGAAGAAAAACCCATCGTCCGCACGCCGATTGCTGGCAACGCCTTCGTCAAGGCGGTCGCCGCAGTCAAGGCGGGGACGTACACGGTCGCAGAAATCAAGAGGTATCACGACCTGACGCCGGATCAAGAAACGGCGCTTGCCGATGTGGTGGTGGAAAAATGAAATTCCATCCGTCCTCTGTCGGCTTGTTGATGTCCGATGCGCAGTCGCTCGACGTGTCGCTGCTGCCGGCCGAGTTGCGCTCGGTAGCCGCCAAGGCCCGCAAGACCGACGCCGAAAAGGAACTGCTTGCGCCGTACAAGGAAATGTCCCTGTCGGCTGGGGCGAAGACATACCTTGGCGCACTGGCAAAACAGTTCCTGTACAGCTACAACAAGGTTGTTGAAACCAAGTACATGGACAAGGGGCTCGCGCTAGAGCAAGAGGCAATCGAGTTCATCAACCGGATGCGCTTCAAGAACTACGTGAAGAACACAGAGCGCCGAGAAAGCGAGTTCCTGACCGGAGAATGCGATATCTACGTGCCAGGCGAGAAGACCATCGACACCAAGGTTTCATGGTCGCTTGACACCTTCCCCGCCCTGAGCGCTGATGCGCATGACTCGCTGTACGAATGGCAAGGCCGGTCGTACATGAAGCTGTGGGACGTTCCGGCGCATGAAGTGGTTCACGTCATGCTCGACACGCCAGAAGCGATGATCCGATACGACCAGCCGGAACTGCACAAGGTCAGCCACATCGACCCCGCCATGCGCATCACTAGCGTCACCTACCAGCGTGACGCAGCACTCGAAGCAAAGCTCGACCTGAAATGCAAGTCAGCACACAACTACCTGATGAATCTGGTAGCTCAAATACGAATCGAACATAGGGAGGCAGCGTAAATCATGGCATCAGTAAACCGCGTCATCATCGTCGGCAATTTGGGCCGCGATCCGGAAGTTAAGTATTTGGCGAGCGGCGACGCAATCGCAAACATCGCAGTCGCCACTTCGTACAAGTCCAAGGCAAAGGAAGGCAAGGAAGCCGCCGAGGTTACGGAATGGCACCGCATATCTTTTTTTGGTCGCCTGGCGGAAATCGTCGGCCAGTACCTGAAAAAAGGATCGTCAGTCTACGTCGAGGGCCGGCTGCAAACGCGCAAGTACACCGACAAAGATGGCGTCGAGAAGTTTGCGACCGAAATCGTGGCCGAGAACATGCAGATGCTCGGCGGGAAATCGGAAGGCGAAGCGCCGGCCACGCGCCCCGCGCCCGCGCCAGCACCAGCAGCCCGCCCTGCACCGAAGCCCGCGCCGAATTTCTCGGACATGGACGATGACATTCCATTTTAGCAACTAATCCGAAAACCAACAAGGGGAACCCATGAGCACTGCAACTTTAGATCGCCCGGCCATCGAGCCGACTACCGCATTGACCCTGCCGCAGCGCGCAGCCGTTGCGCTTGGCGAATCCGCGAACGCTACCAAGCTCCGCGAACTCGTCACCAAGTCGGCTGGCATTGTGACCGTGACGAATCCAGACGGACGCGACGAAGCGCACCGCGCCGGCATGGTCCTGGTCAAGACGCGCACCAACATCGAGAAAACCGGCAAGGCGGCGCGCGAAGATGCCACGGCGTTTTCCAAAGCGGTGATCGCCATGGAGAAGGATCTGATCGCCATCATCGAGCCGGAAGAACTGCGCGTGCTCAAATTGCGCGACGCCTTCGATGAGCAGGCTGCCGCCGAAAAAGCCGCGAAGATCGCCGCTGAGCGCGAGCGCATGGATGCCATCCAAGCGCGCATCGCCGCCGTGCGCAACCTGCCGACGACCGCCATTGGCAAGTCTGCCGCCGAAATCTCGCAGATGATCTACGAACTGGCCGGCACGATCAGCGCAGACGATGCGCACGCTGCGACCTTCGAGGAATTCGCCGCCGATTACAAGACCGCGCGCACCGACGCGCTGGAACTGCTGGCGCAGGCCGAAGCTAAGCAGTTGGGCATCGAAGCCGCCGCCCGAGAAGCCGAGCAAGCCCGCATCGCCGAAGCCGCCCGCATGGAATCCGAGCGTGCCGAACTTGCCCGCCAGCGTGCCGAAGCCGTAGAGACCGCACGCATCGCCAAGATTGAAGCCGAGCGCGTCGCAAACGAGCAGGCCATCGAACGCCAGCGCCTTGCCGCCCTCGCCGCAGCGCAGGAACTCGCCGCCGCACAGTTGCGCGCGAAGGCGGAGGCGAACTTGAAGGCCGACCGTGAAGCGCAGGAACTGGCGATGCGCCTTGAGCGCGAGCGCGTGAATGCCGAGCAACTCCAGGCCGCTGCCGACCTGAAAGCCGCGATTGAGGCGCACGCCCTCGAAGTGGCCGCGCACGCTGCGAAGCTTCGGGTTGACATCGACCACGCTGAAGCGCTGGAAATAAACGCAGCCGGTCACTATTTTCATTCGACTCTGACGCGCGATGACGGCAACCCGATTATGTGCAACCCAAACGGATCGCGCAGCATCTTCTGTGATCTGGACGAAGATTATGGCGGCACTGCAGAACTCGCACGTTCCACCGAGACCGCGCAGGCGATGCCGACCAATGGCCGCAGCCCTGCCCTGCCCGAGTCGTACAGCGAGCGTGACGCGCTGATTGACGCGGCTGATGCTGATGCCGATCCTGGCGAGGACTTGATTGCAGATCTTTGCATTGCCGTGCGCGATCTGCTGGCGATGCAGTACACCGCTACCGAGATTCGCGAGATTGTCGATGCGGAATTGGCTGCGGGTGAGGTGGTGGCGTGAGCGCCCGTATTTCAATATCCGCACTCGGCCCGACAATTGGCGAGCAATGCGCAGCGCAGGGCATCATCGCGACCGGAATGAATATTGAGCGTGTTGACAAAATAAGCCATGCGCTGACGCTGTGCCACATTCAAGGGATGCTAACCGATAGCGAGGTTGACAGGGCGCGCAATCGACTACTGAAAGCTGCAAAGCTGAAAATGAAAGAGCCGACGGCGTGACAGATATCGTACTGATGAAAATTTCTGGCGGCGTCCTCGCCCCGGTCGATCAGCAGGGCATCGACTACCTGACCAAATTGAAGCTCGGCGCGGGCGTGACGGTGACGATCAAGCGCCACAACAATCCGAAGTTCCATCGCAAGCTGATGGCGTTGTTCAATCTCGGCTTCGAGGCATGGGAGCCGGGAGAACTGGAATATCGCGGCGAGATAGTCGCCAAGTCGTTTGACCAGTTCCGGCGCGACATTACGATTCTCGCCGGCTATTTCGAGACGTGCATCAATTTTCGCGGCGAAGTTCGCATGACCGCCCGGAGCCTGAATTTTAGCGCGATGAGCGCAGAGGATCGGGAGGCGCTGTTCAATGCGGTTATCAATGTGCTGCTCAAGAATGTGCTGACAAATTACACCCGCGACGATCTGGACCAAGTGATCGCGCAGTTACTGAGATTCGACTGAAAGGTAAATTATGGACACTAAAGCAAACAGCACGCAGGCCAGCATCGAGGAATTGACAGCGACACTCACAATCATCACCAGCGAATACGAGGCAGCGAACGCTGACCGACTGGATTTTGCCGAGCGGATCACATCGCTCAACGCCGCCCTACTCGGCAGGCAAGAGGAAATCGGCAGGCTGATGTGCCGCGTGGGGGAAGTGGAGGCGGCGCGGCCTGATCTGGCGAAGCTGGCAGTGTACAGCCGCGAAATGCGCGGAGGCCAGCATGGGCGAATCGGCTTTGAAGACTTCTACGCTGCCGCTGATATTGAAGCCCTGTTCTCTGGCATTCCTTCGCAGGCAAGCGCGGAGCCGGTGGCGTTGCTTGACCAGTTCGGCAACGTGTTCCCGCTAGGCGCTTACAGTCCGGCCGGCAAGCCGAACTATCACGATGCACACAAGCGCGGCTGGAAGTCACTCTACACCCGCCCCGCTACCCAAGCGGCAAGCCAGCCGGTTGCTGCGGTAGATGTGGGCGAGGCCATACACAAGTGCTGGTCCTGCAAGAAGCCGTACACGCTCAGCCAGCGCTCCTACGCTGACGGTCAATGCCCTCACTGCGACGTTGAAATTGAACTGGACGATGAGGACGCCACTCCCGCGCCAGCAAGCGACAGCGCAGATGGGTTTCTTCCGCTGCCGAAGTCAGATACCTACGCGATTGACCCGCGTGGACTCGACAAGCAGGTGTACAGCGCGACGGATATGCGCGCCGCCATCCTCGCTGACCGTGCCGCTCGCCAAGTGCCTGCTGCGCCAAATTGCGCAGGGAGTGCGAAATGAGGGCACTTTCCATTCGCCAGCCGTGGGCGTGGCTGATCGCCAACGGGCACAAGGATATCGAGAACCGCGTCTGGTCTACGCGCTACTGCGGCCCGCTGCTGATCCACGCCAGCAAGGGTATGACCAATGACGAATACGAAGACGTTGAGGAAATGCTTTGGATGGACCCGCGCGTGCGCGAACTGAAAATCACCCTTCCAGAACGCAAGCAGTTAGAGCGCGGCGGCGTGGTCGGCATCGCGCATTGCAACGGGTCCGTTGACGTGGCCGCGTCGCCTTGGTTCTTCGGCCCCTACGGCTTCGTACTGTCGCAACAGCGCGCTTTCCCGATGATCCCATTCAAGGGGCAACTCGGGTTCTTCGATGTGCCTGACGCGCTGATCGCTGGCGCAGTCTCGCCCCAGTCGGGCACGGCAGATGGTGCAGCATCCGATGAGTCTCGTTGATTTCCTGCTTGAAAAGCGAACGCCGCTGGAATTGGCAAAGGAACTTGCTATGACCGCCAAAGAAAACGCCGCCCTGCGCGACAGGGTGTTTGCCCTTGAAAACGAAGTGTTTTGGCTGAGAGCAGCCGAGCGCAATATGGAGCCATCATGACCACCAAAGAACCAGCAGCAATCCAGACTCGCCAGTTCACGAAGAAGCCTGTGACAATAGAAGCGATCCAATGGACCGGGCGAATGGACTGTATCGACGCTTTCAATATCCCTGAACTGCACCAGTCGCTCGGTTCGCAAAAGGTCGGGATTCCCACATTGGAAGGCACAATGATTGCCGACATTGGCGACTGGATCATCAAAGGCGTGAATGGTGAATTCTACCCATGCAAGCCCGACATCTTCGAGTTGACCTATTCCGCCACCCCTGCGCCCGCACCTGGCCCGATCCTGAGCGACGAGAGGACGCTGTTTGAGGCAGCAGCACGCAAAGGACTCGACACTGCAATTTCTGGCTTTGATTTTCAGCGCAATGACGACGACGAGTACAAATGGTTCGCAACACGCAGACTGTACGAGTTTTGGAAAGAAGCGGGCCGCACAGCTCTTGCATCTGTGCCGGGGCAGAGCGAGCCTGACCGGGTGTACGAGACTGCGCGTAACTTGGCACTAGTAATCTGGCGTGACAACTACCGTGATGACGCGCCAAAGTTTGAGCCACTTGACGACTTAGCCGGGGTGATTAGCCAGATCGACAACATGGTATGCGGAATGACTCGCCGGGCCGCAGCAGCGGAACCGGACGACACCGCGATCTACTCGTACCGGATGAAGCTGGCGGACGGAAGTTTCGACAACTGGAAAGATTGCAGCGCCGAGCACGCATCTCATGTCATGCAGCGTGAATTCGCCAGCGGCTTTGAAGTGCGCAAGCTGTACGCTCATCCTGCCGCAGCAGGGCCATCTGGGGAAATGCCTAAACCGTGGCAGCAGCGGGTCAAGGACCAGCACCCGAACTCCGACCCTCAGTATTGGCCTGAATCGCTCATGCTCAAAAACATGAGCGCCGAAATCGCTGAATGGCGCAGTCTCCACGCAGCAGAGCCAGCGCCGACCGATCTGGCGAAGTTGCGCGAGTTGGCAATCGCTGCGGAAAGCGTGAAATTCACGACTGAAGGATTCGAGCAAACCGAAGGGCACGGCCAGTTTTACGGCGGGCTCATCATGCACGAGAATGGGCACACTATTATTGCACAGTGCGTATTGCAGCCATGGGCTGACTTTATCGCTGCCGCCAACCCTGCTGCAATCCTATCGCTGATCGCCGTTGTAGAAGGTGAAAAGTGAGCGCGGCACATAGATTTGACAACGATAAGCGTCGCCGCCCTGACCATCACGCGCGGCAGGCGATGTTGACGCCACCGTATGTTCTTGAGCCAGTGCGTGCGCTCCTTGGCGGGATTGGCCTTGACCCTTGCACTGAGCCGGACAACCCTACTGGCGCGCTACGCTACTACTCGCTACCGAACGATGGGTGCGTTGCACCGTGGGCGGCCTCGACGGTATTTTGCAATCCGCCCTACGGCGAGGCGCGCGATCGATGGGTTGACCGCTGCATCGCCGAAGCCCCAGGTAAGCGCATCGTTCTGCTGATCCCGGCCCACCCTGACACGCGTACGTTTCAGAAGGCAATGCAGGCTTGCACATCAGTTCTGTTCGCAAAGGGGCGCTTGAAGTTCGGCGTGCTGCGCGAAAACGGGCGACAAGAGGCTGCAAGCCACGGCTCGGCACTGTTTGGTTTCAACATTGACCTGTCGCCACTGTCGGATCTCGGCATGGTTCTGATCCCTGCAAAATCTGAAGGAGAGTTATTTTGAACACGAAAAACGAAGCCGTCCATCTGCCAGCAGCCCCGGCGCCTACCGAGCAACCAAAACTGGTCATCGCACTGCCCGACTACGAAACGCGCCGCATCGTCATTGTGTCCGACGAGGCGATCGACGACGAACGCGTGGTCTGCGTAGCGATTGAAGATGCAGCAGAGCCAGTACCGACCGATTTATCACCGTACAAGAATGCGGACGCTGGCCTGTACGGTGCGGAATATCAAGGGCAGCTCGCTCCTGCCCCTCTATCAGCAGCTCCGGTACCGACCGTGCAGGCGGGCGAACTGCCGTATGGCTACGTTGCGCCATTCAGAGTGGAAGTCGATAAGCACGAAATAGTCACCATCTGTGACGCGAGTGGTTGTGGCCTGCCGTTCGAACTGAACACGCATACCCAGCGATCACTAGATGACACAGAGGGTCTGGCGCAAGAACTAAAGGGCTCAGTAGCATTTGCTGATTTCATGGCGAAGGCAATGAATAGCGCCGCCATCGCCATGCACCGGGCCGCAGCAGAGCCGGTGCCGGCCGCCCCTGAGGGTGATATCCGCAACGCTGTCTACATGGCACTGCACTTCTACATGAAGACGGCTAACCCGAACGAATGGGAGGCTACCGACGCAGCAATCGCCGCGATGATGAAGTACACCTCCCCTGCCGCAGCAACCCAGCCGGCGACGGTATCTGGCGCCCCTGCCAGCGTGCCGCAAGATCGGGCGGAATTGATTGCAACGCACATTGGGCGCTTGGAGTACATCCGCAAGTATGGTGATGAGGACTTGCTTGAAGCTGTGCGCACCGGGCAAACCCCTATTCATCGCGCGATTGAGAAAATCGACGCCGCCCCTGCTGCGCCAACCGATGCGGGCGTGCGGGATAAGTTGGATCGAATCGAGCGTGTCTCAGCGTGCGGCACTGTCGATAGCTTTATGTCGCTGCCCGACGCTGACAAGCGGTTCTGGTTCGCCATGTCAGCAGATGAATCAGAGCGGCGCAAGCTGGCAGAAGAACGTCTGGCATTCCTCCACAGTGCCAACAAGGACGCCGAAGGCTTTGAATACGGTGTTGCGCGAGTGCGATGGGATGCCGCGGGTAAGGTTGAGTTCTACTGGGCGCTGTCAGATCACTCCGATATTGATGCTGCACGGCTTTCCTCGCCCCAAGCGCCAAAGCAGGAAGGGGTGACGAATGAGCAATCGTGACCTGAAAGACTGGACGATGGACGAACTACTGACGCACGCAACGTGGACAGTGATGGAGCACATCATTAAGGGTGAACTGAGCAATGGCGTCTATTCGGCAATTAACTTGGCCCTCCGTTGGAAGGCCGCAAAGGAGCAAGCATGACTAACCAATTGCAGGTAGAAGCGGAGAGCGTGGCGTCTGTATTGTGGGCTGCACTCGATCTGAACAATCGAGTCGTCTACCAACACGAATCTCGCGCAAACGTCGAGATGAACAGCTGCTACATCAAGACGCCGACGCGGGTTGTAGGCTTGGTCGCGCAGGACGACATCGACAGCATCATTGCTGCGCGGGTAGCGGCAGAGCGGCAGAAAACAGAAGCGCAACTTATGCTCAACAGCGTGCTGCTGGAGGATGCGGCGTTAGCCAAGAACCGAGTCGATAAAGCTGAAGCCGCCCTTGCCGCCAGTCAGGCCGCGCCAGATCATGCGCTGGCCAAAGCCATCCACTACCCGGACTGCTGGGATACCGCCGCCTATTCGACGCTGTCCGATGCGCTTGCAGCGGTGTACCACGACTTCCAGTGCAGCGAGTGTCAGGCCGCGCCAGCGAAGGTGGAAGGCTGGCAACTCGTACCCCCACACGCCACGCCGGAAATGCTCAAGGCGTTCTTTGCCGAGGATTATACGCAGAATGGCTACATCGAAATGCTTAGGGCTGCGCCTGCCGCCACATCCACCCAACCAGGAGATCCGACATGACCGACGAACTGAAACCATGCGCCCATTGTGGTGGTGCCGCGAAGATGCAAACGGACGGCGAAAGCGGCTACTGGATAGAATGCACCAACAGCGCGTGCGGATGCTCGACAAATATCCGCATTGCCATGATGGACGATGTGTGCAGCCTATTGGCGGAAACGTGGAATCTCCGCGCTACCAGTGGGGCGGCATCGGGCGAGGCGTCCCCAGCGCTGGATGCGCTTGAAAATCGACTGGCACTGATTCATCGGCTCTGCTGTGGGCTTGCTCCAAAACAGGCCGTTGGCGAACTGATCGACGCAATGCAGAGGATGCCGGAATGGGCCGCCGTTCGTGCGGCACTGCTTGCCACCCTGCCCGCAGCAGCCAGCCAGCCCGAGGAATGTAGCCTGTGCGATGGGGTGGGGACACTGGAATTTGGCGGGACATGTCCGCACTGCGATGGATGCAAGGCTGAGCCCGCAGCACTCCCGCAGGAAGATGAACGGGATGCGGCTCGGTTCCGGCAGGCCATCGCACTCGCAGACAACGCGGAAATTCTGTATGCCGCCGTGCTGAATCACTGGCCGGATGCTGACGCCATTCGCCGCGAGTTCGACACAGATGCTTTTGTGGACAAGGAGCCGTCATGAGCGTTTCCATTAGAATCTATCCCGCAGAGTGGGCCGCGATGAACGTAGATATAGCTGGCGCCAAATGCCAGCCATGCAATGGCAGCGAAGGCGAAATGTTCATCAATACATGGTGCGGGAACTGCGCGCGCGACAAGGCGATGAGCGAAGGATTGCCGCTTGAAGAATGCGACGATAACGAAGTTTGCGACATTCTCGCGCGCAGCTTCGGCAACATCAACGACGCCGACTATCCGACCGAGTGGCAGTACGGCGCTGACGGACAGCCGCGCTGCCATGCGTTTGTCGAAGCAGGCCAGCCGATACCCATAAAGGATGAGCATACCGCAGATATGTTTGATGGCGCCAAAGCCAAGGACCCATCATGAGCCAGCTAGTTCTGATTTACCTTGGTATGCTCACCTTCGACTCTATCGTATTGGGCGGCACGGCTTACCTGATTGCGGAGCGCGGATGGTCGGCATGGTGGATTCTGCTCGCCGTACTGATGGCGGCAGGATCGAACCCGCGCCCGTTGATTAACGCAATTAAGCCGGAAGGAGACGCCCCATGAGCAAAGGATCGCGGCAACGCCCCGGCGAGATCCCGAAAGCGCGCTGGGATGCAATATTCAAGCCGGGCATGACATCGCCGCAGCACGGACCGGCGACCGGCTGCAATTGCGATCCAGGGGATTGTAAGGCGCTGACGGCGAAGCAGTGCAAGGACTGGATGAAGAGGGGCGGGAAATGACAGAATTCATTGCACCGATCCTGCTTGACGCACAGCAGGCAGCGGACTTTTTAAGTATCAGCAAGCGGGAAATCTATAATCTAGCATTCCCACATGGCCCGATCCCGGTTCACAAGCTCGGCCCGCGCCTCACCCGCTTTGCGGTCACAGATTTAAAGGCTTACGTCACATCATGTCGATACGATACCTTCGAGATAAAAAGCGCTACCGTTTCGAGTTCGAAGCGGCGATCAATGGACAGCGAGTCCGCGCTACAAAAATGCTTCCAGAAGCTTGGACGAAAAAGCAGGCCGACCAGTTCGACGCAGCCGAGTGCGCACGACTCTACGCCGAAGAAGTCGGTATCCAACGTCCATCCTTTACCATCAACGAGGCGGTGATTGTCTACATGCTCGAGCGGTGCGCGAAGCTTAAGAATGGGAAAGGGGTTATTGCGGAATTCGATCGGTTTAAGGATGCGTACGCCGGGCGCGATCTTGCCGAGTTGCCGGACGTGGCGCGGGAATACGCGGAATGTGAGCGCGAGCGGCTTGCCCCGGCCACGATCCGCAATCGCCTTGCCTACCTGCGCGCCGCCTGCCGGTACGCGTATCGCTTTCATAACATGGGCGAGCGCGACCCGGCAGAGCGCATGCAGATGCCGGCCGTAAAGAATGAGCGGCACTACTACGCCAGCCGGGCCGAGATGCTGCGGATTGCGCGAGCCATGCCGGTCGGGCCATCGCGCGCCGTGATCCGAATCGGGTTCTACAGTGGCATGCGGCTTGGCGAAGTGCTGGCCGCTAAATTGGTGGGGCGCGAGTGCTTTTTGCTTGAGGACACCAAAAACGGCGACAGGCGCATGATCCCGATTCACCCTCGCGTACTTTGCTGCCTAAAGCATTTCCCGGTGATGATCAAGAAGCGGTGGATTCAGCGCCAGTTCAGCATGGCGACAGATGCTCTCGGACTCGGCCATTTGCACATTCACGACCTACGGCACAGTGCGGCGTCGGAGATGATAAACAGCGGGGCGACGCTGTACGAGGTGGGGGCCGTCTTAGGGCATCGAAGCGCGCAATCGACTAAGAGGTATGCTCATCTGGCGACGGATACGCTTGCTGCGGCTGTTGGGTTGATTGGGCGAAGAGCAAAGAAATAGATTGCACAGTATGACGTTATGTCATACACTGAATCATCGAATAAGAACCGAGGCGGGCATGTTGACCAAGGAATGCACTGCATGTAAATGCCAAGTCACGCTTGTTGACTTTCATAAAAGCAAGCTTGGCCGCAATGGATTGGCATCGATTTGCAAGTCTTGCGATAAAGCAAAGGCTCGGGAGTGGAGCGCCAAGAACCGCGAGAAAAGGGCGGCATCCGTTAAAGCGTCGGCGCAGAAAAACCCAGAGCCAAGGCGTGAGTCAGGCCGCCGCTGGCAAGCGAAGCAACTGGAAATTCTGAGCAATAGTTACGTCATTGCCGCACTGGGATTGCCGACTGCTGATTGCCCTGATTTTTTGATTGAGCAGAAGCGCGAGCAGTTGCAAATATATCGTCTCACGAAAGAGCTTGCCTCAGCCCTGCGCGACGCTTTAAAGTTAGGTAGCGATGAGTGACGGTTCTAAGGTGTGCCGCAAATGCGGGGCTGTGCGTCAGTTGTCCGATTTCTACCGGAACAAGGGCGCGCTAGACGGGCTAAGCGGCCGGTGCAAGCAGTGCGCCAATTCCGCTACGAGGGAATGGGATTTAAAGAACCCCGATCGAAGGAGGGAGATTGACGCAACACGGCGAGCCAAGAAATTACTAAAAGATGGCCCTGAAAAATATCGCCAATACATAAGAGATAAAGTGGCGAAGTGGGCGGCAGCGAACCCCGGCAAGGTTTCAGCGAAAGCGCGGGAAAGAGTTTTGTCGCTCAGCGATAGATACATAGCAAGATCTCACTTTGGACTCCCATTGGAAATAATACCGACTGATCTTATTAATTTAAAGCGGTCTCAATTGCAGCAAAAACGATTATTAAAAGCACTTAACGAAGCACTTAACGAAGCAACTAAAGGAGAATCAAAATGACTTTACCAACACATCAAATTACCTCATTCGGCGACGCTCGTCGCATGCTGCTCGAAACCATTCAGGCTGTGCGCGACGGATCTCTCGAAACCAGTAAAGGAATGACCGTTGCCGCCCTAATGAAAGAAGTCAACGGCAATATTCAGGTCGAGATAAATCAGGCTAAGATGGTCATCGCGGCACAGGTTGCCGGTCACGATTTCGGGCGCATCGTGGGTATGGGCCAGAAGGTCATCGGTAATGATAAGGATCAGGTGGCATGATTATGAATTCGACTAAAGAAGATTTGATTGCCGAGCGCGATAAACTGCTGACGATCGTCGCATGCGCCTACCAGATAGCGGGCGCGCACGATGCGCCCGCGCACATCCTAGACGTGCTGTCCGATCCCGAGGCGGCAACTGTTGAGCAGATTGAGTCGATGCTGTCGTATCAACCTTTCGCGCACCGGCCTGGCTCTACTGGAAGTGTTGCGCATGAGCCATACGCCATTGTGATTGACCGATCATATGATGGCGAAGGTCTAACCCTAGCGGTGCACGATGGCGTAAATTACACGTTTTCTGATGGCGATTGCTTCGACCGCGATGGCAATACGCTCGACGGTTACACGGCTGAATTTCTGACGCAGTACCAACTTGAGCAACGGCTTCGTGCCAGCGCGTCACAACCAGTACAGGCGGGCCCCGATGCCGGTTCGTCCGAATGACGGCTAAAACATCGGCGGAAATGCGCGAAGCCTTGCGCCTAGTGATGTCCGGCCTGACCGGGCGCGAGGCGGCGCGGCAAGCTGGAGTGCGCGAGGAATCGCTGTATCGTAGGGTTGAGTACAAGGAGTGGCGCAGGGCATCTACGGGAACGGCATCAGGTCGCAACCTAGAAAATTTTGTTGCCACCACTCCCGCAGAGGTAGGTGAAATGCTCCGGAAAATTTACGATGAGCGGGATCGATAGGCAGAAAATCCCGCACGACCATAAAAAAAGCCTCCGTTTCGGGAGGCTTTCTCAACAAGCTAAGTGCTTGATTTTATGGCGGAAAGGGTGAGATTCGAACTCACGGTACACCAAAGATGTACACTGGATTTCGAGTCCAGCGCATTCGACCACTCTGCCACCTTTCCTGATTCGGTCTTTCATTCTTGCGATCCGCTGCAAGAGGTGTGAAATTATAGCAGGGTCTGAAAAAAACGGAAGAGCAAAAAGGAAAATTTCACCATTTTTTGCTCTGCCGGACAAATTTCTGTTGCTGCCGCCTCAAGCCGCAGCCGGTGTCAGCCGCTCCAGCCCGCCCATGTAGGGCAACAGCACCGCGGGAATCTCGACGCTGCCGTCCGCTTGCTGGTAGTTCTCCAGCACCGCCACCAGCGTGCGCCCCACCGCCAGGCCGGAGCCGTTGAGCGTGTGTAGCAATTCGGGTTTGCCTTGTGCGTTGCGGAAACGCGTTTGCATGCGGCGCGCCTGGAACGCTTCGCAGTTCGACAGCGAGGATATCTCGCGGTAGGTGTTCTGCGCCGGCAGCCATACTTCGAGGTCGTAGGTCTTGGCCGCGCTAAAGCCCATGTCGCCGGTGCACAGCGACATCACGCGGTATGGCAGGCCGAGCGTCTTGAGGATGGTCTCGGCGTGTCCGACCATCTCTTCCAGCGCGTCGTAGGAGGTGTCGGGATGCACCACCTGCACCATTTCCACTTTGTCGAACTGGTGCTGGCGGATCATGCCACGCGTGTCGCGCCCGTAGCTGCCCGCTTCGGAACGAAAGCATGGCGTATGCGCGGTCATCTTGATCGGCAACTGGTCGAGCGCGATGATTTCGTCGCGCACGATGTTGGTGAGCGATACTTCGGAGGTCGGAATCAGGTAGAGCGCTTCGCCCTCGCCTTCCTGGCCGCCCTTCTTGACGGCGAACAGGTCCGCTTCAAACTTGGGCAGCTGGCCGGTGCCGCGCAGCGAATCCGCGTTGACGATGTAGGGTGTGTAGCATTCGGTATAGCCGTGTGCGCCGGTATGGGTGTCGAGCATGTATTGGGCCAGTGCGCGGTGCAGGCGTGCGATGCCGCCTTTCATCACGGAAAAGCGCGAGCCGGTCAGCTTGGTGGCGACGTCGAAATCGAGCCCGAGCGATGCGCCCACGTCGACGTGGTCGCGCACCTCGAACCCGAAGCTGCGCGGCGTGCCGATCTTACGCACTTCGACGTTGCCTGATTCGTCCACGCCTGCCGGCACCGAGGCGTGCGGCAGGTTCGGCAGCGCTTCCATGAAGGCGGCCAGCTTGGTCTGCACTTCGGAGAGCGCGCTTTCGTTGGCCTTGAGCTCGTCGCCCAGGCCTGCCACTTCCGCCATCACCGCGCTGGTGTCTTCCCCTTTGCCCTTGAGCATGCCGATCTGCTTGGACAGCGTGTTGCGCTTGCCCTGCAGGTCTTCGGTGCGCGTCTGGATTGCCTTGCGCTCGGCTTCGAGGGCGTTGAACCCGGCCACGTCGAGCATGAACTTGCGCGCCGCGAGGCGCACTGCGACGTTGGCGATGTCTTTACGGAGAAGTTGGATGTCTATCATGTTGGGGAAGTGCCGGTATGTGCGAAAACGCAATTGTACCAAGGGGGCCGCTGTTCTTTGCGAAGATTTGTCACTTGCAGGGCTTGGCAGATATTGCCGCCACGGCGGGAGCTAACCGCGCGCGTCTTCGTCCAGGCTGCGCAGCCAGGCCAGCTTCTCGGCGATCTTGCTCTCGATCCCGCGCGGCACCGGTTCGTACCAGCGCGGCTCGGCCATGCCTTCGGGAAGGTAGGTTTCGCCGGCGGCGTAGGCATTCGGCTCGTCGTGCGCGTAGCGGTATTCGTGCCCGTAGCCGAGTTCCTGCATCAGCTTGGTCGGCGCGTTGCGCAGGTGGACCGGCACTTCGCGCGATTTGTCTTTCTTGACGAAGGCGCGGGCGCGGTTGTAGGCGTTGTAGCCGGCGTTGCTCTTGGCGGCAATCGCGAGGTAGATCACGGCCTGGCCCAGCGCCAGCTCGCCTTCGGGCGAGCCGAGCCGCTCGTAGGTGGCGGCCGCGTCGTTGGCGACCTGGATCGCGCGCGGGTCGGCAATGCCGATGTCTTCCCATGCCATGCGCACGATGCGCCGCATCAGGTATTGCGGATCGGCGCCGCCGTCGAGCATGCGGCACAGCCAGTACAGCGCGGCATCCGGGTGCGAACCGCGCACCGACTTGTGCAGCGCCGAAATCTGGTCGTAGAAGTTGTCGCCGCCCTTGTCGAAGCGGCGCGAATTGAGCGTGAGCGCGTTGTCGACGAATTCACCGGTGATGGCGGTGATGTTCGATGTCTCGGCCGAGGTCTTGGTCTGTTCGAGCAGGTTGAGAAAACGCCGTGCGTCGCCGTCGGCGTAGCCGATCAGGGTGGCGATGGCGACGTCGTCGAAGCTCAAGTGCCCGAGCACGCGTTCGCGCGCACGCGCCAGCAACTGCAGCAGCTCGGCGTCGCTGAGCGCCTTGAGCACGTACACCTGCGCGCGCGACAGCAGCGCCGAGTTCACTTCGAACGAGGGATTCTCGGTGGTCGCGCCAATCAGGGTGACCAGGCCCGATTCGACGAACGGCAGCAAGGCGTCCTGCTGCGATTTGTTGAAGCGGTGGATCTCGTCGATGAACAGGATGGTGTGCTTGCCGCTGGCCAGGTAATGTTCGGCCTGCTCGATCGCGGCGCGGATATCCTTCACGCCCGACAGAACCGCCGAGAGCGCGACGAACTCGCAGTCGAAGGCGTGCGCGGTCAGGCGCGCCAGCGTGGTCTTGCCGACGCCCGGCGGCCCCCACAGGATCATGGAATGCGGCCGGCCCGAACGAAATACCAGGTTGAGCGGCTTGCCCGGCCCCAGCAGGTGGCTCTGGCCGATCACTTCCTCGATCGTGGCCGGGCGCAGCGCTTCGGCCAGCGGCGGCGCTGGCTCGGTCTTGAACAGGTCAGCCATGGCAAGGCCTCCCGGACCGGAGCAGGGGGAAAGTCATTAGCGCGAGTGTGATGGGTGGCAAATGCAGACTCCATGATGCAAGAGCGCATAGTCTAGCGCATGCTTGCGCTCGGCGTTCAAGAATAAGACCGGGTTCGTCCACGCCTGGTTCCTTGCGGCGCAACCCAGCTTGCATTGTTTTTTCACTCAGGCAACAACACGTGCTATCCTCGATCATTATTGCCAGAGTGATATTTAATTGTGCCGGGAATTAACACGTATGAAGATCGCGGACCTGCTTGACGAGCTCGATTTTTTCCAGGAATTTTCCTATCCCGAACTTGAACGCATCGCGCGCTACCTGGGCCTGAAACAGGTTCCGGCGGGCGAGCTGATCTTTCGCGAGGGGGATCCGGGCAACTATATGCTGATCCTGACCGACGGCAGCATGGCGGTGTTGAAGGCAGGCGAAAACGGGCGCCAGGTGCTGTCGCACGAATCGCGCGGGCGTATTGTTGGGGAAATGGCCATGCTCGACATGGAAACGCGCTCGGCCACCTGCATCGCGGAAACCAACTGCGAATTGCTGATCCTCAACAGCGAGAGCCTCAAGAAATTCGCGGCCGAACATCCCGGCCTCGCCTACCGCTTCATGTTTTGCCTGGCGCGCCAGCTGTCGCGCCGCCTGCGCCGGGTCTCGGGCATGATGGCCGACTTCCTCGGGAACTAGCCGCTCGCCCTTAGTTGTCGAATACGTCGGCGCCCTTCGGCACCACGAATTTGAACTGCTGCGCGTTCAAGGGGGGATTTTTCTCGAACTTCTTGAACGTCAATAACGACGTCTGGCCGAAGGCGTCGTGCAGCTCCATTGCCTCGGGCAGGCTGTTGCGCAGGCCGATGCTGATCTGCTCGAAGCTGCTGTCCTTCGCTTTCGGGGTGGCTTTGAGCCACTCGAGGCCGTCGCGCGTGCCGGCCTCGCTCAAGGTGAAATTCTTTTCCAGGTCGTTGCTGCCGAACAGGATCGCCGCCGGCGAGGAACCGAGCGCGTCGCCCAGTTTCCTGATGGTGACCTGGTTCAGGTCCTTGTCGTAGATGTATAGACGCTCGCCGTCGGCCTGCAGCAGTTGCTCGTACGGCTTCACGTAGTTCCATATGAACTTGCCGGGACGCGCGAACAGGAACGTTCCGCTGGCCGGGGCCGACACCTTGCTGGTGTCGGACTTCTTGACCTGGCGCTGCGTGAACTCGCCGCGCGCGGCCTTGGTGCTGGCGACAAAGGACTTGAACTGGTCGAGCGCGCCCGCATGGGCCGCACCGGCCATGGTCAGCGCGCCGGCCGCAAGCAGCGCGCCGAGCGTTTTATTCAGTGTAAAACTCATCTGTATTCCTCGTTTATTCCGCGCTGGCCGCCGGCACCAGGATGTCGCGGTTGCCGTTCGATTGCATGGAGGAGACCACGCCGCTGTTTTCCATCTGTTCGAGCAGGCGCGCGGCCCGGTTGTAGCCGATGCGCAGGTGCCGCTGCACCAGCGAGATCGAGGCGCGCCGGTTCTTGAGCACCACCGCGACGGCCT
>JBAQKU010000183.1:0-13158 GCA_049301315.1 Telluria sp.
GGCGCAAACCCTGCCGCCGGCGGCGTTGCCGCAACGGCGCGCCGGCGCCGACAAGGCATTGCTTGAAATTAGCAACGGCAACGGCGTGACCGGGATGGCGGCGCGCCTGGCCCGCAAGATGGGCGACCCGGCCCTGCGCGTGGTGCGGCTGTCGAACCAGAAACGATTCAACGTGCGCCAAACCCGGGTCGAGTACCAGAGCGAGTTCCGCGCGGCGGCGCAGCGGCTGGCCGAACGCTTCGGCACGCTCGCCGTGGTCGAGGTGGCCGATTGCAAGCTGGTCAACATGCGGCTGGTGATCGGGCGCGACCTGGTGCGCACCAATTTTGCGCTGCGCCCGCTGGCAAAGCCGGCGCAGATGGCCAAGGCGGGCGGCGACCAGACGAGCTGAGCAACAGGAGAGCCGGTTCGTTTGGCCGACATCAAATTAGACCGATGGGCTCACGCGACAATGAGGCTGATCAACCTCATATATCGGGAGCAAAGCCATGAGATTCGCACACCGTTTCACCACCGTCCTGTCCGCCGCCCTGATCGCCACACTGGTCGCCTGCGCGCCAACCGCGACGCGCGAAGGCACGGGCGAATACATCGACGACAGCCTGATTACCGCAAAGGTCAAGACCGCGCTGGCGGCCGATCCCGATGTCAAGGCAACCGAAATCAACGTCGAGACCTTCAAGGGCAATGTGCAGCTGAGCGGCTTCGTCAACTCCAGCGAAAACGTGCAAAAGGCGGTCGAGCTCGCGCGCAATGTCAAGGGCGTCAAGTCGGTCAAGAACGACATGCGCGTGAAGTAGGTGCATCACAGGCCCGCGGCATGAACCGACCTTTCAAGGCCTGTGGTTCGCCGGTGCGTTAAAGCGGCCCCCGGGCCGATTACTTCCTCTGCCCCGCTTTCGCAGGCCGCAGTGGGGGTCCTGCTGCCGCCCACTCCCAGCTGACGCTACCGAGTGCGCGCGCACTCGAACTGCGCTCGGCCGGCTTGCCATGCACAGTGGCCGAGCCCAGCCCATTCAGTTTCAGGCACCAGGGAAGGGGTATCGCCTTGCCTGATGCGCACACTGATCGCGCCGCCGAGCTTGACCTTGAGCACCCGCGCATCCACGGTGCGGCTCGCCCTGACCATCTCGTCGGCAGTCGCCGCGCCAGTCGCGGCCGACAGCATTGCCGCCATGAATGCAGCACCGAAAATTCGGTTCACGCCATCTTCTCCTGCCGATGCGCTTCAATGGGAAGCGGGATCAGGAGTCCAGCGCCGCTTTTTCGGCGGCGGTGAGGCGTTTGGCAGTGATCGTGACGACCGGCATGCCAGCTGCGGGCGCGGCCTGGACGGACCGTGCGACAAACGGTGGAACGATGCGCGCTGCCGGCGCGGCTGCGGTTGCGAGGGTGGTCACGGAGACCAGGCCGAGTGCGACGAGAAAGATGGCGTCCATGTTTTTAGCGATGTTCATGATGTTCTCCTGAGGGGTTAAATTGCTTGGGTTGAGTGAACTATAGCCAAGCCCCCACCTGTCAACCATGCGAATGCGACGAACTGCGATTTTGGCGTGCTGAAGTGTGAAAAATGGCGGCAAACGCGCGTCGCCAGGTTGCGCCGGGCGCCGGTGTATCATGCGTGCTGCCATGAGCGGCCACGGATCGAATGTAACGATCAACGCAAGGGCCGGAGCGCATCACCGACTGACAACGATTGGGTAAAAAAATGGGACACCGCGGAGAGATGTGGGTAGCGCTCCAGGCGGTGCTCCTGTTGTTGTTTGCCTTTGCGCCGCGCATCGGTCCGGCGTGGTCCAGCCCTGGCATCGTGCAATTTGCCGGCTGGGTACTGGCTGCACTGGGCACCGTGCTGCTTGCCTGGAGCGCGCTCAACCTCGGGCGTTCGCTCACCCCATTCCCGCGCCCCTTGCCCGAGGCCGAACTGGTGACCAGCGGCGCCTACCGCCTGGTCCGCCACCCCATCTACTGCGCGGTGATCATCGGTGCGCTGGGCTTGTCGCTCGCTACTGAAAGCTGGCTGCGCCTTGGACTGAGCGCCAGCCTGTTCGTGTTTTTCGACATGAAGGCGCGCCGGGAAGAAATCTGGCTGCAGGAAAAATTCCCCGCGTACGCAGCTTACAAGACGCGTGTGAAGAAGCTGATTCCGTGGATCTACTGAACCAGTGCTGGGCTGTACGAAAAAAAGCCCGCTCGGTTTTCCGAGCGGGCTGGACTGAATTGGTGCCGGTATATTTCCCGACCGCCGGCGCCGGTAGTAACGTCTCCGGTGAACGCTAATTCTGCTTGTCTAAGGCAGATCTGTATCTTGACGGGCCGCCATCATCCGATGTTGACATTGCACAAGCCAGGTAAAGTTGCGCCTGCTCAAGACAAACCAGCTCGCGGCTGGCTCCACGCGACAGCCGGTATGCCAAATCGAGCCGAGGGAAAGCCTAAGGGGCGACGCTGGCATGTCTTGTCATTTTAATACGAAAATGACTATTGGAGCGTGCCGGTTATTATTTGACGCGCATATGGTATGCTAAACGGTCGCCCGTATCCCACTTGCAGTGTTTATGAATCAATTGAAAAGTCTCAAACCCAATCTTGCCGCCTCAATCAGGGATTTGCTCCAAGCGGACATTGAGAGCGGAATACTGCCACCGGGGACCCCCTTGGATGAACGCAGCCTGGCAGCGCAATTCTCCGTGTCCAGGACGCCGGTTCGTGAGGCGATGCAGCAGCTTGCTGCACAGAATCTGGTTCGAATTACGCCGCGTCAAGGTGTCGCGGTAGCACGAATGTCGATTCCTCAATTGCGCGACATGCTCGAACTGCTCGGGGAACTGGAGGCGCTGTGTGCAAAACTGGCGGCCCGGCGCGTTTCGGAAGGCCTGCGCGAGTCGCTTGAGTCCGTCCTTCAGCTCGGCCTCGAAGCCTCGCGCTCCGGCAACGTCGGCGATTACAGTCGCGCGAACGTGCAGTTTCACGAAGCGATACATAAGGGCAGTCACAATGAACTGCTTGCACAACAGGTTGGACCGTTGCGTCGGTTAATACAGCGCTACAACGTCAACAACCGCCAACTGCAAACGCCCGCGCAGATTGAGAAATCGATGCAGGACCACCAGGAAATCGTCCATGCAATCTTGGCCGGGGACGAGGCGCTCGCCTACAGTTTAATGCTCGAGCACGTGCCGGCGGGAGGAAGGGGTTTTTCGGAGTTCCTGTCGGCGCTTCCGGCCAGCTTTTTCGAAGAGCGGACAGTGCTCTAAACATCCTTGCTCCTGCTCTCCGGATAACGGCCCAGTAGCAGAATCGCCAAGCCGCATATGCCGCATATTGCAGCCGAAATTTCGTGAAGCGGTGTATACGACCTGATCGTGTCAAACGCCAGTCCGTACACGTACGGACCCACAGCACCGCCCATTGTTGCAATCCCGAACAAGGTCCCATAAATACTGCCGAAGGCGCTCTGCCCGAAGTATTTCCTGGTCAAAAATGGGATCAGGTCACCTTCCGCACCGGTGGAAACACCCAGCAACAGTGCTGCCAGCAGCAACAGAGTGGGCGTATCGGAAGGACCGTAGACAAGTATGAGAAAGCCTAGCGCCCCCAGGGTAAACGCGACAAGCCCCACCAAGGGCGCAAATACACGGTCCAGGATCGCGCCGAGCGCGACGCGCGAGACGGCCAGGCCCAGGCCGACCAATGCCGTCGCACGTGCGGCAAACTCGGAACTCATGCCTCTGTCGCTGGCAAAAGATGCCAGATGAACATACCCGCCCAGTATGGTGCAGGAGACGAGGAAGATAACAACGGTGATCAGCCAAAACCGATAGGTTGCCAGCGCCTGCGTCATGGTCAGTCCTTCGCTCAGGCCTTCGACAGGGCGACGTGTCTTGCCAGAGTTGAAAGCTACCTGCGGGAGGCGCGAAGCCCGGAAGATCAGTTGATGCGCGGCGGCGCCAAGCAGCAATGCAATCGCGGCAAGTACCTGGTACGCCTGGCGCCAGCCCACGGCCCCGATCAGTGCGTCGGCCAGAAGCGGGGCAACCACCCCGCCAAGGCCGGAACCGAGCATGCTGAACCCGAGGGCCATTCCGAATCTCCGCTCGAACATGCGGGGAAGGATTGCCAGGTAACCTGCCGCCGTCGTTGCCGGTCCCAGAAACCCACCGACGAACCCGACTGCCACAAGATAGGCACGACTGGGCGGAGCCATCGATAAAGCCAGCAGGACCAGACTGAACACGAAGATCGAGCACGCGATCATCCTGCGCCACCCGATCCGGTCGGCAATGCATCCCATCACGGGCGCGCCGAGCGCCACACCGGCCATGCCCAGCATCGGGAGCAACGCCACGTCGGCGCGCCCCCAGTGAAACTCGGCCGCCATGGGTTTCAGGAATATCCCGGCCACCGAGAAGAAAAGGGTGCCGAAACCACAGGCAAGGCCAAGCGCAGCGCCGCATACCACCATCGCCTTTTGCGCGCCTGATGCGACGACGGCAGCAGCGGCCTCCCGTCCGGCCGCCTGATTCTGATCCGACAACACCTTGTTCATCATGCCATGCCTGCGAATGTGCTTGTAGACATGGGTGGCTCCCTATCGGTAAACCAGTACCGGCAACTTGCAATGGGCAAGCACCTTATGGGTCTCGGAGCCAAGCAGAACGCCGCTCACTCCACCGCGGCCATGGGAAGCGATCAGTATCAGGTCGCAATTTTCCCGCTTGGCAGTGGCAATAATCGCTTCATAGGGCTTGTCGGCGGTTTCCGAAAACGAAACGCTCGGCACCCCGGCAGCAGTTGCGATAGCGCCCGCCTTGGACAGGATGTCGCGCGCCCGCCGCTCGGTCATTTCATACAACAGCGCAGGGGCGGCCACTTGCACCAGCGCAGACTCGCCATAGAGGGACGCTGCGTAGTCCGGCTTCGCATGGAGAAAGGTGATCTTCGCACCGCTCTCCTTTGCGAACGACACCGCCGCCACGATAGCCCGCTCAGACAGCTCCGAACCGTCGGTGGGGACAAGAAAATTACGAAACATAATTTACCTCTGAGCGTTGATAAAATCTCGTTTTTGCCGAGAACCGGGATCAACAGACGAGAGCGGCTTCGATGGTCGATGTCCGCCTGACATGTTGCGGGTTGTTGAGAAGAAAGCAGGAGAGCGCCGGAATCAGGACGAGCGCCCCGATCATGTTCCAAAGGAACATAAACGTGAGCAGGATACCCATGTCGGCCTGAAACTTGATGGGTGACCAGGCCCAGGTAACGACGCCGGCCGCGAGCGTTAGCCCGACCAGGGCGACAACCTTTCCGGTGAATGCCGCCGCCGCCTTGTAGGCCTGGGCAAGGGGCATGCCGGCACGCTGAAAGCTGAGCTGCACGCTGAGCAGATACAGTGCGTAGTCGACACCGATGCCGACGCCCAGGGCAATCACCGGCAGGGTGGCAACCTTGACGCCGATGCCCAACACGACCATCAGCGCCTCGCACAGCACCGAAGTGACGATCAGGGGAATGACCGCCACGAGAACCGCGCGCCAGTTGCGGAAAGTGATGAAACACAGAAGGATCACCGCGCCATAAACGTAAAAGAGCATGGTCCGACTTGCCTTCTCCACGACGATATTGGTCACCGCTTCGATTCCCGCCGGCCCGGCTGCCAGCAGGAATCGGATATCTTTGTCGTTGTGTTGCTGCGCGAATGCCTCAACGGTGGTGACGATGCGATGCAGCGTTTCGGCCTTGTGGTCGGTGAGGTAAGCAATCACGGGAATCGTCGAGCAACTCTTGTCCACCGCATCCGGGTTATCGTTCAGGGTGCGCTCGATTGCGGCGCCGATCATCATCGGATTGCGCGGGACCGACAGCCATTTCGGATTCCCCTCGGCCGACCCGGATACTGCTTTGGCAACCTGGTCCGACAGCGCCGTGGTCGATTGCACGCCCGGCACTTGCCGCAGCTGCCACGCGAATCTTTCCGTTTCCTTGACCGTGCGGTACTCTGCGCAACCGTCTTTGGGCGTCTTGACGATGCTGATGAACTGATCGGTCGACAGGCCATAATGTGCGTTGATGTATGACATGTCGCGGTTGTAGCGCGAATCGGATCGCAACTCAGGTGCGCCGGGATCGAGGTCGCCCGTCTTGAGATCGAGACTGACGACATACCCAACCACGGTCAGCGCCGCCGATACCAGAATGGCTCCCGTTGCCCAGCGCTTTTCGGTGAAGCGGTTCAGGAATGTCCAAACGGCACCTTGGCTTTCCCCGTCGCCCGCCAGGCTGCGCATCGCCGCCGCCTGGCTCACGCCCAGGTACGAAAGCATCACCGGCAACAAGAGCAAATTGGTCACCACCAGCAGCGCCACTCCGATACTGGCGACCAGTGCCAGTTCCTTGATGACAGGGATGTCGATGACGGTGAGCACGACAAATGCCACCGCGTCGGCCGCCAACGCCGTCACCCCGGCGAGAAAAAGCCGGCGGAAGGTATAGCGGGCGGCGACGTACTTGTCGGTTCCGCGCCCGACATCTTGCATGATGCCGTTCATTTTCTGGGCGCCGTGGCTCACCCCGATGGCAAACACCAGAAACGGCACCAGCACCGAATAGGGATCGAGATCTAAATGCAGCGCGTAGACAATGCCCAACTCCCAAATCACCGCTACCAGCGAACAGATCAGCACCATGGCCGTGCTGCGCAGGCACCTCGTGTACAAATAAATGATCAGCGCGGAAATCGCAAACGCAATGCCGAAATAGGTCGCGACATGCATCAGGCCATCGATCAGATCGCCGACCAGCTTGGCAAAGCCGACAATGTGGATCTTGACTTGAACCGCTTTGCCGTTCGCACCCTGCGACTCGTACTTCTGCCGGATCTCCTGTTCCAAGTGGCGCGCGAACGCCCCATAGTCGAGCCGCTCGTTGGTTTCCATATTTTTCTCGAGCAAAGGCACGACGATCATCACCGACTTGTAATCGTTCGATACCAGATTGCCGACAATACCGGCGCGCCGAATTCCCATCTTTAAATTCTCGATCGTCCGTGGCGAGCCATCGTAATCGGCCGGCATGACCTGACCGCCGAGAAAGCCTTCTTCGGTCACCTCGGTCCAGCGCACCGAAGCCATCCAGATCGACTTGATGAAGGAGCGTTCGACCCCGGGCGTGAGGAAGACCGCGTCATTGATCTGTCGGGTCACCTCGAGGAATGCGGGATCGAACACGTCCCCCTTCGTATTTTCTACGACGATCCGCATGGTGTTGCCCATGCCGCCCAATTTGGTCCGGTTTTCGAAGTAATTCTGGATATAGGGATGATCCTGCGGGATCATCTTGTCAAAGCCGGTATTGACTGTCAGCTTGACTGCCTGCAGCCCGAGTACCAGCGTAAGGAGAATGCATGCCGCGACAAACAGGGAACGGTGGTTGAATACCAATCGTTCCAGCAAGTTGCCGGAACGGCAATCGAAATCATTCAGATCGCGCACGACCGGCATTACCCTAATCTCTTCCATGGACGTTCCCATATCGACTCTCTGTTTACTCTATGGTCTCGACGCTGACGCCACCGGCGCCAACGACGACGACAGCGTCCTTGCCGGCCGGTGCCACCCCAAAATACGGCATCCGCTGCTTTACCCTGACGCTTGAAAAAGATTCGCCGCCATTCTTGCTGACCAGTATTTGGCCACCCTGCGTCACGAGCACCACGCGTCCGTCCTCCAATCGGGTTGCGCCCGTGATGCCGTCGCTGGCGTTGCTTTGAAGCGCAAGCCAGCTTTGGCCGCCATCTTCACTGCGCAGCACATTGCCGCGCATGCCAAAGGCAATCAGGGTCGAATCCCTGGCCAGGAGGCCGAAAAAGCTGCCGAGGTAGGGCGGCGCCAGCCCGATGAAACGGTCGCGCTGACGATCCCAGCGACGCAGCAACCCCTGCTCGCCAACGAGGTAGAGTTCGCCACCTGTGGCTGCGAGTCCGTAAAGATGCAAGGCTTGCTCGTTGGCGGTCCGGTCAATCAGCGGCTCCCAGCTCTTGCCGCTGTCCCTGGTACGCATGGCGAGGTTGAACGCACCCACGATGTAGCCTTCCTGCTCATTGAGAAACAGGACGTCGAGAAACGGCTTGTCGGCCCCCTCTTTGGCCAGCCGCCTGGCTTCATCCAGCGCCTTCGACGCGTCGGGATCGGCAGCGCGCGCCAGGTAGTACGCTTCGATCATTGCAGCCGCTTGCTTGCCGTCGAGCTGCTTGACCCAGCTTAGCCCGCCATCCGCACTGTGCAGCACGACCCCGTCGTGACCGACAGCCCAGCCCATCTTCGGGGAGGGAAACTGTACCGCCACCAGATCTGAGCTCAGCGGCACCGGCACCTGGCGCCAGGTCTTGCCTTTATCGTCCGACAAGAGAATATGGCCGCGCGGCCCCACCGTCACCAGGCGGGCGCCGGCCTGCGTGACGGCGGTCAGCCGCGTGCTGTGCGCGAGCCGGCTCATGGCTGCCGGGGTATCGAACGTATCGACGAATGCCGCCGATGCGGGCAAGGAAAAGAAGGCAGACATCAGCACACTGACAAACCGCCCCAACCGTCGCAACAACATCACGTCTCCCTCACTCAGTTGCTGGCGCACGGGACTTGCGGCACCGCGTTGCAAGTCCCAGGCTGCGCCAGCGTCAATACTTCAGAATTTGCTTGGTCAACGACTCCGGCGACAGCGCTTCTCTGGGCAGGGGATCAACGTTCACCGAGCCCCTCGGCCCCAGCCGGATGTAGGTGTAGACCCCGCTGCTCAAATCGTGTATCAGCCCCTGCTCGCTTACCGGCGCAGGAATGTCGTAGGCAGGGGCGATGCCGTGGAACAGCACGCGGTAGTTCTTCCCGCTGTGGTCGTACGTCTCCTGCAGGCCTCCGAACCAGGCATCCTCGTCGATGAAGAAGTCCCGTTTCTGATAGATATGGCGCTTCCCGGGCTTCAAGGTGGCCTGCACATGCCAGACGCGGTGCAATTCGAAGCGCACGCATTCCGGCTTGACGTGATACGGGAGCAGCTTCGCGTCCCCGTCGCACGCCGAACCCTTGTCCGGGTAATGCAGTTTGTAGCTGTTGTACGGAATGAACAGCTCTTTCTTCCCGATCAGCTTGAAATCGAAGCGATCCATCTTGCCGGAAAACATGTTGGCGTCGTCATACACGGCGGCACCGCCGATCGGCGCGATGGGCGTATCGGCCGCCGTATCGGGCGACATGCGCACGCGCCGGGACGCCGGCACGTACGACCAGGAATGGCGGTCGCTGTCGTCCTTGTCGTCGTAGTACATGTTGACCATGCCATTGACACGCGCCGGCGATGTGTATTCGATGCGGGTCGCATAGGTCCATCCGAGGCTTTGCTCGTTATACAGGCTCCACTCGATGTAATGATTGTTCTTGGCGGTCGCCACGATCTCGCCATCGGGCTTCACATAAGTTGGCCACTCCTCGTTCAAGGAAGCCGGACCACGGTACTGGGCATTCTTGTTCCACATTACTTCCAGGCCGCTGGTCGGAATCGGGAATGGAAAGCCGCCGCGGCATTCCTTGTTGATTCCCAGCCCGCCCGATTCAAGCCGGCAGCGCGTTGCGTTCTTTAGCGTGTTGTCGAGCACCTGCTGCGGATAGAGCGCCGAACGCCGGGTCGGGTAGACGTCAATACGGAAGGTCGGGTACTTGCGCATCATCGCCTTGATTCCGTCGGACAGCTTATCGCTGTACTTGTCCATGTTCTTGGCATCGATCGAGAACAGTAGCTTGTCCTCGGAAAAGGGGTCGGGCCGCCAGCCGGGGTTGCTCTTGCTGTAGCTCGCTGGCACTTTGGCCGAGCCGCCTGCATACGCCGGAATCGAACCATCCTTGTTGCCGGCCTTCTCCGCCCCCCACGCGGTCAGCGTGGTGCCGAGCTGCTTGATCTCTTCCGCAGTCGGTGTGGCCTGAGCCATTCCGGCGCAGGCCGCGACCAATGCGGACATGACCAGAGTTGTTGTGCTTTTCATGTTTTTCTCCTGTTACCGCATTAAAAGGATGTGGCGTACGTAAACACAAGCCACCCGCGATCCTGAAGCTGGTCGCCGTTGCTGGCGGCGATCGCCGTACCGGCCGGGTTCGCTCTGTAGGTCGCAATATAGTCGTTGTAAGCGATGGTGAAGGTATGCTTCTGGTTGTAATCGAAGGCTGTCGAAACGGAATAGGCGCCGACGCGCTCCCGGCCCGAGGAGTTGCTGAGAACCGCGGTGTTTCCCTTGATTCCGTAGTTCACCCTGGTCGCGGCTGTGATGTCCAGACCCGGCACCACCGCAGTCCACGTCGGACTGAACGACAAGGCGCTCACCCAGTTATCCTTGGTCGAGCAACCGAAACTCACATCGCGCTGCCCAACCGGTTTGTTGTCGCAGCTGTTAAACCGGGTCGGGTTGGAAGTGAGCGTGTTCCAGCGGCTGTAGGCCAGTTCGGCGGTCAGTACCGACGAACTCCAGAGTGGCGTGGTGCCAAACTGGGCCACGCCATTGAGCAGTGCGTGCGTGGTGTTGCCGCGCGGTCCCTGGAAACTGGCATCGGTCGATGCGGCTTGCAAGGCAGTGTCGCGACGAGTGAGCAACTCGGCACCGATACTGACGCCGCCGATGTTTTTCGACAGGCTGATCCCGTACAGCTTTGTATTCTGCGCGAAGGAGAAGCGGTAGGTCCCTGTCGGTGGGCTGACGGTGGTCCAGGGGTTTCGCTCGTCAAACTGGCGGGCGTAGACCCCCAGCGTTGCGCCAAGCCAGTCGGGATTCCAGCGCGCGCTCAGGCCCCAGTCGCCCGAGCGCTTCGGCTCGATCATGCCGGCATTGGCAAGACAGGGGCCGGCCGCGGCAAGACAAAACCGGTCCGGCCCTTGCAAAATAAAGTCGACAACACCGAGATACGTGCCTCCCTCCGGCGCGCGGCTCGGCTTCCATTCGTAGAAGTACTGCCCCGCCAGCGACAGCTGCGGCGTGAGCAGCAAGGTCCCGGAAATCTGGCCGATGGGCAGCGCTGCCTCCTTCGCGGTGATACCGGGATTGGCGATGCCTTTGCGCCCGTCCCCCGGCGTCTGGTTATACGAGACGCTGTGGTTCGACAGCGACAGCGCCTCGCCCCAGAGCACGGCATGGCGTCCGGCCTTGACACTGGCGGGAAGCGAACCCACGTTGAAGTTGGCGTACACGTAAGCGTCGAGAAACTCGCCGCTCAAGCCCTGGTAATAGCGGCGCGTAAAATCCGAAAAGCGGTTGTTTTTGTAGCTGCCCGCATTGACCAGCGCGGGATTGGTGTGAACGTCTGCGTTGAAGGCCTTGTCGTACCAGGCCGCGCCGCTCACGCGCAGGCCCACCTGCTTCTTGTAGTCGAAATCGAACTCCGAGAGCAGATCGAGCCGGTTGGTGACGATCTGCCCGCGGTCGTACGAAAATTCACTCTCGTCATTGGCGAGGGTGTTGCCGATGACCGGATCGCGCTTCTCGACCCGCGCACCAAGGTTGTAGCGCACGGTGTTGGACCAGCTCGCCGTGATGTCCGGGTTGTCGGTCTTGATTTCGATGCCGTGTGCGCTGCCGACCGTCGCGCATGCCACCAAAGCTGCGATACGGTGCAAGCCACAGCCGATCGCTCTTGTCTTTCTCACTTGCGTATTCATGTGTCTCCTCCAGATTGGTCCCCCCGGCGGCGCCGGATATGTTTTTATGGCGGGACACGAGGATGTGTCCAGCCACTGCTTTCGACGGCAACAACTTGACGCTATCGAGCGTCTCTCCTCGCCGCACGATGGTCACAGGCCGATGGCAACGGACTTGACTTCGGTATATGCCTCGACTCCTTCGCGGCCGAATTCGCGCCCCCATCCGGACTGCTTATAACCACCGAACGGCAGCGCCAGATCGAGCACGATGGACGGTGCATTGACCCGCACGTTGCCCGCTTTGATCCTGCGTGCAAACCGGTGCGCTGTACCGACGTCGCGCGTCCAAATGCTCGCCGACAGTCCGTACACGGTGTTGTTGGCCTGGCGCGCGAGGCGCTCCAGGTCGTCGCCGCCAAAGCGCATCGCGCACAGCACAGGGCCGAAGATTTCTTCCTGCATGACACTGATGGTGTCCGATTCGCAGCGCAATACCGTCGGTTCCATGAAGTAGCCCTCGCCCTTTACGGCGGCGCCGCCGGCGACCACGTGCGCCCCTGCGCCCCTGGCAGCGGCGATGTAATGGGCGATGCGATCGAGCTGCGCGCGCGAGATCACAGGACCGATGTCGGTATCGGGCAAGATCCCCGCTCCGATCTTCAGACGCGCAGCGCGCTCGGCAATGCCGTCCAGCACCCGCTCGAACACGCTTTCGTGGGCAAACAGGCGCGATCCGGCAGCGCAGATCTGACCGGCATTGGAAAAAATGCCGCGTGCGCTTGCCTCGATGGCGCGCTCGATATCGGCATCGGCGAAGATGAACACGGGCGATTTGCCGCCCAGTTCGAGCGACACTCGTTTCATGTTGCCGCCGGCCGCCGCCAGAATCGCCCGCCCGACCCGCGTCGATCCTGTAAATGAAATCTTGTCCACATCCGGGTGGGCGGCAAGCGCGGCGCCGACATCGGCGCCCAGGCCGGTGACGATATTGACGACGCCGGGCGGAAAGCCGACCTGCTCGATCAGACGCGCCAGTCGCAGCGCCGTCAGCGGTGTCTGTTCGGCCGGTTTGAGGACAACGGTGCAACCGGCCGCCAGCGCGGGGGCAATCTTGCCGACGGTAATGGCCAGCGGCACGTTCCACGGCACGATCTGGCCCACCACCCCGACCGGCTCGCGCTCGGTGTAGGCATGCCATTCTCCGGGCAGCGACAGGGCCTGGGTCTGGCCCGCAATCTTGGTCGCCCAGCCTGCGTTGTAGCGCAGGCATTCGGCCGCGGACCGGATCAGGCCGATGCGCGCCGACTTGAACGGCATGCCGTTGTTGAGCGTCTCGAGCAGCGCCAGTTCATCCCCGTTGTCCTCGATGGCATCGGCCAGTCGCCATAGCAGGCGGGCGCGCTCCGAGGGCGCCATGGCAGGCCACGGACCGCTCTCGAGCGCGGACCTGGCCGCGCGCACGGCCAGCTCGACATCGGCCGCCGAAGC
>JBAQKU010000184.1:0-5025 GCA_049301315.1 Telluria sp.
GCGAAAGGCTAAGCCATGTGGATCACCAAAACCAGTATTCGGCATCCGGTCTTCGCCACCATGGTCATGGTGGCGCTGGTGGTGCTCGGCCTGTTTTCCTACCGCAGCCTGGGCGTGGAGAGCATGCCGAACGTGGAACTGCCGTTCGCCTGGATCGAAGTGCAATACCCGGGGGCCTCGCCCGAACAGGTGGAAAACGACGTGACGCGCCCGATGGAGGACGCGATCAACACCGTCAGCGGCATCAAGACCATCCGCAGCAATTCGTGGGAGGGCCGCAGCGGCATCGCGCTCGAGTTCCAGCTCTCGGCCAACCTGGACAAGGCCATGCAGGAGCTGCGCGACAAGGTCAACCGGGTGCGTCCGGCTTTTCCCAAGGAGGCGAAGGAACCGTTCATCCTGCGCATCGAAGGCGACAACGCGCAGGCGGTGGTCGAACTGACCCTGATGTCGGACAGCCGCGGCCTGCGCGAACTGTCCACCCTCACCGATCAGGTCATCAGCAAGCGCTTGCAGGCGGTGGCCGGGGTGGGCCAGGTGCGCATCAACGGCAAGACCAACCGCCAGATCCTGATCAGCCTCAAGCCCGAGCACATGCGCAGCCAGCATATCGGCGTGGACGAGGTGCTGCGCGCGATCCAGAGCACCAATACGAATCTGCCGGCAGGTAATATCAGCTACGGCGCGGCCGAGCGCCTGGTGCGGGTGGAAGGCAAGATCGCCGACGCGCGCGGCTTCAACAAGATCATCGTGGCGCGCCGCGCCGGCGGCCCGGTGTTCCTCGATCAGGTGGCCGAGGTGGTCGACGGCGAGCAGGAACGGACCTCGATTTCGCGCATCAACGGCGCGCCCGCCATCTCGATCGAAGTGACCAAGGTGCAGGATGCGAACGTGGTGACGGTGGGCACCGGGATCAAGCGCGCGGTCGAGGAGCTGCAAAAGACGCTGCCGCCCGACATCAAGCTGCGCATCATGGAAGACCAGTCGGTGCGCGTGCAAAGCCAGCTCGACAACGTCAAGGAGACCATCGCCGAAGGCGCCCTGCTCACCATGCTGATCGTGTTCCTGTTCCTGCACTCGTGGCGCAGCACCGTCATCACCGGCCTGACGCTGCCGATTTCGGTCATGGCCAGCTTCATCGCCATGAAGTTTTTCGGCTTCACGCTCAATTTCCTGACCCTGATGGCGCTGTCGCTGTGCATCGGCCTGCTCATCGACGACGCGATCGTGGTGCGCGAGAACATCGTGCGCCACCTCGGCATGGGCAAGAGCCACCTGAAAGCGGCCAACGAAGGCACCAGCGAAATCGGGCTGGCGGTGATGGCGACCACCTTCGCGATCGTGGCCGTGTTCATCCCGGTCGCCTTCATGGACGGCATTATCGGACGCTTCTTCCTGCAGTTCGGCATTACCGTGGCGGTGGCGGTGCTGGTGTCGCTGTTCGTCAGCTTCACGCTCGACCCGATGCTCTCGTCGCTCTGGCGCGACCCGGTCAAGAACCGTTTCAAGTACCTGCCGTGGCTGGGGCGCCTGATGGAAGGAATCGAGCACGGCATCGACCGCGTGCACCTGTGGTACGGCAAGACGCTGGAGCTGGCGCTGCGCTGGCGCAAGTCGACGCTGGCGCTGGCGCTCGCGCTGTTCGTCGCCAGCCTGGCGCTGGTGCCGATGATCGGCGGCGAGATGATGCCCGAGATCGACCGCGGCTACGTCCAGCTCAGGTTCAAGACCCCGGTCGGCTCGAGCCTCGAGTACACCGACAGCAAGGTCAGGCAACTGGAAGCGGCGCTGGGCGAATTCAAGGAAATCGACAGCATCATCACCAGCATCGGCGCCTTCGAGGGACGCAACACGGCGCAGGTCAACCTGAAGCTGACGGATGTGAAGAAAACCGGGCGGCGCTCCCAGAAGGAACTCGAAAAGCTGATCCGCGCGCGCCTGGCGCCGGTCGCCGGCATCACCCTGTCGGTGGGCCAGAAGCCGATTTTCATTGCGATCCTGGGTCAGGACGAAGCCAAGCTCGACTCCGTTGCGCGCAAGCTGATGGACAAGATGCGCTCGATCAAGGGCGTGGCCGACATCGAGTACAGCCAGGAAGGCGCCAGCCCGGCCACCATCGTCAAGATCAACAATGAACTGGCGAGCGACCTGGGCCTGTCGACCCAGCAGATCGGCAGCGCCTTGCGCCCCTTCGTGGCGGGCGACCAGATCAGCCGCTGGCTGGCGCCGGACGGCCAGAACTACGACGTCAATGTGCAGCTGCCCAAATCGGGGCGCCAGAAAGTGGCCGACCTGGCCGACCTGTCGCTGGCCTCGACGCGGCGCGACGCGCAAGGCAACCCGGTCATGGTGCCGCTGCGCCAGGTGGTCGACTTCGTGCCCTCGACCAGCCCGCAGGTGCTCAAGCGCCAGGCGCTGGAACGGCGCGTGGCGATCTATGCCGGCGTCGAGGGCCGCCCCAGCGGCGACGTCGACGGCGACGTGAAAAAGGCCATGAAGTCGATGACGCTGCCCGCCGGCGTGCGCTTCGACGTCGGCGGCAACGCCCAGGAGATGCAGGAGACGATGGCAGGCGCCGCCACCGCGCTCGGCATCGCGGTGATCTTCATCTACCTGGTGCTGGCCTCGCAGTTCGGCAGTTTCCTGCAGCCGATCGCGATCATGGTGTCGCTGCCGCTGTCGATGATCGGGGTGCTGCTGGCGCTGCTGGCAACGGGCACCACGCTCAACATCTTCTCGGTGATCGGCATCGTGATGCTGATGGGGCTGGTGACCAAGAACGCGATCCTGCTGGTCGACTTCACCAACCACGGCCAGCGCGCCGGCCAGAGCCAGCACGACGCGATCCTGGCTGCCGGCCAGGTGCGGCTGCGCCCCATCCTGATGACGACCCTGGCGATGATCTTCGGCATGCTGCCGATGGCGATAGGCGCCGGCGACGGCGGCGAACTGCAGGCGCCGATGGGGCGCGCGGTCATTGGCGGCGTGATTACCTCAACCCTGCTCACGCTGGTGGTGGTGCCGGTTGCCTATACCTACCTCGACAGCCTGGGCAAACGGGCTGCGCGCTGGTTCAAGGGCAAGGATGAGGATGAAGATGACGCGCACGACGATGGTCGGGACCAGCGTGGGAAGATGGCGGAAGTCGCGTAAGCACGAACGCGCCAGCAGGCCGGGCAAGCAAGGCTTGTTGTCCGGCCCGTTCTTGAAACGACCCGGCCGGTGCTTCAGGCCGGGTTTTGTGCCTCTGGCGTTGCCTGGCCGGCATCGTCGTCGTCGGGCGCCTGGTGTGCGTCGGCGTCCGGATTGCTCTTCGCGTCAAGCTTGCGCCGGGCTTTTTCGTCCGCCTTCTTCTTCTTTTCTAATTCCCGCTGCCGCTTTTCGTACTGGAAATTAGTTTTAGCCATGAATCACCTCTTGGTTGTCGGTAAAGAAAGGGGGTGCCGCCCCTATATTATGACGCAGTTATGCGAATTGCATTTGAATTAACCACGTGGGTGATGCACGGCGTGCAACTGCTTTAATCGTTCCCGCGCAACATGGGTGTAAATTTGTGTGGTGGAAATATCGGAATGGCCCAGCAACAGTTGCACAACGCGCAAGTCGGCGCCATGGTTGAGCAAATGGGTGGCGAAGGCATGGCGCAAGGTATGCGGCGAGAGCGGGGCACGGATGTCCGCCCGCAGCGCGTGTTTCTTGATCAAGATCCAGAACATCTGGCGCGTCATGGGGCCGCCGCGGGCGGTCACGAACAGCGCGTCGTCGACCTGCCCGTCCAGGATCACGCCGCGCGCCTGCCCGAGGTAACGCTCGATCCACTGGCGCGCCTCCTGGCCGAACGGCACCAGGCGCGTCTTGCTGCCCTTGCCGGTAACGCGCAGCACGCCATCGTTCAGGCTCAGTTCGACCAGTTTCAGGCCCACCAGTTCCGACACCCGCAGCCCGCTCGCATACATCAGCTCGAGCATCGTGCGTTCGCGCAGGCCAAGCGGCGTGTCCACGTCCGGCGCGGCCAGCAGCGCCTCGACCTGGGCTTCGGTCAGGGTGTGCACGAAGCGGGCTGGCTGCTTGGCCGAGGCCAGCTTCAGGCAAGGATCGGCCGCCACCTGTTTCTGGCGCAGCGCGAGCTGGTAGAAACGCTTGAGGACGGACAAGCGCCGGTTCGCCGAGCTCGGCTTCGATTGCGCGTGGCGCTCCGCGAAGTAAGCGGCCAGGTCGTGCGGCTGGACCTGGTGCAAGGTGGCGCACCCGGGACGCCTGACTTCAAGCCAGCGCGCGAACAGGCGCAGGTCGCGCCGGTAGGCGTCGAGCGAATTCTGGGCCAGTCCCTGCTCGAGCCACAGGTTGTCGCAGAATTCGTCGATCAGGGCCAGATTGTCTGCTGCTGCCATGAAGCGCCGGTGCCCTTCTCGAGAGAAACGCCCTCGTGCGCCAGCAGCCAGCGCTTGACGCCCAGGTGAAAGCCAGTTGCATCGTCGTGGTTGGAAAAGCCGCCCAGCCCGCCGGCCGCGGTAACCCGGTGGCATGGAATTACCAGCGGAAACCAGTTAGCGCCGCACGCCTGACCGACCGCGCGCGGAGCGCCGCAGCCGATGTGTTTGGCGACCTGGCCATAGGTGCGCACGGTGCCGCGCGGAATCGACGCGATTGCATTCCACACCTTGTGCTGGAACGCGCTGCCGACCTCGCACAACGGCAAGGCAAATTTGAAATCAGGGTCGGCCAAGTAGCGTTCGACCTGGCGCGCGGCCAGATCGGCGAGCGCATCGTCAGCGTCTTTTTCATGGAAATGAGGTGGCAGATAGACCAGTTCGCGCAGCAGGCCCGCGTCGGAGCGGATGCCGAGCGCGCCGAACGGCGCCGCCACGATGGCCGAAAAGATCTCGCTGCCCTGTTGGATTTTCATAGGCGCGAGTGTAGCAAAAATCCGGGGCAGATCCCACCTCCCCGCCACGCACCAAAAAGAATCGGGGACAGACCCCGATTTTCGCGACGCACCAAAAAGAATCGGGGTCTGTCCCCGAT
>JBAQKU010000185.1:0-9894 GCA_049301315.1 Telluria sp.
GGGCGCGGAACTCCAGCAGGCCGGGGCCCGGGAACCGGCGCCCGACGCCGCGCTGGTCGGCAAGCGCGTGAACGCGGACGACAAGCGCATCATCAACGGCAAGACCGACGTGAACCAGCTGGTGCCGTTCAAGTACAAATGGGCGTGGGACAAATACCTGGCCGGCTGCGCGAATCACTGGATGCCGCAAGAGGTCAACATGCAGCGCGACATCGAATTGTGGAAAAATCCCAACGGTTTGAGCGATGACGAGCGTCGTCTCGTAAAAAGAAATCTGGGCTTCTTCGTGACCGCCGATTCGCTCGCCGCGAACAACATCGTGCTCGGCACTTACCGCCACATCACGGCTCCGGAATGCCGCCAATATCTGCTGCGCCAGGCGTTCGAGGAGGCCATCCATACCCACGCTTACCAGTACATCGTGGAGTCGCTCGGGCTCGACGAAGCGGAGATTTTCAACGCCTACAACGAGGTCAAATCGATCCGCGACAAGGACGAATTCCTGATCCCGTTCATCAATACCCTGACCGATCCGGCGTTCACGACGGGCACCGTGGAGAACGATCAGAAGCTGTTGAAGTCGCTCATCGTGTTCGCCTGCCTGATGGAAGGACTGTTCTTTTACGTCGGCTTTACGCAGATTCTGGCGCTCGGCCGGCAGAACAAAATGATGGGCGCCGCAGAGCAGTATCAGTACATTTTGCGTGACGAATCAATGCATTGCAATTTCGGGATCGACCTGATCAACACGATCAAGATGGAAAATCCGCTGCTGTGGACCCCCGCTTTCCGCGAAGAGATCAAGACGCTTTTCCTGAAGGCGGTCGACCTCGAATATGCGTACGCGGAAGACACCATGCCGCGCGGCGTGCTCGGTTTGAACGCCACCATGTTCAAGGGTTACCTGCGCTTCATCGCGAACCGGCGCGCGGTCCAGATCGGACTCGACGCGCTGTTCCCGAACGAAGAAAATCCCTTCCCCTGGATGAGCGAAATGATCGACCTGAAAAAGGAGCGCAATTTCTTCGAGACCCGCGTGACCGAGTACCAGACAGGGGGCGCTTTGAACTGGGAATAAGCGCCCGAAGCGCGCGCAAAAAGCGCGCGCGAAGTGCGTGGCGTGCGGACCATTAAAAAAAAGCATGCGAAAATGCTTCGTGCCAGTTGCGCGAAGACAAGGTTTTTGTGTACTTTACGTGATTGAATTTGCGAAAACGTGAAAGCGAATTTTTCGAACGCTTGGCGACGCAAACGAACAGATCAAAATGGGACGCTGATTCAACCAGATATGCACATAAATTTACCGCAAAAGTCGAGCCGCACTGCCTGATCCTGTTCAGGCATGGCGGCTTTTTCTTTTCGCGGTTGGTGCAGGTCGGTGATGTGAACAGCGCACTGGAATACCAAGTTTGTCGTTTCTGATTTCAGATTCTTACCATCCCGGCGGACCGTGGATGGCAACGACTATGGCTGAAGTGCTGCGATCGTGAGGAGTTGCAGCAGTTCAGCTGGTGCCGAATTCATTAGCATAAACACACTCACGTTTGTGCCGATGAATAATTCGCCTGACCTTCAACTACGGGTCGGACGGGTTTTAATCTTGTAGCGTGATTTTTTCCCATCGCAGATGAAGGAGAACCCAAATGGCAACAGCCGCTAAGAAATCTGAAGTAAAGAAACCAGCCGCGAAAGCGGTTGCCGCAAAGCCGGCAGCGAAAGCTGCCGCTAAACCAGCAGCGAAGAAAGTTGCAGCCAAGCCAGCCGCGAAAGCAGCAGCGAAGCCAGCAGCGAAAAAGGCAGCAGCCAAGCCAGCAGTGAAAAAGGCGGCAGCCAAGCCAGTAGCGAAGAAGGCAGCAGCCAAGCCAGCAGCGAAGAAGGCAGCAGCCAAGCCAGTAGCGAAGAAGGCAGCGGCCAAGCCAGCAGCGAAAAAAGCGGCAGCCAAGCCGGCAGTGAAAAAAGTCGCAGCCAAGGCAGCAGCCAAGCCAGCAGCGAAGAAGGCAGTAGCGAAGAAGGCAGCAGCGAAGCCGGCAGTGAAGAAGGCAGCAGCCAAGCCAGCAGCGAAAAAAGCGGTTGCCAAGAAGGCAGCAGCCAAGCCAGTAGCGAAAAAAGCAGTCGCCAAGAAGGCAGCTAAGCCAGCAGCCAAGAAAGCGGCAGCCAAGCCAGCAGCGAAAAAGCCAGCAGCGAAAGCAGCAGCCAAGCCAGCAGTAAAGAAGGCAGCAGCCAAGCCAGCAGCGAAGAAGGCCGTGGCAAAGAAGGCCGTCGCGAAACCAGCAGCAACTAAAGCGGCAGCAAAGCCAGCAGCGAAAGCAGCAGCCAAGCCAGCAGCAAAGGTGGCGGCTAAGCCAGCAGTAAAAAAGCCGCTTAAGGCGGTTGCCAAGCCAGCCGCAAAGCCTGCGGCAGCACCGGCAGCGGCCAAGCCAGCTGTGAAAAAAGCCGCCGCGCCGAAAAAGCCGGCAGCTCCGAAGGTTGTTGCAGCGCCTAAGCCAGCCGCTCCTGCACCGGCACCTGCCGCTGCGGCAGCACCGGCTCCGGCGCCAGCGGCGAAAACCGTGCTGACTCCAGCAGCAGCATGGCCTTTCCCGACCAGCAGCCGTCCGTAATAGCCAGCTGTGCCTGGATCAGGCAAAATACCGCTGTGTGACTTTCACACAGCGGTTTTTTTTTAAGGAGTCGTCGTGCTCAGTATTGTTCACTTGATCGTTGATGCCGTCGCCAGCATACTGGGCGCCGTGCTGTTGCTGCGTTTCTGGATGCAGGCGATTCGAGTGCGTCCGCCGGCATCGGTCGCGCAGTTCACCTTTACCCTGTCGGACTGGCTGGTGCGTCCGCTGCGCCGCATCGTGCCGGGAGTGGGGGGCTATGACTGGGCCAGCCTGATTGGCGCCTTCCTGGTGGTGCTGCTGTCGGCCTCGGTCATGTTCCTGGACGGCGCGTCCGGACAGGTCGTGCTGCTGGCCGGCTTGTACCGCTTCCTGACCTGGATCATCTACGGCTTCATTGCCCTCCTGATCATCGAAGCGATCTTCAGCTGGATCAACCCGCATGCACCGCTCGCGCCGTTCGTACGGGCGCTCAACGACCCGCTGCTGCGTCCCTTGCGCCGGGTGGTGCCGCTGCTCGGCGGCCTCGACCTGTCGCTGCTGGTGGCGCTCATCGTGCTGCAGATCGCGCAGATCATCGTGGGCATGCTGTTCGGCGTCAGGTGAGCCACGCATGGTGCTCCCTGCTTGCCGGCGGAGTGCGGCTGGCGGTGCAGATCACGCCGAATGCGAAAAAGACGGAGGTGATGGGGGTGCTGGACGACGCCCTGAAGCTCAAGCTGCAGGCCCAGCCGATCGAGGGCAAGGCCAACGAGGCCCTGATCCGGTTCCTGGCGCGCGCCCTGGCGGTGCCGCGCAGCGCCATTACCATCACCCACGGTCACACCAGCAAGCGCAAGCTGCTGCAGGTGGCCGCGCCCGGGCTTAGCGTCGAAGACGTGGCACGCGCGCTGCTAGCGCCTTAGAAGAGGCTCAGTAGCGGTACCCGAACGCCGCCTCGAAGCGGTCCGCGATCTGGGCCGGCGTGGCCACGTGGTTCTGCCCGCCCTGGTGCCCAATCTTGATGGCGCCCATCACGCTGGCCAGGCGGCCGGTGGTCGGCCAATCCATGTCGTTGGTGATCCCGTACAGCAGGCCGGCGCGAAACGCGTCGCCGCAGCCGGTCGGATCGACCACCGCCGACGCCTCCACGCAGTCGATATCGAAGCGCATGCCGCTGGCGTAGATCTCCGAACCCTTCTCGCCGCGCGTGACGATCAGCGCCTCGAGCCGGTCCGCGATATCGGCCAGCGTCAGGCCGGTGCGGTCCATCAGCATCTCGAATTCGTAGTCGTTGGCCGCCAGGTAGGTGGCCTGGTTGATGAACTCGATCAGCTCGGCGCCGCTAAAGCGCGGCAGCTGCTGGCCCGGGTCGAACATGAACGGCACGCCAAGCGCGGCGCAGTCGCGGGCGTGCTTGAGCATGCCGTCGCGCCCGTCCGGCGCGATGATGGCCACCCGCACCCGCCCGCAATCGGCCACGTTGTTCTGGTGCGCGAACTCCATCGCGCCCGGGTGGAAGGCGTTGATCTGGTTGTTGTCCAGGTCGGCCGTCACGAAGCACTGGGCGGTGTAGGCGTTGCCGATGGTGCGGATGGCGCGCGTCGAGATGCCCAACTGTTCGAAACGCTCGAGATATTCGCCGCCGTCCTGGCCGATGGTCGCCATGATCAGCGGGTCGCCCCCCAGCAGGTTCAGGTTGTAGGCGATGTTCGCGGAACAGCCGCCGTATTCGGTGCGCAGGGTCGGGACCAGGAAGGAGACGTTCACCTTGTGCAGCTGGTCGGCCAGCAGCGATTCGGCGAAGCGCCCGTTGAACTGCATGATCTTGTCGAATGCGAGCGATCCGCAGATCAGGGTGGTCTTGGTCATGGTGGGCTCTTATGGATAGAAAATGGCGATGCGATAGCCGGACGCCTTGAGCTGCTTGAGTTCGAAATGCAGTTTGACCGGCTGTTCGGAGCGCGCGGCGAAGCCCTTGGCCGGCGCGATGGCGGGCGGCAGGTATTCGGCAGGGCTGAACACGCGCCGCAGCAGCGGCTTGTCGTTGGCATCGGTGAGTGCGAGTTCGAGGCTGGGCCAGGCCTGGACCAGGCGGCTCTGGTTGCGCAGCAAGGTGGTGAGCGAGAACGTGTCGGCGCCGAGCGCCTGCAGTTCGCCCGTTTCCACGCTCAGCGCCTCGATCTGGGACGGCAGTTCGACCCGGCAGCCAAGCAGCGCGCAGGCCGAGCCCAGCGCCGGCGTGAGCTGGGGGAATTGGGCGGCGAGCACATTGCGGAAGGTGGTGACGCCCTGGACCAGCAGGGTCGCCAGCAGCAGCAGCGAGCCGACCGACATCAGGATGCGGCGGTTGCGGCTCGCTTTCTCTTGCCGGCGGCTGCGGCGCACGAACTCCGGTTCGTCCATCTCTGGCTCGGGCGGCGGTGCTTTCGGCACGCTCGCTTGCTGGCCGGCGGCGGAGGCGCGCTGCGGCAGGGGTTCGGGTTGCGGCTCGGGCTCTGGCTCTGGACTCAGGTCCTGCTCCACGGTGGCGCCGGCGGCTTCGTCGGGCGCTTCGAGCGGGTCTTCGGGCGCGCTCTCCGTGATGTCGGCGGTGTCGCCGGCGTCGCTGAAATTGGGTTCCCGCGTGCGCGGGAACGACGTACTAGCGGCGTCACCGTCGATGTCCACGCCGGAGCTGTCAGCATCCGTGTCCGCGCTGGCGTCAGCCGCCATGTCGGCATCCGCGTCCGGCTCCGGTTCGTCCGCTTGCGGCTCGAGATCGGGCGCCATGGTCGCGTCGATGGCCGGTTCGGCTTGCTCGTCGGCGTCGGCCTGCGGCTCGCTCGGGGCAGGCGTGGGCAGGATGCCGAACGGATCGAGGGCGGTGTCGAATTCGAGGGTGTAAACAGGCTCGCTGCCGGCCGCAGGTTCGGCTTCAAGGGCGGCGATCTCGCCGTCGAACGCGGCACTGCCCGATGCTTCAGACGGCTCGGGCGGCGCGCTTGCCTCTTGCGCGACGACTGCGTCCAGGTCGACCAGCGTCGCGTTGCCGTCGAAGACTTCGTTGCAGGCGCCACAGCGCACTATGCCTCCACGCAGCTTCAGCTGGTCGGAAGCGACCCTGAAAGCCGTGTCGCAGTGGGGGCAGCGAGTGGCGAACGCCATGCCGTTATTGTTCTTGCGCTGCGCGCGCCGGTGGCGCGGCATCGCTGCCGAGCCGGCCGTGCAGGGCGACCCAGCCGTCCTGCTCGGCCCACACCCCGAGCTTGATGAATGGCGCGTAGGCTTCGGCCACTTCCTCGGCCTGGCGCGCGAGCACGCCCGACAGGATCAGTGCCCCGCCCGGCGCCACGCGTCCGGCCAGCATCGGCGCCATCAGCTTCAGTGGGCTCGACAGGATGTTGGCGACCACGATGTCGAAGCGGCCGCTCGCATGCTGCGCCTTGCCGGACGCGGCGAAGCTGTCCGGCAAATAAAAATCGATCTCGCAGCCGTTGCGCTGCGCATTCTGGCGCGCCGACTCGATCGCCTGCGGATCGATATCGACCCCGGCCACGTCGCCGGCGCCCATCTTCCTGGCGACCATGGCCAGGATGCCGGAGCCGCAGCCGTAGTCGAGCACGGTCTTGCCGGGGGCGGGATGCGCCTCCAGCCATTCCATGCACAGGCGCGTGGTCGGGTGGCTGCCGGTGCCGAACGCCAGGCCAGGGTCGAGTTCGAGGATCAGGCCGTCCGGGTCGGGTGCTTCATGCCAGCTTGGCACGACCCAGATGTTCTTTCCGATATGGATAGGCGCGAACTGCGATTGCGTCAGGCGCACCCAGTCCTCGTCGGCCACCGGGCGTGTGCCGAAGGCGGGCGCCGCGGCCAGCCCGATGGCCGCTGCCGCCTGCGCGACGATCGCGCCCTGGTCGGCGTCGACATCGGTCAGGGCGACTACGCGGCTGTGCTCCCAGGCCGCTTCGGCCGGTTCCATGCCAGGTTCGCCGAACAGCGGCTTTTCCTGTTCGGTGCCTTCATCCGCGTCTTCCACCGACACCGAGAGCGCACCGGCTTCCATCAGCGCGTCGGACAGGGCCTCGGCGTGCTCGCGTGCGATCTCGATGACGACTTCAGTCCAACTCATGTTTCTGCCTTGGTTTCCGATTTGCTGGCGATGCTCGGTCCCTTCGGCAGGTCCGGCTTGTCGGCCAGTTTCTGCTCCAGGTAATGGATATTGGTGCCGCCTTCGATAAAGCGTGCATCGATCATCAGTTCGCGATGCAGCGGGATATTCGTCAGGATACCCTCAACGACCATTTCCGACAGCGCAATTTGCATGCGGCGGATCGCCTGGTCGCGCGTGGCGCCGTAGGAGATCACCTTGCCGATCATCGAATCGTAGTGGGGAGGAACGTAATAACCGGCATAGGCGTGCGAATCGACGCGAATTCCCGGGCCGCCAGGCGCGTGCCAGCTGACGATGCGCCCCGGCGAGGGGGTGAACTTGAACGGGTCTTCGGCGTTGATGCGGCACTCGATCGAGTGGCCCGACAGCATGATGTCGCGCTGGCGGAAACGCAGTTTCTCGCCGCAGGCGATGCGGATCTGCTCTTGCACGATGTCGATGCCGGTGATCATTTCCGTCACCGGATGCTCGACCTGCACGCGCGTGTTCATTTCGATGAAGTAAAACTCGCCGTTCTCATACAGGAACTCGAAGGTGCCCGCGCCGCGGTAGCCGATCTTGCGGCAGGCTTCGGCGCAGCGGTCGCCGATCTTTTCGATCAGCTTGCGCGGGATGCCCGGCGCCGGCGCTTCCTCGATCACCTTCTGGTGGCGGCGCTGCATCGAGCAGTCGCGCTCGCCCAGCCAGACCGCGTTCTTGTGTTCGTCGGCGAGGATCTGGATTTCCACGTGGCGCGGATTTTCCAGGTACTTCTCCATATACACTTCGGGATTGCCGAACGCGCTGCCCGCTTCGGTCTTGGTCATGGCGACCGCGTTCAGGATCGCCGCTTCCGTATGAACCACGCGCATGCCGCGCCCGCCGCCGCCGCCGGCGGCCTTGATGATGACCGGGTAGCCGACCTTGCGCGCGGTCTGGATGATTTCCTTCGGGTCGTCCGGCAGCGCGCCTTCGGAACCGGGCACGCACGGCACCCCGGCGCGGATCATGGCCTGCTTGGCCGAGACCTTGTCGCCCATCAGGCGGATCGAGTCGGAACGCGGCCCGATGAAGACGAAGCCCGATTTCTCGACGCGCTCGGCGAAGTCGGCGTTCTCCGACAGGAAGCCGTAGCCGGGATGGATCGCTTCGGCGTCCGTCACTTCGGCCGCGCTGATAATGGCGGGCATGTTCAGGTAGCTCAGCGCCGATTGCGCCGGGCCGATGCAGACCGATTCGTCCGCCAGCTTCACGTATTTCGCGTCTTTATCGGCCTCGGAGTGCACGACAACCGTCTTGATACCCATCTCGCGGCAGGCACGCTGGATACGCAGCGCGATTTCACCGCGATTGGCAATGAGGATTTTTTCAAACATGGTAGGTTCGGTGTTTCTTTGAGTAGCGGCAGGGCCGGGAACAACATGAAGGTTGTGGTCGATCGCGGTCGAAGGGGACCGCGAGGCTTGCATGGCGCCGCTTAGCCGATCACGAACAGGGGTTGGCCGAATTCGACCGGCTGGCCGTTCTCGACCAGGATCTTGGTCACGACGCCGGCGACGTCGGAGTCGATTTCATTGAGCAGTTTCATCGCTTCGATGATGCACAGGGTATCGCCTTCCTTGATGCTCGAGCCGACCTCGACGAACGCGGGCGAACCCGGGGCGGAGGAGCGGTAGAAGGTGCCGACCATGGGCGACTTGACGATGTGGCCGGTTGGCTCCGCAACCACGGCGACGGCTGCCTCGGGCGCGGCGGCGCTCGCGGGCGCGGCCGGCGCCGAATACTGCTGGTGCATGCCTTGCGGCTGCATCATCATGACCTGGTTTTGCGGGACCGGGGATGACTTGACGATGCGCACCTTGCTTTCGCCTTCGGTCACTTCAAGTTCAGCGATATCCGATTCGGCGACGAGGTCGATCAACGTCTTCAGTTTTCTTAGATCCATGTGAAACCCCTTGGAATTATTGGTGTTTTAAGAGTGCGGTGCCGCCCGAAAAACAGGCGCAACCGCGAATAATGCGTGAAGATGCCGTAGATTAACGCTTTTTAGTGACAAAGTCGATGGCAAGGCGATATCCGTCCACGCCAAGGCCGCAAATGGTCCCGAGCGCGATGCCCGACAAAAAAGAGTGATGGCGAAACGCTTCACGCTGGTAGATATTCGAGATGTGGACCTCGATAAACGGAATCGCCACCCCGGCCAGCGCATCGCGCAGGGCGACACTGGTGTGGGTCAGGCCGCCCGGGTTGATCACGATCGCTTCCACCGCTTCGGTTTTGGCGGCGTGGATACGGTCGATCAGGGCGCCTTCATGGTTGCTTTGGAAGCAGGAAAGCGTCGCGCCAGCTGCGGCAGCCTGGGCTGTTGCAGCCTGTTCGATGTCGGCCAGAGTTGCCTTGCCGTACACCTCAGGCTCACGGGTTCCCAGCAGATTGAGATTGGGGCCGTTGAGCAGAAGGAGCTTTTTTACCATGTATGAAGGAACAGATTCGCGCGAAAGTCCCGCATTTTGCCGCTAACTGCGGGCATTGGCAAGCGAAAAAAATTACACCCTCATAAGCCAAGGGCTGCCATATCGGCCTTGAGCTGGTCGAACTTGAGCAGGCCCATGTAGGTTTTCTTGACCTGGCCGTCGGCGCCGATGAGCACGGTGTATGGCAGGCCGCCGGCGCTGTTGCCGAACTGGCGCGCCAGATCGGTGCCGCTCAGGCCGGCTACATATAAAGGATAGGAGATCTTGAACTTGCTCGCGAACTGGGCAATATTGGCCGGCGAATCGATGCCGATGCCGATCACCTGGAGGTTCTTGCCGGCGTTTTCCGTGGCCAGGGCGTCAAGGTCCGGCATCTCCTTGACGCAGGGCGCGCACCACGGCGCCCAGAAATTGACCACCAGCGCCTTGCCCTTCCATTGGGACAAGGCTTGCGGCACGCCGCCGGCGTCGTTCATGGACTGCGCGAACAGGGCGCTCACCGGCGCGTGCGGTTCGCCGCCGGTGGGCGCGATGGTGGTGGTCAGGGGCGGGCCCGGTTCCTTCTTGTTGATGCCGACATAGGCGCCGGTGGCGCCGAACAGCAGTGCGACCACGGCGTAGGCGATCAGATTGTTTTTTGTCATGTTGGTTGGTCCGGCTGGTCGTTGTTCATCAGGGCGCGCAGGGCGGCGGCGTCGGCGCGCTGCAGGCG
>JBAQKU010000186.1:0-13788 GCA_049301315.1 Telluria sp.
GTGCGGGCCTGCGCCGGGGACAGGAAGAGCGAAAGGCGAGGCGTTGAACTTAACCGCGCGATGCCAGGCTGCGCATTTCGCGCGCCAGGGAAGGCTCGATGTCGTCGTAGTGCTTGGCCAACGCGAACAGCTTCATGCGGCTTTTCGCTTTTGCCTTCTCCGTTTCGTCCAGGGTTGGGGCAACCGGCTGGGCCACGAAGTGACGTTCGCGGGCGGCGAACAGGGCTGCGGCGAAGGCCAGCGCTGCATGGCCGACGTCGGCGAAGTATGTACGAAGCGAGAGGTTTTGCGTATGAATGATGGATGCGGTGGTCATTTGGTGCTCCTTGAGTATCTCGATGAGTTGAAGCTAGTATAGGGCTGTTCGAGGTATAAACAAACTTTTGATTTGTGATACCAGCCATACGTTTTGTGAATGACTCTTCAACCTGGGCGCTTCCCGTTGCGTTTGTGCTGAGGCGGCGCCGGAACGGATATACTTTTCACATCGAATGCGAAATTTCATATATTGAAAGGTTTCGATCATGTTCAAACACCACCTTGAGCTGCACAAACTGGACAGTGTCGGGTGGCTGCGCGCGGCGGTGTTAGGCGCGAACGACGGCATCGTGTCGACTTCCAGCCTGATTCTCGGGGTGGCCGCGTCGCATGCGACCCACCAGAGCATCATGGTTGCAGGCGTCGCCGGCCTGGTTGCAGGCGCGATGTCGATGGCGACAGGAGAATACGTGTCGGTGCAGTCCCAGGCCGATACCGAGCGGGCGGCGCTTGAGAAGGAGCGCACCGAGCTGCGCGAGAATCCTGTGGGCGAGCAGCATGAGCTCGCCGGTATCTACGTCGCTCGCGGCCTTGACGCGTCGCTTGCGAAACGGGTGGCCATCAACCTGATGGCGCACGACGCCCTGGGCGCGCACGCCAAGGACGAATTGGGAATTACCGAGGCAATGAGCGCCAAGCCGCTGCAGGCCGCCTTTGCATCGGCGCTCAGCTTCGCCATCGGCGCGGCGCTGCCTTTGCTGGTCGTCGTGCTGGTGCCGCACCAACATCTCAGTGTATTTACCGTCGCCACGTCCTTGGTCTTTCTCGCCTTCCTCGGCGGCTTGGCGGCCAAGGCCGGCGGCGCCGACGTGAAAAAAGGCGTCATGCGGGTCGCGTTCTGGAGCGCGTTGTCGATGGCGGCGGCGGCCGGTGTCGGTGCGCTGTTCGGAACAGTGGTGTAAAAAGCCTGGCCGCTCGCGGTGGGGAAGCATGCAGGCGGCGGGGGCACGAGCTATAAATTGCTGCGCTGTACTAGCCGCCTGGCAGGGGAGTCTTCGTCTGCTCGCGTACCAGGTCGGCGAAAAATTTCGCAAGTGGCTGGACGTTGCGGTGAGAGCTGGCTTGTTCAAGGGCTGCCATGTAGGACTTGCGCTGTTGCAGCGGTACGATGGTCCAGACGTAGCCGCCCGTAACGAGCATCGCATTGAAAATGAAACGAGCAAGGCGCCCGTTTCCGTCCATATAAGGGTGAATGTAGACAAAGAAGAAGTGGCCGAGGACTGCGCGCACCGCTGGATGGGGTTCGGATGCGAGGAGTTCGAAAAAGACCGGCATGCAATCGCGCACTGCCTCTTTGGGCAATGGCACATGCAAAGCGCCACGAATGAAAACCTGGTCGTTCCGCCAGCCGGCCAGGTCCGATGGCTTCAGAATACCTGCCGTGACGCTTGGGCTAAACAGTGCCCGATACCAGGAGCCTAGCGCCTCGTGGAGTGGCCAGCTGGACCGCTTCGTTCGAATAGTTTGCTCGATGTAATCCTTGAGCTTGAGGTGCGCTTCGAAGTAACCCTTGGCCGCCATTGCGTCGCGGGCCTTTGCATCGTCACCGTCGGGCTGCCACTGGCCATTGCGTACCTTCTCAATGAGCTCGGGGGTGACCTGGTAGCCTTCGATGGATAGCGAATGATAGGCGTCTGTAATGTATCGTTCCTCGACCTGCGTCAGGGTGGCTTGCGCGTCAACAGGCACCTGCGGGGACGGGAACTCGTCGATGACTGGCCGTCGCATCTCGTGCCACATCAGGCGCAGACGTTGCACGTACGGCGATTCTGGGCGGCCAGGTGGAAGTTGATCATGTGCGACGTCGATTGGCGGGGACTCCGTTACGGTCATGTTTGCCGAGCGCATGGTCTCCAGAATCTCATCTGCGATGCGGCTCCGGCCGATTGCGCGCATGCCGCCGGCCAGCCGGCCAGCGATGTGGACGTGGCCGCCATCAAGAAGAGGACGAAGTAGCTCAGAGACGTCTTCGAGGCTTGCCAGCGCGATGCGCGCCGCCAACGGCTGCCGGGCGAAGAATGCAGGACCTACCGCCATCAGTGCTGCGGGCAAGGTGGCAAGGCGCAGTCCGCCGACGTCATGCGAGACCTCGGACTTGCATAGCTTTGGCGCGCGGTACAAGAAAAGGGAGCAGTCGTGCGGAAGCTGTACCGGCTGGTTATTGGCGCCAGATGCCCAGACCTGCAACTGTCGTGGCAAGCTGCGCTCTCCGGTTCTGAGCATCAGCGATTGATCGGGGGAAACGTGCCAGTCGGCTCCAAATCGTTCCTCGCAGTAGCCGGTGATGAACTCACGCATGCCTGTGAACCATGCCGAGGAGCTTGCGTGTGGTTCACCAGGACGGGATGGCAGATACCAGCCGCGAACGACCTCCTGAATAAAACCGGCTGCCTGCAGCCGTTGGCGGTCCATGCGCGGCAAGTCAACGCTACGAATGACGTGCTTGCCGGCCTTTTGCAGGTCAGCCAAGACCGTTAGTGATTTTGCGAGTAGTTCGCGGGGAGGAGCCATTACACTATTTTAGAGTAATAATTAACACTACTTAGATGCAATGCATGTCACTATTTTGATGTAGTGTATCACACTAATATAGAGTAATAACCAGGTCTTACTGGCGATCAACACTGGTGGCGTCAGGCGTCCCGCCCCATTTTACTCAGGACGCGATCCGCTTCCTCCTGCCGCGCCAGTTCGATCTCGCGAATAACCGCGCCCACGTCCGCAGCGCCTTCGGGCTCGGCGACCCGTCCGGTGAGCGGCGTCTGGCCAGTCAGCAGACCACCCTGGTAGAGATTCCATATTTCCTTGCCATACTGGCTTCCCACCAGCTCGGGCGCGAACGTGCCGAAAAAGGTGGCGAGATTGCTGACATCGCGTTCGAGCATGGCCGCCGCCACCGAGCTGCCGGCGGCATCGATGGCCTGCGGCAAATCGATGATCACCGGACCGTCCGCATCGACCAGGATGTTGTATTCCGACAGGTCGCCATGGATGACGCCCGCGCACAACATCAGCACCACCTGGTGCAATATCGCGGCATGGAATTCGAGTGCGCGCTCACGGGTCAGCGGCACGTCGTTGAGGCGCGGCGCTGCGTTGCCGTCGGCATCGGTGAGCAGTTCCATCAGCAGTACGCCTTCGAAGCAGACATAGGGTGTCGGCACGCGCACGCCGGCTGCCGCGAGGCGATACAGGGCGTCCACTTCGGCGTTCTGCCACACTTCCTCGGCCATCTTGCGCCCATAGCGCGTACCCTTTTCCATCGCCCGCGCCTGGCGGCTGTTCTTGACCCGGCGTCCTTCCTGGTACGCCACCGCCTGGTGAAAGCTGCGCTGGTTCGCTTCCTTGTACACCTTGGCGCAACGGACATCGTCGCCGCAACGCACCACATAGACGGTCGCTTCCTTGCCGCTCATGAGCTGGCGCATGACTGCATCGATCAGGCCTTCGTCGACCAGGGGCTGGATTCTTTTGGGGGTTTTCATGAGTAAGGCCTGGCAACGGCGCACAATCGCCGATGCGAACTTCGCTAAGTGATGGATTGGTGTGGCGGCCTGGCCGACCGGGAATCAAGGTGGCCTGTATTGCGTGCCGGCGCATCTTGCGCGTTGCCCGCCAGTGCGGGCAGCCCAGCGGCCGACAGGTCAGATGGTCGGGGTGAGAGGATTCGAACCTCCGGCCTCTGCGTCCCGAACGCAGCGCTCTACCAGGCTGAGCCACACCCCGACGGTGTGCTTTGGCATGGTACTAACGTTAACAAAACTTAGTGGTTCCTGTCAACTGCGAAGGCACACAGCTGGAGCAAGCTTTGCTTATATAAGCTCTCGGGAAGGCCTGAAATCGCGTCGCAGGCGCGCTGGGCGGCCGTTTCCGCCGCGCGCCGGGTGTAGTCGAGCGCGCCGCTGCTCGTGATGGCGGCCAGGATGGCGTCGAAATGCTGTTCGTCACCCTGTTCGATGCAGGCACGCACCAGCGCGCGCTGTTCTTCGCTGCCGTTTTCCATCAGGTAGATCAGCGGCATGGTCGGCTTGCCTTCGCGCAGGTCGTCGCCCACGTTCTTGCCGATCTCGCTGGCGTCGCCCGCATAGTCGAGCACGTCGTCGATCAGCTGGAACGCGGTGCCGAGCGAACGGCCATATTCGCCCGCAGCCTCGATCTCGGCGTCGCTCGCGCCGGAAATGAGGGCGCCGAGCTGGGCCGCCGCCTCGAACAGCTTGGCGGTCTTGGAGCGGATCACGTTCAGGTAGCTGTCCTGGCTCACGTCGGGGTCGTGCATGTTGAGCAGTTGCAACACTTCGCCTTCGGCGATCACGTTCGTTGCGTCCGACAGGATCTGCATCACCCGCATATTGTTCAGGCCGACCATCATCTGGAACGAGCGCGAATACAGGAAGTCGCCCACCAGCACCGAGGCGGCGTTGCCGAACAGGGCGTTGGCGGTCTGGCGCCCGCGCCGCATCGACGATTCGTCGACCACGTCGTCGTGCAGCAGCGTTGCGGTATGGATGAATTCGACGACGGCGGCCAGCTCGTGGTGGGCGCTGCCCCGGTAGCCGTAGGCGTTGGCCACCAGCAGCACCAGCACCGGACGAATGCGCTTGCCGCCCGCGCCGATGATGTATTCCGCAATCTGGTTCACCAGGCTGACCTCGGAATGCAGGCGCTGCCGGATGACCGTATTGACGGCCTCCATGTCGGGGGCGATCGATTGGGCGATGTTGTTCTGTGGAGCGTGTAAGATAGCGGCTGACAAGGCGGACCTGCAATGGACGTTGGGTGCGGGGATTATACGACATGCATGCCCCATCCGTCCCGCCCCCGGCGCCCCCGGCCGGCCGGCCGGGCAGCAGCCGAAACGTTGTCGTTGTGCACATACCACGAACAAGCGGCCTTGTGCACACGTTTTGACGGAAAAATTCATTCCATGTATAATCACAGGTTCCCCGGGCTCCGCGCATGTTCCACCTAGCGGCGCCCTAGGGAAATTCTTTCAACATTTGATGAGGTTTCAAATCATGTACGCGGTCATAAAAACCGGTGGCAAGCAATACAAAGTTGTCGCTGGCGAAAAACTTAAAGTAGAACAGATACCGGCAGACATTGGTTCCGAAATCACCATCGATCAAGTTCTCGCAGTAGGCGCGGGCGACACCATCAAGTTTGGTGCGCCATTGGTCGAAGGTGCAAAGGTACTGGTTACTGTTGTGGCACACGGTCGTCACGATAAGGTGAAGATTTTCAAGATGCGTCGTCGTAAGCACTACCAGAAGCATCAGGGCCATCGCCAGAATTACACCGAAATCCAAATCGTATCGATCAACGGCTAAGCGCTGTTGGCCCGGTTTAATCAGCTATCAAGGAGTATGTAAATGGCACATAAAAAAGGCGGCGGCACAACGCGCAACGGCCGTGACTCAGAATCAAAGCGCCTTGGCGTTAAGGTTTACGGCGGCCAGACCATCAATGCAGGCGGCATCATCATTCGTCAACGCGGCACCCCGGTGCGCGCCGGCGAAGGCGTCGGCACCGGCAAGGACCACACCCTGTTTGCGCTCGTTCCAGGCAAGGTGAAGTTCATCGTCCGCGGTCCCAAGTCGCACCAGTTCGTGACCGTGGTACCTAACGCAGCGGTAGCGGTAGCGGCAGCGGCAGCGTAATCGTTGCAGCGCTGGTTTCAGCGCACACTTGTAAGGCGCAAGCCTTCCATCGAAAGGCTCTGCCCAAGGTAGAGCCTTTTTAGTTTTATGGCGGCAAAATTATGAAGTTTATCGACGAAGCAAAAATCGAAGTCATCGCAGGCGACGGCGGCAATGGCTGCGCCTCTTTCTGTCGCGAGAAATTCCGGCCTTTCGGCGGACCCGACGGTGGCGACGGCGGCAAGGGCGGCTCGATCTGGGCCGTGGCGGACCGCAACATCAACACCCTGGTCGATTTCCGGTACTCCAAGATGCACAAGGCCAGGGACGGTGAGCCGGGCCGCGGTGCGGACTGCTACGGCAAGGGCGCGGACGACATCTTCATGCGCATGCCGGTCGGTACCTTGATCATCGATAACAACAACGGCGAGATCATCGCCGACCTGACCGAACATGGCCAGATCGAACTGCTGGCCAAGGGCGGCGAGGGCGGCTGGGGCAATATCCATTTCAAGTCCTCGACCAACCGCGCCCCGCGCCAGAAGGGCGAGGGCAAGGAAGGCGAACGGCGCGAGCTGCGTCTCGAGCTCAAGGTGCTGGCCGACGTCGGCCTGCTGGGCATGCCGAACGCCGGCAAGTCGACCTTCATCACGGCCGTGTCGAACGCGCGCCCGAAGATCGCCGACTATCCGTTTACCACCCTGCACCCGAACCTGGGCGTGGTGCGCGTCTCGCACGAGAAGAGCTTTGTGATCGCCGATATTCCCGGCTTGATCGAAGGCGCTTCCGAAGGCGCGGGCCTGGGCCACCAGTTCCTGCGCCACTTGCAGCGCACCGGCCTGCTGCTCCATATCGTCGACCTGGCTCCTTTCGAATCGAACGTCGATCCGGTCAAGGAAGCCAAGGCGCTGGTCAAGGAACTCGAGAAGTACGATGCCTCGCTGGTCGAAAAGCCGCGCTGGCTGGTGCTGAACAAGCTCGATGTGGTGCCGGAGGGGGACCGCAAGAAGGTGGTCAAGGACTTCGTCAAGCGCATGGGCTGGAAAGGCCCTGTGTTCGAAATCTCCGCGCTCAGCCACGAGGGATGCCCGGAACTGGTCAATGCGATCTACCGTCACCTCGAAGAAAAGCGCAACAGCGAACACCGCGCCGAGGAAACGCAGATGACCGAAGAGGCACGCGGCATTGCGTCGATCGATCCGGACGATCCGCGTTTCAAGATTCTCGATTAAACTTGAAGTTCCCATGCTAAGGGCGGCGCTGCGCAAGCACCTGCTGCAGCTCGTCGCCAGCGCCAGTTCGCTGGCCGCGCTGGCGGCGATGCTCGATCCTGACCGCGTGGCCGCCAGCATGGGCGTGTTTTTAACGGGCGTAAACGGCTACAGCCAGTTCTACGCAATCTACGTGGGGGTCCGTCTCGCTACAGCGGGACTGGCTCTGTTAGCGGCAAGGCAGGGCGATCAGCCTGTCCTGGGCGATATCACTGCATTGTTCGTCCTGGCGCAGCCGGCCGGCCGCCTCGTTGCGGCCGTCGCGATCGGCCTGCCCCAGGGATTTTTATTAGTCGTATGCGGGATGGAATTGCTGGGCGGTCTGACGCTGCTCGCGTTGCGCCCGCCCCAGACCAGAACCGCTGCCGATGAAATCCGTCATACAAAAAGCTAGCCGTATCATCATCAAGGTCGGCTCCTCGCTCGTCACCAACGACGGGCGCGGGCTCGATCACGAGGCCATCGCGCGCTGGGCCGCGCAGATCGCGGCGCTGCGCACCATGGGCAAGGAGGTCGTGCTGGTCAGCTCCGGGGCAATCGCCGAGGGAATGCTGCGCCTCGGCTTCGAGGCGCGCCCGACCGACATCCATGAACTGCAGGCCTGCGCCGCCGTCGGGCAGATGGGCCTCGCGCAGATTTACGAATCGAGCTTCCGGGCACACCAGCTGCGCACCGCGCAGGTGCTGCTCACGCACGCCGACCTGGCCGACCGCGAGCGCTACCTCAACGCGCGCTCGACCCTGACCACGCTGCTGCGCCTTGGCGTGGTCCCGATCATCAACGAGAACGATACCGTGGTCACCGACGAGATCAAGTTCGGCGACAACGATACCTTGGGTGCGCTGGTGGCCAACCTGATCGAAGCCGATGCGCTGATCATCCTGACCGACCAGCATGGCCTGTTCAGCGCCGATCCGCGCAAGGATCCGTCGGCGGTCCTGATCGCACAAGGAAGCGCGGGCGACCCGGCACTGGAGGCGATGGCGGGCGGCGCGGGCAGCAGCATCGGGCGCGGCGGCATGCTCACCAAGATACTGGCGGCCAAGCGGGCAGCAGCTTCCGGTGCGCATACCATCATCGCATGGGGGCGCGACAGCGATGTGCTGATGCGGCTCGCGAACGGCGAAGCGATCGGCACCCAGCTAAGCGCGCAGACCGGGCGCCTGACCGCGCGCAAACAGTGGATGGCCGACCATTTGCATACGGCCGGCAAGGTGGTGCTCGACGCGGGCGCCGTACAGAAGCTGTCGAAGGAAGGAAAGTCGCTGCTGCCGATCGGGGTGGTGGAGGTCAGGGGCGAGTTCGGACGCGGGGCCGTCATCACCTGCATCGACCAGCACGGACATGCGCTGGCGCGCGGCTTGAGCAACTACACCAGCGGCGAGGCGCGCCGCATCATGCGCAAGCCTTCATCGGAGATCGAGGGCATCCTTGGGTTCCTCGAAGGACCGGAGTTGATCCACCGCGATAACCTGGTGCTGCTGTAACGGAGGCGGGCCGGCACGGCGCATGACGCTCATGCACCGGGCGGCGCCGGCGTCTTCGCCTTGTATTCGCACAGGTCGGCAATCATGCAGTTCCAGCACAGCGGCTTGCGCGCGACGCAGGTATAGCGCCCGTGCAGGATCAGCCAGTGATGCGCGTCGTGCAAAAACTCCTTCGGCACGAACTTGAGCAGCTTGCGCTCAACCTCATCCACATTTTTTCCCGGCGCGATGCGGGTCCGGTTCGCGACCCGGAAAATGTGCGTGTCCACCGCGATGGTCGGCTCTCCGAACGCGGTATTGAGCACCACGTTTGCGGTCTTGCGCCCGACCCCCGGCAGCGCTTCGAGCGACTCGCGCGACCTCGGCACCTGGCCGCCATGCTGCTCGACCAGGATCTGGCAGGTCGCAATCACGTTCTTTGCCTTGGTGTGATACAGCCCGATGGTCTGGATATAGGTCTTGAGCTCGTCGACGCCGAGCGCAAGCATTTTCTCGGGCGTGTTCGCCACCGGGTACAGCTTGCGTGTCGCCTTGTTGACGCCAACGTCGGTCGACTGCGCCGACAGCAGCACCGCGATCAGCAGTTCGAACGGCGTGCTGTACTCAAGTTCGGTGGTCGGCTTTGGATTGGCGGCGCGGAAGCGGGTGAAGATGTCGAGTCGTTTGGCGGCGTTCATCGATCACTTCGGTTCGGGTGGAGTGGCCGCCTTCAGGCGCGCGCGTTCCATGGCGGCGGCGATGATGGCGCGCTTGCGTTCTTTCTCGGCGATTTCCTCCGGCGTGTTGGTCGCTTCGGCCGTCACCGCCTTCATTTTCTCGACCGCCTTGGCGGCCAGCCTGGCTTCGTTTTCCTCGCGCTCGCGCTGCAGGCGCTGTGCACGCAGGTCGTGCCGCTCGCGTGCGGCGTCGGCGTCCTGCTGCGACCACGCGGCCCAGCCGGTGCGCTCGCCAGTCACCGGAATCATCGCGATGCAGTCGACCGGGCAGGGCGCCACGCACACGTCGCAGCCGGTGCATAGCGATGGCAAGATGGTGTGCATCTGCTTGGCGGCGCCAACGATCGCATCGACCGGGCAGGCCTGGATGCACAGGGTGCAGCCAATGCACAGCGATTCGTCGATGAAGGCGACCGGGCGCGCGCGTTCGGCGCCGTTGACCGGATTGATCGGAATCACGGCGCGCCCCAGCAAGAGCGCCAGGCGCGCCACGCCTTCGATTCCGCCCGGCGGACACTGGTTGATCTCGGCCTTGCCATCGTTGATGGCTTGCGCATACGGACGACAGCCCTGGTAGCCGCACTTGGTGCATTGCGTCTGCGGCAGCAGGTCTTCGATCTGGTCGGCGAGTGATTTGGGCACGGCGGTGTCGGATGGACTGAAAGCATCATTATCCGACAAATGAAGGGAGCGCGCCGGGTGATGTTCACGCGCCCTGCGCCAGTGGGGACAGAGCGGGGACCGTCCAAAAAAAAGCCCCCCTGTTGCCAGGGAGGCTTTTCGTTCTTATCGCACTGAGTTCAACCGTGTTTCTGGATGAATTCGCCGATCTTGGGGCAGATGACCTCGCGCCAGCGGCGGCCCGAGAAGATGCCGTAGTGGCCGCATTTGGGCGCCACGAAATCTTGCTGCATGTCGGACGGAATGCCGCTGCACAGGTCGTGCGCCGCCTGGGTCTGCCCGGCGCCGGAGATATCGTCGAGCTCGCCTTCGACGGTAAACAGCGCCACCGTCGTGATGTCTTGCGGACGCACCAGCTGGCCACCGACTTTCCATGTGCCCTGGGGCAGCCGGAACTCCTGGAACACGGTCTTGATCGTGTCGAGGTAGTATTCGGCCGGCATGTCGAGCACGGCGTTGTATTCGTTGTAGAACTGGCGATGGCCCTCGGCCGGTTCGTCGTCGCCGGCCACCAGGTGGTTGTAGAACTCGCGGTGGCTCTGGGCGTGCCGCCCCGGATTCATCGCAATGAAGCCGGCGTGCTGCAGGAAGCCCGGATAGACCCTGCGCCCCGCGCCCGGATAATTGCCCGGCACCGAATAGACAACCGTGTTCTCGAACCACGAAAAACTCTTTTCGGTGGCCAGGTCGTTGACCGCGGTGGGCGAGCGGCGCGGGTCGATCGGGCCGCCCATCATCGTCATGGTCTTGGGCAGCTTCGGATCGTGCGCCGACGCCATCAGGGAAATGGCGGCCAGCACCGGCACGGTCGGCTGGCACACCGAGATCACGTGCAGGTCAGGCGCCAGCAGGCGGATGAAATCCTGGATGTAATACACGTAGTCGTCCAGGTGGAACGGCCCGTCCGACAGCGGCACCATGCGCGCGTCGGTCCAGTCGGTGATATACACGTCGTGCCCGGTCAGCAGGGCGCGCACGGTGTCGCGCAGCAGCGTCGAGTGGTGCCCGGACAGCGGCGCGACCAGCAGCACCTTGGGCTGCCTGGGGGCGTTTTTGTCGAAGTCTTTCTTGAAATGCAACAGTCTGCAGAATGGCCGGGTCAGCACGGTGCGCTCGATCACGCGCACTTCGTTGCCGTCGACCACGGTCGAGTCGATTCCGAAGGCCGGTTTTTCGTAATCCTTGCCGAGGCGGTACATCAGTTCGTACCCGGCAGCAATACGTTGGGAAAAGGGGGTGTGCGCGAACGGGGAGACCGGATTCGAGAACAGCTTGGAAGAAGCATCAGCCCACTGCATCAGGGGGGTGAGGAATGAGCGTTGCATCTCGTGCAGGTGGTAAAGCATAAATATTCCTTGGTGGTGACCTACGCGTGACTATCGTTTTGCGCAATGCGCGACGTCAATTATAGGCTTATTTTACGGCACCGCAGCAATTTTACCTGCTTGACGGAATCGTAACGGACCGCGTATGCACGCGTGATCGAGTACCGCAGTTTTAACACAAAATGCTGCAATGCGTCGAAGGCCCACCGCACACAAAATAAAAATGCCCCGGCAAGGCGGGGCATTCGTTGCGTCGGAGATACTGAACCGCTCAGTCGAAGACCGGGCTTTCCACGCCGAGGATCTTGTGCAGTTTCGGCGAGGTCGTCGTGTACTGCATGTGGATCTTTTTGTCCGGGAAGATGTAGGGCGCCGCACCGAACGCGGCCAGCGCCGCTTCGTGGAAGCCCGACAGGATCAGCTTCTTCTTGCCCGGGTAGGTATTGATGTCGCCCACGGCGAAGATGCCTGGCACGTTGGTCTCGAATTTTTCGGTGTTCATGACCTTGAGCTGGCGCCGTTCGATGTCCAGGCCCCATTCGGCGATCGGGCCGAGCTTGGGCGACAGGCCGAAGAACACCAGCAGCATGTCGAGCGGCACGCGGCGCGTCACGCCGTCGGCGCCGGTCACTTTCACTTCGCTCAGCTGGCCGTCCTTTTCGTCGAAGCCGGTGACCTGGCCGATGATGAGCTGCATTTCCTAGGCGTCGCACAGGGCCTTCATCTTGGCCACCGATGCCGGCGCGGCGCGGAAGTCTTCGCGACGGTGCAGCAAGACGACCGATTCGGCCTTGCCGACGAAGTTCAGGGCCCAGTCGAGCGCGGAGTCGCCGCCGCCGCAGATGATCAGGTTCTTGCCTTCGAACAGGGCAGGTTCCTTGACGCGGTAGTGCAGCTGGCTGCCTTCGAAGCGTTCGATGCCGTCCACCTTGATGGTGCGCGCCTGGAACGAGCCGACGCCGGCCGCGATGAAGATGGTCTTGGTGATGAAGCGGGTGCCGGCCGAGGTCTCGACGTTGAAGCGGCCGTCTTCGCGGCGCTGCACCAGCGTCACTTCCTGGCCCAGGTGGAAGGTCGGTTCGAACGGCTCGATCTGCTTGAGCAGGTTGTCGGTCAGTTCCTGGCCGGTGCATACCGGCACGGCGGGAATGTCGTAGATCGGCTTGTCGGGATACAGTTCGACGCACTGTCCGCCTACCGCCGGCAGGGAGTCGATCACGTGAGCCTTGATTTCGAGCAGGCCGAGCTCGAACACCTGGAACAGTCCGACCGGGCCGGCGCCAATGATCACGGCATCCGTGTCAATTGCGCCGGCAAAGGCACTATTGGCAGCGACGCTGCCTGCTTCATGGGGGGCACTGATTGTCATGCTTACTTCCTGTTGATTTTGAATGGGGAGGCGCTCCTGCCGGCCTGTCGTGCCATGCCGGAGGCGCTGCGCGGGAGCGCGCCCGGCCGGCGGTGGCCGGCAGATTGCTAGCGAACCAGCTGGTCGAGCTTGTCCTTGACGTCTTTCCACTCGTCCGCGTCGGGCAGGGCCGGTTTGGTCTTGGTGATCGACGGCCAGTTACGCGCCAGCTCAACGTTGATCTTGATGAATTGCTGCTGGTCGGCCGGTACGTCTTCCTCGGCGAAGATCGCGTTGACCGGGCACTCGGCCACGCATACCGCGCAGTCGATGCACTCGTCGGGATCGATCGTCAGAAAATTCGGGCCTTCCCGGAAACAATCTACCGGGCATACATCAACGCAATCGGTGTAACGACAGCGGATGCACGATTCGGTGACAACGTGGGTCATAACAGTCCTATCAATGAATGGGCGCTGCGGGTCATGGAAATGCACGCCAGCTACAGCAAAGCACTGTATTTTAAGGCAATTCGGTTTTTCCCACAAATCAGGCTTATACACATTCCACATAAGCAAATGCGTCGCGCCGGCCCCGGTCCGGCCCCGGGAAGGCTGCCGCGAACCCGGATCAGGCCACGTTGCGCAGGGCCGCGATCAGCGATTGCCAGGGGGCCGCGGCGCTGCTGCCGTCCTCGGTAAAGCAGATCTTGTGCTGGCTCGGCCCGTCCTTGATCGTCACCTCCCAGTGCGGTATGTCGGCGCCCACGACGGCCGGCGGCGCTTCCAGGAAATCGAGTTTGCGCAGCATCGCCTCGAGCGCCTCGCCATTGGCCAGCCTGGCCGTATCGACCTCGTAGTGTTCGGCCTGGCCGCTGAAGCCGCCGCCGCCCTTCGCTGAAATTTTCATGGCTTTTCCTCGGATGAACAGGCCGCACGCGCCGGGCCTGGAGTGTTCATCCTACTCCAGCCGGGCGGCGCCGGCGTTGTGGCGCGCAATGGGATCC
>JBAQKU010000187.1:0-13254 GCA_049301315.1 Telluria sp.
TAATTTCGCCGCGTCACAGCAGCTAAATTGGGTTCCCGCCTGCGCGGGAAGTCGGTTTCGCCAATGGCGAAAACGACGGCGTTGAAGGTGCAACGAGATTCCGTCACCCCTTTTGCGACAGCCCCGAAAGCGGGGGGCGCGTGGTTCCCCGCTTTCGGTGGCGGTTGGAGGGCAAAAAAGCGCAGGATCGGCATCCCCGCCCATGCGCGGCATTGCGATGCACGGCCGCTGCGCTGTTGCGCCCTGCAAGTCGGCTACCGCATCAGCTCTTTGATCATGCGCACCGGGGCGCTGCCGTAGCTGAGGAACTGCTCATGGAAGGCCTTGAGGTCGAACTTCGGCCCGAGCGCCTGCTTGCGCTGTTCGCGCAAGTCCATGATCTCGCTGTAGCCGCTGAAATAGCTGCTCAGCTGAACCGAGCTCAACTGCACGCGGCGCCATTTGTCGCTCGCTTCCGCGCGCGTCTGGAAGGACTGGCGCGTCAGCAGGTCCATCGCTTCGGCCTCGCTCATGCCCAGCACGTGCACGCCGTAGTCGAGGATCGCATTGCTCACGCTGCGCAGGTTCCACTTCGAGTACATCAGCCACATTTCGGGCTCGTTGCCGCCGTAGCCCGATTCGAGCATCATGCGCTCGCCGTACACGGCCCAGCCCTCGATCATGGCGCCGTTCCCGAACAGCGACTTCACCAGCGAGGGCGACCTGTTCGCGTACACCAGCTGCGCGTAATGGCCGGGAATGGCTTCGTGCATGTTCAGGATCTGCAGGATCCAGTGGTTATATTCGCGCAGGCTGCTCTCGGCCTGCTGCGCCGTCAACCCGTCGAGCGGCGTCACGTTGTAGTAGGTGCGCTCCTGAGGGCGGTACGGTCCCGGCGCCTCGATGCTGGCGCCGGCCACGCCGCGCTGGTACAGCGGCGTCTCGCGCACGGTGAGCGGCCTGCTGGCGTCGAGCGTGAGCAGGTTGTTGCTGGTGACCCACTGCTGCAGCTGCGGGATCTGGCGCCGGATCTCCGGGAGGAAGTCGGCCGGCGCCACGTGTTTGCTCGAGAGCTGGTCGATCACCATCCCGATCTTCGCGCTGCGCTCCTGCGGCTTGGCGGCCCCGCCCATGGTCTTGGCCCATAGCTGGTCGGACAGCGTGTTCATGTGCACCAGCAGCTCTTCGCGCGCGGCCAGGGCCTTGCGGTAGGTCTGTTCGGCCGTGCCGCCGGCCTGGATGTCATGCCCGAACTTGGCCTCGTACAGCTCTTTCCCGATACGGAACGAGCGCGCCTTGCCGGCGGTCTGCTGCGCCCGGTCGAGTTCGGTCAGGAAATCGACGTACTCCAGCACCGCGCTGCCGGCGTTGGCGATTCGCTGCGCGAACAGGTTTTTTTCGGCCGGCGTCAGGATCGACTCCTGCATCGCCTTGCCCAGGTCGGCCAGCAGCACCATGGTGCCGGGCGCCTGCGCGATCGCGAGCTGGGTGTGTTCGTGGGTCGGATTGACAATGCTCGCGCGCGCGGCCTGGTAATAGGCCGGCACGTTGGCGATGCGCTTGAGCAGGGTGCGCAGGCGCTGCGGCTTGGACGCGTAAGCGCTGCCCAGCACCATGTCGATCGGGGCGGCGATGTTGTAGAGCGCGGGATTCCACTCGAATTCGCGCAAGGTGGTCAGGTACCAGCGGTCCGCATTGAGTTTGTTGGTCAGCAGCGCGAGGTCGGTGCGCTGCTTGTCGGACAGATCGCGTGCATCGATCCTGGCGAATTTTTGCAGCCATTCGTTGGCAAACGCGAATTGCTGCGCGCGCGTGGCGGCGTTCGGAATCGTCAGGCTGGCGGCGTTGTCGTATTTTCCGGCGGCGATCGCGCCTTCCGGATCGAGGCGCCACAACGCGCCCAGGAACTGCATGCTCAGGGTGTTGACCGCGCGGTCCTGGCGGCTTTCGCCGGCGAGCGCCCTGGCCGGCAGGGCGGGCGCCTTGACGGCCTTCCCGGTCTTGGCTTTGACAAGCTTGGTGCTCTTCGCTTTGGCTTTGGCCGGCTTCTTGGACCTGGCAGCGCCTGCGGGCGCCAGCGCAAACATGGTCAACAAGACAGCAAGCGCAATTTTCGTTTTCATCATGATTGGCCTCGTGATTGGATGGACAAGGTTGGAAGTTCGCAGCTTGGCCACGGCGCGTCAGGGTAGCATCAAACCCGCCCTTTGCGCTCGTTTGTAACAAATGGATGCAGTCGCTCAGGGACGCGCCCATGCGCCCAGCGCCGCAAGCGCGGCGCCGGGATCGAGCGCGCCGGCCTCGCTGGCGACATCGGCGGGCACCCAGGCTGGAAAGGCGGTCTCGCGATTTTCATGGCGCCCGCCCGCAGTGTGTACCTGGGCCACCCGGCACAGGCGCGAGGCCGGGAAGCAGGCGGCAGCGGCCACCAGCGCCGGCCACAGGCGCCGCTGCACCAGCGTGATCTTGTCGTCGACCAGCCGGCACACCAGGATCTGGTCGCTGTCCGACACTTCACCCAGCACCGCGAAAATATGCCTGCCCTTCGGGTGCGACCACCAACTGCCCTTGATCGCCTCGCCGGCGATGGCATGGGTCAGGGTCGGCACCGGGCCGCGCGCGGACGCCAGCACAATGCCGTGCTCGCGCACGAACGCCAGCGCCTCATGCGAATTCATCAACCTCGGTTCCATTGCTGCGGCCTGAGCCCTTCCTGCAGCATGTCCAGCATGTCGCGCGGCGACATGCGGGCCGACAGGTCGCTGCCTTCGAGCAGGCTGTCGGCCAGGTCGCGCTTGTGCTTGTGCAGTTCGACGATGCCTTCCTCGATCGTGTGTTTCGCCACCAGCCGGTAGATCGTCACGGGGCGCAGCTGCCCCATGCGGTGCGCGCGGTCCGAGGCCTGGTCTTCCACCGCCGGATTCCACCACGGGTCCATGTGGATCACATAGTCGGCCGCGGTCAGGTTGATGCCGACCCCGCCCGCCTTCAGGCTGATCAGGAACACGTCGCCCTCGCCGCCCTGGAATGCATCGATGCGCTTTTTGCGCTCCAGCATCGGGGTCGAGCCGTCCAGGTATTGGTACTCGATGCCGCGCTGCTCGAGGTGCTGGCGGATCAGGGCCAGGTGGTCGACGAACTGGCTGAACACGAGCACCTTGTGGTGGTTCTCCAGCAGCTCGCCCAGCAGGCGCGCGAACACGGTCAGTTTGCTGCTTTGCAGGCCAAGTTCGGGCGCCACCAGCTGCGGGTTGCAGCAGGCGCGCCGCAGCTTCATCATCTCGGCCAGGATCTGGATCGACTTCTGGCTCTCGGGCGCCTCCAGCGCGGCCAGCTTGTCGAGCGCGTCGCGGCGCAGCGATTCGTACAGCGCCGTCTCTTCCTCGGTCAGCTCGACCGGCAGCACGATCTCGGTGCGCGGCGGCAGTTCCGACAGCACCTGCGCCTTGGTGCGGCGCAGGATGAAGGGCTGGATCAGGCGCCGCAATCGCGTGCGCGCCGCAGCTTCGGCCCGTTTGTCCTCGGCCCGTTCGATCGGCCCGGCGAAACGCAGGTTGAACTGGTCGCTGGTGCCGAGCAGGCCAGGATTGATGAAGCGGAACAGGTTCCACAATTCGCCGAGGTGGTTTTCCAGCGGCGTGCCGGTGGCCACCATGCGAAACTGGCCCTGCAGCGCCATCACGGCCTGCGAGCGCTTGGTCTGGTTGTTCTTGATGGCCTGCGCTTCGTCGAGCACGATGACGTTCCAGCGTACCTTGGCGAACTGCGCGGCCTCGAGCTGCAGCAGGCCGTAGCTGGCGATCACCAGGTCGAACGGCTGCGCGCCGGCCAGCATGGCGCCCCGGTCGCCGGTGCCGAACAGCTTCACGTTCAGGGTCGGCGCGAAGCGGGCCGCCTCGCCGGTCCAGTTCATGCACACCGAGGTCGGCGCGACCACCAGGGTCGGGCCCTGGGGCGCACGCGCCAGGATCAGCGCCAGCGCCTGCAGCGTTTTCCCGAGCCCCATGTCGTCGGCCAGGCAGGCGCCCACGCCCCAGTGCGCGAGGCGCGCCAGCCATTCGAAGCCTTCGACCTGGTAGTCGCGCAGGTCGGCCTGCAAGGTGCTCGGCAACTGCGGCGTGAACGCCGCGCTTTGCTCGATGCGCGCCAGGTGCTCGCGCCAGGCCTTGTCGGAATTGATGCCGCCCGCATCGAGCGCCAGTTCCTCGAGCGCGAAGCTGGCCAGCGGATGCACCCGCACGCCGCCGGCGTGCTCCTGGCTGAACGCGGACAGGTCCATCAGGCGCCGGTGCAGTTCCGAGGTGAGTGCGAGGAACTGGTTGTCGCCCAGCGCCACGAAGCGCCCCTTGCTGCCCTTGAGCGCGTCGAGCAGGTCGCGCAGGTCGAGCACCTTGCCTTCGTCGACCTGCACTTCGCCGCTGGCGGCGAACCAGTCCTTGTCGCGCTTGATGGTGAGCCGCACCGACTTCGAATCGACCCGCTTGCTGACCCGGAACGACTCGCCCTCCGGCCACGCGAGCAGCACCCTGGCCGGATCGAGCTCCTGCAGTTGCGCCAGCAGTTCGAGGCAGTCCAGCGGCTGGCCCAGCAGCCATTCGCCATGCTCGGATTCGGCCTGCTCGAGCGCGTGGCAGGCGCCCACCAGCGCGCGCTCGGCTTCGCGCTCGGCGTTCAGGCTGCGGCGCGCCTCCACCCGCGCCCCATTGAGGTCGGCGATCACGCTCTCGGCCCCGCTGCCGGGCGGGTAATAGGCGCCGGCGTCGGGCAGGGGACGCACCAGCACCTGCATCTTCAGGCCCTGCTGGTACGGCAGCAGGTGCACATGCAGCCTGGCGTCGGCCTCGACCTGTTCGATGTCGGCCGCGCTGCCTCCGATGTCCGACTGCACCGTGACGATCGATGAAATCGCGCCGATCGCCTTGAGCACGTGCTTTTCCGCGTGCAGCGGCACCACCAGGCCTTCGCCCAGGATGGCGCCGATGCGCTGGTGTTCTTCCCTGATGCGCACCAGGCGCAGGCGGGTCGGGGTTTCGCGGGTAATGCAGATGTCGTCGGAGTATTTTGGAAGCGGCGGGTGCAGCGTGATGGTCACGCTTCCCGCGCGCGCCTTGACCAGCAGTTCCGGCTCGCCCGGCAGCAGTTCGACACGGGTGCCCGGCGCATCCATCCAGAACAGCAGCGGATGGCCGACCAGCGCGGCGATCGCCTTGTCGGTCTCGAACTCGTAGCGCGTGCCGCTGCCGAAGGTCCTGCAGGCCTGCACGGTGGCGGCCACGTTGATGTCCTGCGCACTGAGGAAATCGAGCGTGCGCGCTTCATCGTGCAGGCGCTTGAGGCCCAGCGCGCGCCCTCGGCTCCAGCCGCCCTGGGCATCGCGTTTCTGCTCGCGCGGCTCGATCTCCTGCACCCCGTAGTGCGGGTCAAACTTGATGAGCCAGACCAGGCGCGCTTCCTTGACCACCTCGACCCCGAGCGGGGCCTGCAGGTTGATCAGCGCGTTGAGCTGGCGCTGCCACGGTTCCTCGCGTTCGAACCAGAGCGCCATGTCCGACAAGCGGTGGCGCTGGCGCAGCGCGATGGCGCGCTGCTCGTGGCCGACGGCGCCCATCGATCCGAGCAGCGACGCAAGTTGTGCGGCGATCAGGTCGAAGCCGGCGCTGTCGGCCTGTTCCAGCATCTGTTCGAGCTGCGCGCGCCGCTCGGCCAGTTGCGGCAGGGCGAGCCAGTGATGCATCAGCGCGCGGAACATGAACGGCTGCAGGGCGTTTTCCCAATTGCGCGACGGCAGCACATCGGCGTTCACGGTGCCGCCGCGAATCTGGTTCAGCATGCTCAGTTGCAGGTAGACCGCGCTGTCGTGGCTCTGGATGGCGCGGGTGGCGATGTCGAGGTAGGCGTCGGCCTGCTTGCGGTGTTTCGGGTCGGCGCTGCGCAGCAGGGCCAGCACGTACAGGTGCCCGCCGATGCCGGGAAAGCACATCTTGCGCTTGCCGGTTTCGCGCCGCAGCATCTTGAGCGCGAGTTCGAAGCCGGCCAGCGCGCCGGCAAGCTCGTCGCGCAAGAGCAGCAGCACGCTGCGGAAAAATTGCGCCAGCGAGTCGTCCAGCTCCTGCAACTGCTGCGCCGCGTCGTCCAGCCGGCCGCACAGGATCAGGTGCTCGGCCAGCACGATCCGCAAGGACATCGGGGCCGCGGCGTGTGCGGCGTGGCGCAAGGCGTAGTCGCGCAGCAGCGCGGCGCTGGCCGGTTCGCGCTGCGCGTTGTTGACCAGCACGGCGAGCACTTCGTCGCGCAGCAGCGGGTGGATGCGTTCGAACAGCTCGGGCTCGAACGGGCGCGCGCAGATATCGACCAGCGGATGCAGGTAGGCCGCTTCGTGGCAGCTCATGCAGGCGGCCAGCAGCGGCGCCACGCTGGCCGGCGCGGCGCCGTCGATCAGGGCCATGCGCAGCAGCGCCACGCCCTGCCGGTAGCTGCGCAGGACCAGGGCCCCTTCCCAATTGGTGCGCAGCGGAGTGATGCGCGTGTAGGCGCCGCACAGCGCCTCGAACCGGTTCTCGTCGAGGGCGGCGCGCATCGCCGGCCAGGCCAGTTCGGGCGCTGCAAATATGCCGCGCACCGGCAGTTCGGCGATCATGCCGCGCGTGCGCAGCCGCTCCAGCGCCGCGTCCAGGGTGGCCTGGCCGTCGAAAACGGCGGCCGCGGCCAGGTGCTGGAGCAGACGCGTCTTGCCGATCGGTTCGCCCGCCAGCGCCAGCATCGCCACGATCATTTTTTCGTGCAGGGTGCAGGCCGCGAACCGTTTGATCGTTTCGCCTGCGCTCATGCGGTTGCGGGCAGGTTGTCGATCGCAACCGGTGGGTTCGCCTCGGGCCCGGCCTGGCCGAAAATGCGCAGGTAAAAATACAGTTCCGCTTCCAGCGTGCGGACGATGGTCTCGGCCTTGCGAAAGCCGTGGCCCTCGCCTTCGAACGTCATGTAGGCCACCGGCACGCCGCTCGCGCGCAGGGCCTTGACCATCACTTCCGACTGCTGCGGCGGCACGACCTTGTCGTCCAGGCCCTGGAAGAAGATCATCGGCCGTTTCAGCCGCGCGGCGTGGTTGATCGGGGAGCGCTCCAGGTACAAGCGCTGCGCTTCGGGCGCGGGCGCGATCAGGTATTCGTTGTAGTGCGATTCGAACTTGTGCGAGTCGGCGTCCAGCCCTTGCAGGTCCGACACCCCGTAGTAGCTGGCCCCGGCCTTGAACACGTCGTGGAAGGTGAGCGCGCACAGCGTGGTGAGCCCGCCGGCGCTGCCGCCGCGGATGACCAGGCGCTCCGGATCGACCAGGGCGCGCGCGGCAAGGTGGCGCGCACCGGCCACGCAATCGTCCACGTCGAGCACGCCCCACTGTCCCTTGAGCGCGTCGCGGTAGGCGCGTCCGAATCCGCTGCTGCCGCGGTAGTTCACGTCGAGCACCGCGAAGCCGCGGCTGGTCCAGTACTGGATCGCCAGCTTGAGGGTATTGGTGGCCATGCCGGTCGGCCCGCCGTGGCTGATCACCATCAGCGGCGGCTTGCTTGCGGCCGGCGCTTCGAATCCGGCGTTGCAGGGCGGGTAGAAGAAGGCATGGGCCAGGGCGTTGCCGCTGCTCGGGTAGGTCATGCTTTCCGGGACCGACAGGTAGCCTGGCGGGGGCAGCTCGGCGACCGAGCGCGCCAGGATTTCGTGCTGTCCGGTGTACAGGTCGATGCGCGCCAGTTCGAGCGCGATCGTGGGCGCGCCGCCGAGCAGGGCCAGCACGCCGCCGGAGACGCGCAGGTCGCGGATTTCCTGGTACGGATTGGGAATCGGGTCGAGCTTGCCGCTGTCGGTGTCCAGCCGCGCCAGCCGGCTCACGCCGTTCTCGATGTAGGTGCAGATGATCTCGTGCTCCGAGCAGAACGCGTACATCGAGCCGCCGAAGGCCCAGTGCGGCGCCGCGAATTCGGCGGCGCGCTCGCACAGCGGCTGCACAACGCCTGCCGCCAGCCGGTACAGGTTCCACCAGCCGCTGCGGTCGGACACGAAATGCAGCACGCCGGCGGGCGACCATTCGGGCTGGCAGATCGACTCTTGCGGGCCGCCCGCGACCAGGGTCGGGTTGGCCAGCGTGCCGTCGGGGGCGATTGCGGCAACCCACAGTTCGGCGCCCTGCCAGGGCATGCGCGGGTGATCCCAGCTGAGCCAGGCGAGCGAGGCGCCGTCGGGCGACAGGCGCGGCGCCGCGTAGAAATCGTGGCCGGCGGCCAGCACCGTCTCGCCGCCGTCCAGCCTGACCGCGCAGATCGTGTTGACGGGATGGGCGTCGTCCTGCGTGTGGTCCTCGCGCACGGCGATCAGGCGCGCGCGCCGCGCGTCGAGCACGAAGTCGGCGTGGCGCAGCGTGCCGCCGGCGGTCAGGGGGGCCGGCTCCTCCTCGCCGCTGGCAACGTACAGGCGGTTGTCCTGCGCATGCGAGAAGTAGATCACGCCGTCGGCGACCAGGCAGGCCCCGCCGCCGTATTCGTGAACCCGGCTGCGCACGTTGAACGGCGCGGGCGTCATTTCGGCGACGTCCCCGCCGCGCTGGCGCAGCAGCGTGTTGCGCCCGCCTTCGCTGGCGCGGCCCTCCAGCCAGTAGGCGTCGGCCCCGTCCAGCGCCACCTGCGAGAGCGGGGTTGCGCCGGCGGCGACCATGCTGGCGCTGATCGGGGAAGGCCAAAGGCCGCAAGGCGCGGTCTGTTTGCTTGTGCTAGCTGTCATGGGAACGGTCATTCAGGTTGGGGGCGCGATCGAATGCTAGATAATACATGCGCCGGCCCGCGAATGCAGGCCTGCCGTGCCACTTCTGCGGTTCGCTGCCGGGATGCGATAATAGCCGCTTTCCTCAAGCTTTCGATTGCCAGCCATGCCACAATTCGCCCCGCTCCAGAACGACACATTCCTGCGCGCCCTGCTGCGCCAGCCCACCGACTACACGCCCGTGTGGCTGATGCGACAAGCCGGGCGCTACCTGCCGGAATACCGTGCCACGCGCGAGCGCGCCGGCTCCTTCCTCGGCCTGGCGAAAAACCCCGATTTCGCCACCGAAGTGACGCTGCAGCCGATCGACCGTTACCCGCTGGACGCCTCGATCCTGTTCTCCGACATCCTGACCGTGCCCGACGCGATGGGCCTGGGCCTGTACTTCGCCGACGGCGAAGGCCCCAAGTTCGAGCGCCCGCTGCGCACCGAGCAGGACGTCTTGGCACTGCGTGCGCCGGACCTCGATTCGCTCGACTACGTGTTCAAGGCGGTGACCCAGATCCGTACCGAACTGGCCGGCCGGGTGCCGCTGATCGGCTTTTCCGGCAGCCCGTGGACGCTGGCCTGCTATATGGTCGAAGGCGGCGGCTCCAAGGAATTCCACACCATCAAGAAGATGCTGTACAGCCGCCCGGACCTGATGCATCACATCCTGGCCATCAATGCGAGCGCGGTGGCGCAGTACCTGAACGCGCAAATCGACGCCGGCGCGCAGGCCGTGATGATTTTCGATTCCTGGGGCGGCGCGCTGGCCGATGGCGCCTACCAGGAGTTCTCGCTGGCCTACATGCAGCAGGTGCTCAGCCAGCTCCAGCGCGAAAAGGACGGGGTGCGCATTCCCGCGGTGGTGTTTACCAAGGGCGGCGGGCTGTGGCTGGACCAGATCGCCGACATCGGCGCCGACGCCGTCGGCCTGGACTGGACCGTGAACCTGGGCCGTGCGCGCGCCCTGGTCGGCCACAAGGTCGCCTTGCAGGGCAACCTGGATCCGGCGATCCTGTTCGCCAGCGCCGACCAGATCCGCGCCGAGGTCGAACGCACCTTGACCGCCTACGGCGCCCCCAGCGCGGGTTCCGGCCATGTGTTCAACCTGGGCCACGGCATCTCGCAGTTCACCCCGCCAGAGGCCGTCAGCGCGATGGTCGAGGCGGTGCACAGCTTCAGCCGGAAACAGCGCGTTTGATGTAGTTTAGGTAAAACGGCGGCGCGCATCCGGTTTTCTGGCGGACGCGCCGCAAGCCGGATCCGCGCCGCAAACCTCACACTTATACACATATTTCATTTTTGAAACTAATTTGTTGCGGTGCGCAAGGTGTCTCCTGCATTTTTTTGATAAGTCATTGAATTAAAAGCGGTTATTTTTTTTCTCGACAAGCTGGCGCGCTTCCGGATCTTGGCCCCGCCAGAGTGAAAACAGGCATTTCCGGCTTTTATCCACAAAGTTATCAACAGTTTGTGTGGATAAAAATGAAAAGTGCTTGGTTTACCGTGAGTTAGGCCACTTGTGAAGGTTTTACATGAGGTTCGTGCTGCAACGCATGATATTTTGATACCTGATCCCAAGCGGTTCGAGTGCAATTGGGCAATAATATCTTCCTGATCGTTCGGGCCTGCGACGGCAGCGTTCCACCGGGCAGAAAGGCCCAAAAATCGACTACAAAAGCGGCCTGCGAAGATAACTTATGCACAGTTCGATGTCACGATCTGGCTTGTTCGCTCTCCCTATGAGGCGATTTTTAAGTTGTTGAATTCAAACGATATTATATTTTTGCATTTTGACCAGAGCGCGTCTCTCTTGTTTTAGCACAAACCTTTTGACAGAACGGAAGTCCTTTGTCCACAAAGTTGTCCACAACGTGAGCCGGTCCCCGGGGCAACCCTGGCACCCCCCCCACGCCGACGCCCCTGGCATCGGATTTTCCTGATCGAAACGGGCCCTGATGGCGTATTGCATCCTGAAAATTGCGCTCGACACGCCGCTCAACAGCTGCTTCGATTATCGCTGGCCCTGCGCGCCTGGCGACGAACCGGCCGTGGGGCAGCTGGCGCTGGTCGATTTTGGACGGCGTGAAGTAGTTGGGCTAATCATTGCGGTAGGGAACGAGACCGATGTGCCGGCCGCCAAGCTCAAGGATGCAATGGCCGTGCGCGGCCAGCTGGCGCCCTTGTCGGCCCAGTGGCTGGCGCTGGCCGGCTTCGCTGCCGACTATTACCAGCGCCCGCTGGGCGAGGTCGCGCTGCCCGGGCTGCCCAAGAACCTGCGCGTGCTGACCACTGTTGCGCTCGACCGGGCATTGAAGAAGCTGGCCAGGGACGAGCCGGCGCACGATGCCACGCCATGCGGCATGCCGGTCTTGAATGCGGCCCAGCAGCAGGCGGCCGACGCGATCGGCGGCGCCAGCGGTTTTGCGCCCATGCTGCTGTACGGCGTGACCGGCAGCGGCAAGACCGAGGTGTACCTGCAGGCGTGCGCGCAAGTGCTGGCGCGCGAGCCCGATGGGCAGATCCTGATCCTGGTTCCCGAAATCAACCTCACGCCCCAGCTCGAGGGCAATATCCGCGCGCGCTTCCCGGGCGTGATGCTGGCCACCCTGCACAGCAGCCTGTCGGAAGGCGAGCGCATGCTGCACTGGCTGGCCGCGCACCAGGGCCGCGCGCGCATCGTCCTCGGCACCCGGCTTGCGATCCTGGCCTCGCTGCCGCAGCTCAAGCTGATCGTCATCGACGAAGAGCACGACCCCTCGTACAAGCAGCAGGAAGGGCTGCGCTATTCCGCGCGCGACCTGGCGGTGTGGCGCGCGCGCCAGCTGGCGATCCCGATCGTGCTCGGCTCGGCCACCCCTTCGCTCGAGAGCTGGCACCACGCCGGCTCGGGGCGCTACCGCAAGCTCGAACTGCGCGAACGCGCGGTGCGCGATGCGGTGCTGCCGCGCGTGAAGCTGCTCGACATGGAGCGCGACAAGCCCAGGGACGGGCTCACCTCGCAGCTGGTGGCGGCGCTGCGCCAGCGCCTCGAGCGCGGCGAGCAATCGCTGCTGTTCCTGAACCGGCGCGGCTATGCGCCCGTGATCTGCTGCGAAGCCTGCGGCTGGATCAGCAACTGCACGCGCTGCACCTCCTTCATGGTGCTGCACAAACCCGAGCAACGGCTGCGCTGCCACCACTGCAGCCTCGAGCTGCGCATCCCGCGTTCCTGCCCCACCTGCGGCAATGTCGACCTGCAGCCGCTCGGACGCGGCACCCAGCGCGTGGAAGAAGGCCTGCAGCAGATGTTTCCGCAAGCGCGCATCCTGCGCATCGACGCCGATTCGACGCGCCGCAAAGGCAGTGCGCAAGCGGCCTTCGACAGCGTGCACCGGGGCGAGGTGGACATCCTGGTCGGCACCCAGATGGTCGCCAAGGGGCACGACTTCAAGAAGCTGACCCTGGTCGGCATCCTCAATCCCGACACCGCGCTGTTTTCCCAGGACTACCGCGCCAGCGAACGCCTGTTCGCGCAACTGATGCAGGTGGCCGGGCGCGCCGGACGCGCCGCGCGCAGCGAAGGGGGCAGCGTGAGCGAAGTGCTGATCCAGTCGCGCTACGTGGCCCATCCGCTGTATTCGGCCGTGGTCAGGCACGACTACGACCGCTTTGCCGAGAGCCTGCTGGAAGAGCGCCGCCAGGCCGCGCTGCCGCCCTACATCTACCAGGCCCTGCTGCGCGCGGAAGCGCCCGAGCTGGCGCTGGCCATCGCCTTCCTCGACAGCGCGCGCGACTGCATCGCGCATGACGGCATCACCGTCAACGACCCGATCCCGATGACCATGACGCGCGTGCACAATGTCGAGCGCGCCCAGCTGTTGGTGGAATCGGCCTCGCGCCCCGCCTTGCAGGCGTTCCTCAGGGAATGGCTGGCGACCCTGCGCCAGCTCAAGACCCGCGTCAAATGGTCGCTCGAAGTCGATCCCCTCGATATCTGACTGCGCGCGGCGCCCGGTGTTGCGCCAGCGTGCTTGAACGGTGTGTAGAATGGATGGCAATCAACCTGGGACATTGCCATGAATAAACTGAACGTCGACGTTGCCGTCATCGGAGCCGGTACCGCCGGGCTGGCGGCGTACCGCGCCGCCACTGCGCGCGGCCAGCGCGCGGTCATCATCGAAAGCGGGCCGTACGGAACCACCTGCGCCCGCGTCGGCTGCATGCCCAGCAAGCTGCTCATCGCAGCGAGCGAGGCGGCCCACATGCTGGCCGCGGCGCCCGGCTTCGGCGTGCATCCCGGCACGGTGCGCATCGACGGCAAGGCCGTGATGGCGCGTGTGCGTAGCGAGCGCGACCGCTTCGTCGGCTTCGTGCTCGAGGGCGTCGACAATATCCCGCAGTGCGACAAGCTGCGCGGCCACGCGCGCTTTACCGGCCCGCAGTCGCTGCGCATCGGCGATCACACCACGCTCGAGGCCGCGCGCATCGTGATCGCCACCGGTT
>JBAQKU010000188.1:0-1989 GCA_049301315.1 Telluria sp.
TGGGAAATCGGGGACAGACCCCGATTTTTTTGCTGTTCCCGGCAATATCGGCGAATTAACGCTAAACTCATAGGTCCATCCCGCTAACAACACTCGTACAGAAGCTGAACCATGATCACGTCAGATATCGAAAATAGCAACGTCACCTCATTCGCGTTGATGCCTTCGCCCGAAGAGCTGCATTCCAAACTTCCGCTCAGCGACAGCGCCTGCGACACGGTGATGAAGGGCCGCCAAGCCTTGCGCAATATCATCGACCGCAGGGACAAGCGTCTGTTCGTGGTGGTGGGACCGTGCTCGATCCACGATCCGGTCGCGGGCCTCGATTATGCGAACCGACTGAAACAGCTGCAGGCCGAGGTGGCCGGGACCATGCTGCTGGTGATGCGCGTGTACTTCGAAAAGCCGCGCACCACCACCGGCTGGAAGGGCTACATCAACGATCCGGACATGGACGACTCGTTCCGCGTCAACGTGGGCATGGAAAAGGCGCGCCAGTTCCTGCTCGACGTGTGCGAAATGGGCCTGCCGACCGCAACCGAAGCGCTCGATCCGATCTCGCCGCAGTACCTCGGCGACCTGATCGCCTGGACCGCCATCGGGGCGCGCACCACCGAGTCGCAGACGCACCGCGAAATGTCGTCGGGCCTGTCGACCCCGGTCGGGTTCAAGAACGGCACCGACGGCGACATCAGCATCGCGGTCAACGCGATCCTGTCGTCGGCCCATCCGCACTCGTTCCTCGGCATTAACGGGCAGGGCAACGTGTCGATCGTGCGCACCCGCGGCAACGCCTACGGGCACGTGGTGCTGCGCGGCGGCGACGGCCGCCCGAACTACGACTCGGTGTCGGTCGCCATCGCGGAGCAGGCGCTCGCCAAGGCCGGCGTGCCTGCCAACCTCGTGGTCGACTGCTCGCATGCGAACAGCTACAAGAAGCCGGAGCTGCAGCCGTTGGTGATGTCGGACGTGGTGCAGCAGATCCGCCACGGAAACGGGTCGCTGGTCGGTGTGATGATCGAATCGAATATCGCCGGCGGCAACCAGAAGATCCCGGCCGACCTGTCGCAGCTCAAGTATGGCTGCTCGGTGACGGACGGCTGTATCGATTGGGACTCGACCGCGACCATGCTGCGCGCGGCGCATGCGGAGTTGCTGTTGCGGCCTTGATGGCGCAAGGGCGCGCCGTCATCCGCCGTGCCCGGCCAGCGCCGCCACCTTCCCGGCGGCGGCCACCATCTGTTTCAACTCCGGCACGCACGATCCGCAGTTGGTGCCGCACTTGAGCTTTTCCTGCAGCGCGGCCAGCCTGGCCTGCGGCGCGGCTTCGCCCATGTCCGCCAGCTGCGCGCCAATCTCTGCCTGGGCCACGTTAAAGCAGCTGCAAACGATCCTTCCGCGCGCCTTGAACCCTTGCGGTGCGGTGCTTGACGGCGACAGCAGCAGCCGTCCCATCCCCGCCACCGAACTCTCCGACTCCAGCATCTGCTTGAGCCAGTGCTCGGCCGTGATGTCGCCGGTCAGCGCCACCGCCCCCAGCTTGCCGTCCTCGATCAGGATATTGCGCGAATTGCCGCGCTTCTTGTCGTCGTAGCGCAGCACGTTCGGCCCGTCGATCCCGAACAGCCGTTCGATCTCGCGCACCAGCGCAGCTTCGGCCGGGTAGTCGTCGGCGCTGCGAAACAGCACCCCGGTGCGCGCGCGCCCGAACAGGGTGCACGAGGCGAAAGCAAAATGCTCCATGAACGGGCGCAGGCTGGCCTGCAGCCGCAGCGCGCGCGTCTCGTCGGCCCAGCCGAACACGAGGAAGCGTCCGGGCAGTTCGGCCTTCAGTACCTTGACCGCGCAATGTTTGAGTTCGGGCTGCTTCGAACTGGGGTCGTATGCCGGCTGGGTCAGCACGTTCACGCCGTGCGAGGCGCCCCGCCCCGACAGGTATTCCTGGCCCCAGTGCATCGCGATGAAGGCCTGCCCGCTGCGCATGTCTTC
>JBAQKU010000189.1:0-2126 GCA_049301315.1 Telluria sp.
GTCTTGCGTGATGTCGTTCGAACGCACCACGCGTTCGCCGCGCAGGCTGAGGCCGAACAGCTCGACCGCGTGCGGCTGGCCGAAGCGCCCGAACTCGGGCGGCGCAGTGCCGGCCAGCGTATACAGGGTGAACAGGTCGCCGTCGCTGTCCTTGCCGTTGTAAAAGAAGACGCCGAAGCGCGCGCCGCTGACGCCGGTCGCCGCGTCCGTCACGCCCTGCAGCAGCGAGCGCAGATCGCGCTGGGACGCCAGTGCACTGCCGGTGCTGTTGAGCAGTTCGAGCACGTTCGATTCCTCGCGCAGCGCCTGCTGCACGCGCTTGACCTGGTCGACGTCGGTGTTGGTGCCGAACCAGCGCAGCACCTTGCCGTGGCGGTCGCGCACCGCGCTCACGCGCGTCAGGAACCAGCGGTACTGGCCGTCGGCGCCGCGGATCGGAAACTCCATCTCGAACGGGTCGCCGGTGTCGATCGAGGCGTGCCAGCGCTGCAGCATCTGCGGCAGCACCTCCGGGTCCTGCGTCATTTGCCAGCCCCAGCCGACCACCTGGTCGGGCGTGGTGCCGGTGTATTCATACCAGCGCTTGTTGAACCAGACGATGGCGCCGTCGGCCTGCGCCATCCAGGCCAGTTGCGGGATCGAGTTGGCCAGTGCGCGCAGCACTTCCTCGCTCTGGCGCAAGGTGTCCTCGGCGCTCTTGCGGGTGCTGATGTCCTGCAGCACGCCGGTCATGCCGAGCACATTGTTGTGATTGTCGTAGTCGCCGCGCCCGACGATGGCGACCCAGCACTGTCCGCAGCCGGGGCGCTCGATGCGGCATTCGATGTTCAGGTCGGTGTGCTGGACGAACGCCTGCAGGAATTCGCTGCGCGCCATTGCACGGTCGGTGTCGACCAGGCGCGCACGCAACTGCGGCCATATCAGCGGCGTTTCGGCCGGCAGCCCGAAGATTTCCGCGGCGCGCGCGCCGAGCGTGACGCGGTCAGACAGCGCGTCCCAGCGCCAGTCGCCCAGCCGGCCGGCCGAGAGCGCTACCTGGAGCCGGTTGCTGCCGTCGAGCAGGGCCTTTTCATCGGCCTTGCGGCGCGTGATGTCCTGGATGTAGCTGGTCAGGCCTTCCTCGGACGGATACACGCGCAGGTCGAACCAGCACTTCAGGAGCGGGTAGTAGAACTCGAAGCTGAGCGTCTGCTGCGAGGCCATGGCGCGCCGGAACTCGGTTTCGATGGCGCTGCCGCACAGTTCGGGCAGTTCGTCCCAGATCGACCTGCCAAGCACGCGCTCGCGCGACTTATGCAGGGGCGAGAGCAGTTCCAGTGCGCGCGCATTGATATACGTGACGCGCCATCCGGTGTCGACCGCGCAAAAGCCGTCGGTCAGGCTTTCGAGCATGCGTTCCATGCTTTCCTTGGTCTGGCGCAGCGCCTCCTGGGTGCTGACCAGGTCGTCGTGTGCGTGCTGGCGCGTCACCGGCACGCAGTCGGAAGCGCTCGGCGCGAGCGCGCGCAGCGGTTTTTTTTCGTCGTGCTTGCCGCTCACTGGCGCCCCTTCGGCAGTTGCATGGCGCGCCGCCGCGCCCGGCAAGGCAGGTCGCGATGGGAAGGGGGAGGCACGCCGGCCGCCGCTGCGGCGAGCAGCTCGGCGAGGCGGGCAATGCTGCCGGCAGGCTCTGTTGGGATCATCATGGTACGCAAGACTCGTGTGGGCGGAAACCGTCGCTGCTTCATCGTCGCGCCAGGGATGGCGCCATGCATCAGTCGGCCCGAAACCGATTCTAGCGTAGCGTTGGCAGTTTCATCCGCACGTTTGGGGCAAGTCGCGCGCGCTGCCCGGCCGGGCGCTGACGCTGGCCAGCGCAGCCTGCAGTTGTTCAAGCTCGTAAGGCTTCTGCAGAGAAACAAAAGGGAAGTCGACGTGACGCAGCAGCGCCTCGCCGTAGCCGGAGGCGAAGATGATCTTCAAGCCGGGCTGGGCCGCGAGGGCCCGGCGCGCCAGCTCGACGCCGGACATGCCGGGCAGGCTCACATCGGAAAAAAGCACATCGTAATGGGCGTTTGCGAGCAGCGCCAGGGCCGCCTCGGCGCGCGCCGCGCCGTCGCTGGCGTGGCCGAAGGCGCTGAGCATTT
>JBAQKU010000190.1:0-7646 GCA_049301315.1 Telluria sp.
GGCTGGCCGAGGACAGATTTTGTCGATCTTGCAGGTCAATGGTCATTCTATTGACCAAAAAAGCGGCGAAATATGGACCGGTCAGGCGGATTTGCAGCCGATTTCCTTCAAGTCCGACAGGCTGCTATGGCGCGACGTTGGTGCGCATCACCGGATACAGGTTGAAGCGCTCGTCCCACGACGAATGGCGGCGCGCGAAGAACTCCAGCCGCGCGTGCGCATTCTTCGCGAACGCGCCGTCTTGCGCCACCTTCTGCCTGAACTGCGCGGCGAGCGCCGGGTCCGCCGCCATCTGCTCGCGCGCCACGTCCTCGGCCACGTACTCCTCCATATATTCCTTGCGCTCGAACGCGTTGTTGAACGCCCCCCACGCCAGCAGCGAGTCGGGCGCCTGCGGTTCGAGCATCGCCATCACCAGGCGCGCCCTGGGCTGGCCGACCGGCACGAACAGCGCCCCCTTGCCGAGTGCGCGCGTCTCGCGCTTCCACTGGCCCTGCAGCGTCAGGCGCTGGTGCGACTCGAACGAGGCGGCGCCGAACGCGGCGCTGTCGGCGCGGAAGGTCTCGACATCGAAACCGGCCCTGCCTGCGCCCAGCATGCGATACGCAATGCCGTGCTGGCCCAGCTTGCGCGCCACCATGGCCGCGTGCGCGGCCGGCACGATATAGCCGGCCGCCGGCGCCGCAACCTGCAGCTCGGGCAGCACTTCGTCGCGCAGCGGCACGCGCCAGATCTGCGGCCGGGTCTCGTCGTAGCGCGTCATCAAGATGCCCGACACGTCCGACTGCGTGCGCGTGTATTCGTAACCCCGGAAGTCGATCATGCGCGTCTTGTCGCTGGCCTTGTAGGTGAGCGCGACGACGCTGCCGGCAAGGCTTGCGGCGCGCGCATCGGCCTGCCTGCTCGCCCCGAGCCACTGCGCGCCATGCCGGGCGACCTGCTCGAGCACCGAGACCACCGTATTGCGCGTGATGCGCACGCGGGTCGGGTAGTCCTTCCACGAGTGGGTTTCGACCAGCATCGCGAGCCGGTTGCGCAACGGGAAGTAGCCGGTCGAAAAACGCGGGTCCGACACCCCGTCGACAAAGCCCGAGGCCGGATTGTCGGTTTCGGCAAACGACATGTAGAACGCGTGCGGCAGCGAACCCTGCCTGGCGATATCGGCCAGCACCGCATCGCGCAGCGCCACGCCCGCCTTGCGCAGCTCGGCGTCGCCCGAATGCACCGGCTCCACCTGGATCGATACGTCGTGCTCGAACTTGGCGCCGTCGGTGACGTGCAGGTCGATATAGGCAAGCGGGTCCCAGGCGTTCACCAGCGCCAGCATGGCTTGCATCTCGGGCGCGTCGGCTTTCACGTAATCGCGATTGAGGTTGAAGTTCTGCGCGGTGGTGCGCCAGCCCATTTCCACCGGGCCGCGCTGGTTGGGGCGGTTCCACCTGGCGAAGCGTTCATGCCCGTCGACGTTAAACACCGGCACGAACAGCAGCACCTGCTTGTCGAGAGCCCCGCGCGCGGCGCGGTTTTCCAGCACTTCGCGCAGGGCCTGGAAGCCGGCATCCTTGCCGTCGATCTCGCCGGCGTGAATGCCGCCCTGGACCAGCACCACCGGTACGCCGCGCTGCCTGGCCGCCTGCGCCGTCATGGCGCCGCTGCGGGTGACGATCAGCGCCTGCATCGGGCGCCCTTCCGGGGTGCGGCCGAATTCGATGCACTTGACCTGTTTCGGATACGCTTGCTGGAACGCTGCGCACAGCGCGATCACTTCATCGTAGCGGCCGGTGCTCTGGAAGAGCGATCGTTCGGAAACGGTGGTGAGGGAAGGCGCGGCGTACGACAGCGGAAGGGCGCACGAGAGGGCAAGCAGTAACGCAGAACGGATCATTGGTAAGGCTCCGGCAGGGGTTGGGAAGATGCGGGCGGGGTACGCCCGGCAAGCCGGAAATTATAGTCGGGTTTGAGCTTCCCGGCCGGCGGACCGACGGCGCCCCGCCGGGACGCCATCCATCGCTTTTTCTCAGGCCAGGCGCCCTGCAACGGCGCCCGATGCGGCAGGCCTGTCGAAGGCGGCCAGCAGCGCCGCCTCTTTTTCCCTGGCGGCCTTGAGGTGACGCTCCTTCACGTGGCCATAGCCCCGGATGTCTTCCGGAATGCTGGCAATGGCCACCGCCTGAGACAGGTTGTCCGCATTGAGCTTGGGCAGCAGGCCGGCCACGGTGTCGCGGTACTGGCCGATCAACGCGCGTTCCATCTTGCGTTCCCCGGTGTAGCCGAAGATATCGAAGGCGCCGCCGCGCAGGCCCTTGAACCTGGCCAGCAGCTTGAACGCCTTCATCATCCACGGGCCGAATTCCTGCTTGACCAGATGGCCCTGGGCGTCCCGCTTGGCCAGCAGCGGCGGCGCGAGGTGGAACTTGAGCTTGACGTCGCCTTCGAACATGCCGGCGACCTTTTCCGCGAAGGCGCCGTCGGTGTACAGGCGCGCGACCTCGTATTCGTCCTTGTACGCCATCAGCTTGTAGAAGTAGCGCGCCACGGCCTCGGTCAGGCGCGTGCCCTTGCCCAGCCTGGCTTCGCCGGCGCGTACCTGGTCGACCAGGGCCCGGTACTGCTGCGCGTAGGCGCTGTCCTGGTAGGCGGTCAGCAGTTCGACGCGGCGCGCGATCAGTTCATCGACCGACTGGCTGCGCTTGAACTCGATCACCTTGGCCGGGGTCGTCATCCTGACCACCGAGGCCAGGTCGTGCGCGGCGCTGCGGCCCCAGTGGAAGGCGGCCTTGTTGAAGCCGACCGACACGTTGTTCAGTTCGATCGCCTTCAGGATCGACGCTTCCTGCAAAGGCACCTGGCCTTTTTGCCACGCGTAGCCGAGCATGAACATGTTGGTGGCGATCGAGTCGCCCATGAGCGCGGTGGCGATCTGGCCGGCATCGACGAAATCGACGCGGCCGGCGCCGCAGGCCTTGACGACCTCGTCTTTCGAGGACGCGCCGGGGAACTGCCAGTCCGGATTCTTGACGAAGGCGGCGGTCGAGGAGCCGGTCGAATTGATCGCCGCGTAGGTACGCCCTTCGCCCATGCGCGAGAGCGCATCGCGGCTGGCGGTGACGATCAGGTCGCAGCCGATCACGAGGTCGGCCGAGCCGGTGCCGACCCGGGTCGAGTGAATGTCTTCCTGCTTGTCCGACAGGCGCACGTGCGACATCACCGGGCCGCCCTTTTGCGCCAGTCCGCTCATGTCGAGCACCGACGAGCCCTTGCCTTCGACGTGCGCGGCCATCGCCAGGATCTGGCCCACGGTCACCACGCCGGTGCCGCCGATGCCGGTGATCAGGATGCCGAACGGCTGGGCGGTCGAGGGAATCGCGGGCGTCGGCAGCGCCGGCGGCGCGGCTTCTCCGGCAGCGGCCTTCTTCGGCTTCTTGAGGGCGCCGCCTTCCACCGTCACGAAGCTCGGGCAGAAACCGGTCACGCACGAGAAGTCCTTGTTGCAGGACGACTGGTTGATCTGGCGCTTGCGCCCCAGTTCCGTCTCGAGCGGCTCGACCGACAGGCAGTTCGACTGCACGCTGCAGTCGCCGCAGCCTTCGCACACCGCTTCGTTGATGACGGCGCGCCTGGCCGGATCGGGATACTCGTTGCGCTTGCGGCGGCGCCGCTTCTCGGAGGCGCAGGTCTGGTCGTAGATCATGGCCGACACGCCGGGTTTCTCGCGCAGTTCGCGCTGCACGTCCAGCAGTTCGCTGCGGTGGCGCACGGTCACCCCTTCGGCCCACTTGTAGTCGTCCGGGTATTTTTCGGGCTCGTCGGTGACGACGATGATCGGACCCACGCCTTCGGCCGCGAGCTGGCGGCTGATGATGCCGGGATCGAGCGGACCGTCGAATTCCTGGCCGCCGGTCATGGCGACGGCGTCGTTGAACAGGATCTTGTAGGTGATGTTGGCCTTGGACGCCACCGCCGCCCGGATCGCCAGGCTGCCGGAGTGGTAGTAGGTGCCGTCGCCCAGATTGGCGAACACATGCTTCTCGTCGGTGAACGGCGCCTGCCCGACCCAGGTCACGCCTTCGGCGCCCATGTGGGTGAAGGTCGAGGTTTCGCGGTCCATCCACAGCGCCATGTAGTGGCAGCCGATGCCGGCCATGGCGCGCGAGCCTTCCGGCACCTTGGTCGAGGTGTTGTGCGGACAGCCCGAACAGAAGTAAGGAATGCGGTCGGTATCGGGATTGGGCTTGCTGCCCACGTTCTTGAGCACCAGCTCTTTCGCTTCCAGGTAGGCGATGCGTTCCTTGACGCGCTGTTCGACCGGATGGCCGGCGCAGTAGTGCGAGATGCGTTTGGCGATGGCGCGTGCGATCTGGGCCGGATTGAGCTCGTAGGTGGCAGGCAGCAGCCAGTCGCCGTGGCCGGTGCCGCCCTTGTTGCTCCACTCGCCGGTGTCGTCGAATTTGCCGACCACGCGCGGGCGCTGGCCGTCCGGCAGGTTGTACAGCTCTTCCTTGAGCGCGTATTCGAGGATCTGGCGCTTTTCTTCGACCACCAGGATCTCGTCGAGTCCCTTGGCGAAGTTGTGCACGCCGTCCGCTTCGAGCGGCCAGGTCATGCCGATCTTGTACAGGCGGATGCCGATGTCGGCCGCGGCCTGCTCGTCGATGCCCAGGTCGGCCAGCGCCTGGCGCGTGTCGAGGTAGGATTTGCCGGCGGTGATGATGCCGATGCGCGCCTTGGGGCTGTCCCAGATGATCTTGTTGAGCTTGTTGGCGCGCGCATAGGCCAGCGCCGCATACCACTTGTAGTTGTTCATCCGCACTTCCATGTCGAGCACGGCGTCGGGCCAGCGGATATTCAGGCCGCCTTCGGGCAGCACGAAGTCGGTCGGCACGGCGATCTGCACGCGCTCCGGATCGAAGTCGACCACGGCGCCCGATTCGATGATGTCGGTCACGCACTTCATCGAGACCCACAGGCCGGTGTAGCGGCTCATGGCCCATGCGTGCAGGCCGTAGTCGATATATTCCTGCACCGAGGACGGATACAGGACCGGAATGCCGCAGGCGTTGAGGATATGGTCGCTCTGGTGCGCGGTGGACGAGGACTTGGCGGCATGGTCGTCGCCGGCCAGCACCAGCACGCCGCCGTGGCGCGCGCTGCCTGCGTTGTTGGCGTGCTTGAAGACGTCGCCGCAGCGGTCCACGCCCGGTCCCTTGCCGTACCACATGGCGAACACGCCGTCGTACCTGGCGTCCTTGAACAGGTTGGTCTGCTGGGTGCCCCACACGGCGGTTGCGGCCAGGTCTTCGTTCATCCCGGGATGAAACTTGACATGGTGGGCGTCGAGGTGCTTCTTCGCCTTCACGGCCGTCATGTCGATGCTGGTCACGGGCGAACCGCGATAGCCGGTGATGTAGCCGGCCGTGTTCAGGCCGGCCTTCAGGTCGCGCTCGCGCTGCATCATCGGCAGGCGAATCAGCGCCTGGGTGCCGGTCATGAAGGCGCGGCCGCGCTCGAGCGTCCATTTGTCGTCGAGGGTGATCTCGTGCGGCTGCGGCTCGCGCTGCGCTGGGTCCAGTAGTGCATTCATTCGGGGGTCTCCGTTTATCTTTCGGTGTGTCGGCCAAAGCGGGTCGGCTTTCGCTCACACGGCCGGACGAACCTCGTGGATTCGCCGGTCAAATGAGGCAGGGGTGAGCCTGCGTATCGGCTTTCAGGTTAGCACAGCTGCGCGCAGCTTTCCACGCGCCACGCGCCCTCAGGCCTCGCTCTTGTGCTGCTTGTCCTCGAGTACGCCGCGCTTGATCTGATCGAGTTCGATCGATTCGAACAGCGCGCGGAAATTGCCTTCGCCGAAGCCCTGGTCGCCCTTGCGCTCGATGATCTCGAAGAAGATCGGGCCGATCACGGTCTGCGTGAAGATCTGCAGCAGCAGCTCGCGTTCGGTGGCGCTGCTGTGGCCGTCGATCAGGATGCGCAGGCGGCGCAGCTCGTCGAGGTTCTCGCCGTGCTGCGGCAGGCGCCGGTTGACCAGTTCGTAGTAGGTCTCTATCGTGTCCTGGAACACGATGCCGCTGGCGCGCATGTCCTGCACCGAACGGTAGATGTCGTCGCTGCCGAGCGCGATGTGCTGGATGCCCTCGCCGTGATATTGGTCCAGGTATTCGGCGATCTGCGACTTGTCGTCGGAGGACTCGTTGATCGGAATCCTGATCTTGCCGCAGGGCGAGGTCATGGCCTTCGACTTGAGGCCGGTCAGCTTGCCTTCGATGTCGAAGTAGCGCACCTCGCGGAAATTGAACAGGTTCTCGTAGAATTCCGCCCATTCCTTCATGCGGCCGCGGTGCACGTTGTGGGTCAGGTGGTCGATGTAGGTCAGGCCATGGCCGGCCGGGCCGGGCAGCGCGCCGGCAATGGCGACGAAGTCCACGTCGTAGATGCTGATGTCGCCGATCGAGCCGGGCAGCGCGCCCTTGCCGCGCCAGCGGTCGACGAAATAAATGAGCGAGTCGCCCACGCCCTTGATGGCGGGGATGTTCAATTCCATCGGGCCGTTCTTGTTGTCGAAACCCCAGGCGCCCAATTCCAGCGCGCGCCGGTAGGCGAGAGCTGCGTCCTCGACCCGGATCGCGATCGCGCACACCGAGGGGCCGTGCTGGCGCGCGAAACGCTGCGCGAACGAATCCTGCTCGGCGTTGATGATGAAATTGATCTCGCCCTGGCGGTACAGGGTCACGTCCTTGTGGCGGTGGCGTGCGATGGCGCTAAAGCCCATCTGCTCGAACAGCGCGCCGAGCGCCTTCGGGTCCGGCGCCGCATACTCGACGAACTCGAAACCATCGGTTCCCATCGGGTTGTCCCACGGCTGAAATTGCATGACGGTCTCCTGGTTTTTGTAGCGCACAGTATAGTCCGCGGAGCACGGCATTAAATTTCAATTAATTCCCCTTATTGCGCAAGATGCGCAATAATATTGCGTCAATAAGACAATACAGGGGGATTTATGGCGAAAATCGAGCTCGATAAAACCGATCGCAAGATCCTGGCGATCCTGCAGGCCGACGGGCGCCTGTCCAACCAGGACGTGGCCGAGCAGGTCAACCTGTCGCCCTCGCCTTGCCTGCGGCGCATCAAGCGGCTCGAGGAGGCGGGCGTGATCCGCCAGTACGTGGCGCTGCTCGACCCCGACAAGATCGGGCTGGGGCTGCTGGCCTACGTTAACGTGCGCCTCGAAAAGCACAGCGAAGGTCCGGCCGGCGCGCGCTCGAGCGCCAGCTCGCCGCGCGCGGACTTCGCCGCCTCGGTGGCGAACTGGCCGGAAGTGGTGGCCTGCTATGCGATGACGGGAGAGATGGATTACCTGCTGCGGGTGCATGTCGAGGACATGGACCATTTTTCGCGCTTCATGATGGCCACCCTGCTGCGCCACCCGGCGGTGCTCGACGTGAAGTCGAGCTTCGCCCTGCAGCGCATCAAGGACACCACCGCGCTGCCGCTGGTCTAGCAGCCTGTCGGACTTGAAGGAATCGGCTGCAAATCCGCCTGACCGGTCCATATTTCGCCGCTTTTTTGGTCAATAGAATGACTATTGACCTGCAAAATCGACAAAATCTGTCCTCGGCCAGCCGAATTTTCGCTTCGATTCTTCAAGTCCG
>JBAQKU010000191.1:0-1708 GCA_049301315.1 Telluria sp.
CGCCGATCCTGGCCGGCGCCGCCGGGGGCGACGCCCAGCTGCTGGCGAAGATCAGGACAATCGGCAAGCTGATCCGCGTTAGCAGCGCCGAGGATCACGTTCCCCCAGCGCCGGCCGAAGCTCCCGCGGGCGCGGTCAAGCACCTGCTGGCGATCGGCGCCTCCACCGGCGGCCCGCTCGCGATCGCGAAAATCCTGTCCGGCTGGATCCCCGCGCCGGGCACCGCGGTCGTGGTGGTGCAGCACATCGACGCCAATTTCGCCGGGCACCTGTCCAAGTGGCTGGGCGAGCAACTGCCGCTGCCGGTCAAGGTCATCGACGATGGCGACCCGCTCGAGCCGGGCACGGTGCAGATCGCGCGCACCAACAACCACCTGGTGCTGAGCGCGCGCCACCGCCTGCACTACGACGAACTCCCGCGCGACTACGCCTACCGGCCCTCGGTCGACGTGTTCTTCAGCTGCGTGGCGCGGCACTGGGAGGGCGAGGCGACCGGGGTGCTGCTGACCGGGATGGGACGCGACGGCGCCAACGGCCTGCTTGCCATGCGCGCGGCCGGCAAGACCACGATCGCGCAGGACCACGCCAGCTGCGCCGTGTACGGAATGCCGCGTGCGGCGGCCGAATTGGACGCCGCGCAGCTGATTTTGCCACTGGACAACATCGGGCCGAGTTTGCGCAGTAAAATTGGAGGCGTAAGCCAAGCGCGTAGCGACACCGGTAAACTATTCTGACAGCAAGCCAAACCATGCCCGATCCAGCCCCCCCGGCAGCCCAGCCAGACCAGAGCGCCAGCGGAGCGCAGGTGCGCGTCCTGATGGTCGACGACCAACCGATCGTGATCGAGGCGATCCGGCGCGCCCTGAGCGACGAGGCCGACATCGAATTCCACTACGTGACCGACGCCGGGGCGGCAGCGGCCGCCGCGCGCGACTGTCACGCCAGCGTGATCCTGCAGGACCTGGTCATGCCCGACATCGACGGCTTCGACGCGATCAGGCAATACCGCGCCGACCCGGTGCTGCGCAACGTACCGGTGATCGTGCTGTCGGCCCGGGAAGACCAGCAGGTCAAGGCGCACAGCTTCAGCGTGGGCGCCAACGACTACCTGGTCAAAATGCCCGACCGGGCCGAGCTGCTGGCGCGCTTGCGCTATCATTCGGCCTGCCACCTGATCCGGCTCGAGCGCGACGATGCGCTGCGCCAGCTCGGCGAGGCCCGGCGGCAACTGGCCGCCGCCAACGCAGCGCTGCAAGCAGCGGGCGCCGGCACCGATTAAAAACAACGCAAACAAGGAAATCATGAGTACGCTTGAAAACGCCACCGTCACCAAGAAATCGAACATTTATTTTGACGGAAAATGCGTGTCGCACGCGCTGCTGCTGGCAGACGGCAGCAAGAAGACGGTGGGCGTGATTTTTCCGTCCAGCCTGACGTTCAACACCGGCGCGCCCGAGACGATGGAAATCGTGGGCGGAAAATGCCGCGTGCGGCTGGCCGGCGAGCAGCAATGGCAAAGCTATGCGGCGGGCCAGCAATTCCAGGTGGGCGCCAACACCAGCTTCGAGATCGACACGACCGAGACGCTCGATTACGTCTGCCATTTCGGCTAGTGTCCTGAATTGCAAGTTCGTTGAACAATCAATGTGGCGAAATCGGCCTGAGACAAGGAACAAAGCACAGCAAGGCCGAGGCCTTGCGCGCATTT
>JBAQKU010000192.1:0-7282 GCA_049301315.1 Telluria sp.
AGGCGGCCGCGACCGGCATCAGCGGCGCGCGCGCGCTCGGCGTGTTCGGCGACTCGATCACCACCGACCACATCTCGCCGGCCGCCTCGATCCAGCAAAACGGCCCGGCCGGAAAATGGCTGCTGGCGCACGGCGTGCAGAAGGCCGACTTCAACTCCTACGGCTCGCGCCGCGGCAACCACGAGATCATGATGCGCGGCACCTTCGCCAATGTGCGCATCAAGAACCGCATGATCGCGCCCAAGGCCGACGGTTCCGCGGTCGAAGGCGGCATCACGATCCACCAGCCGTCCGGCGAACAGATGTCGATCTACGACGCGGCGATGCGCTACGTGGCCGACGCCATCCCGAGCATGGTGTTCGGCGGCGAAGAGTACGGCACCGGCTCCTCGCGCGACTGGGCCGCCAAGGGCACCCAGCTGCTGGGCGTGAAAGCGGTCATCGCGCGCTCGTTCGAGCGCATCCACCGCTCCAACCTGGTCGGCATGGGCGTGCTGCCGCTGCAATTCATCGGCGAGGACAGCGTGCAAAGCCTGAACATCGGCGGCACCGAGACGTTCGACCTGAAGGGCATGGAAGGCGAGATCAAGCCGCAACAGCTGGCCACGCTGGTGATCCACCGCGCCGACGGCCAGAGCCAGGAAGTGCCGGTCCTGCTGCGCATCGATACCCCGATCGAAGTGGACTACTACAAGCACGGCGGCATCCTGCCGTTCGTGCTGCGCCAGCTGCTGGCGGCCTGAGCGCCTTAGCTGCTTGCCCTGGCAGCAACAAGAGCGCCGGATCCGTCCGGCGCTTTTTTTCGTCCTTATTGCGCTGTATTCATTGTCGATGGCCGAATCAACTACAATACGGGCGATAAGGGTTTATCATTGTTGTCAATTATCGATCCGTTCATTCACTTAGCAAAGACTCTTATAGCCCCATGCGTCGTCCATCCAAAGATTCATCCCACAAACTGTCGGCGGAAAGCCAGCGCCTGACCAGCATTGCACAGGCCATCGTGCAGGCCGGCAGCCGCATCGAGGAACGGGCCTGGGAACGCCATCTCGATACGCATCTGCAGAAACTGCTCAAGTCGGGCCACCAGGACACCGTCGACACCACCCTCAACGCGCTGTTCAAGGACGACCTGAACGCCTACGACATCCTGATGGAAGGGGTCGAGGCGGTCAGCGAATCGTCCGTCATGGTCGAGCAGCACGACGGTGCCGAGACCAGCTGGCAGGCGCTGCTGGTGGCGGCGCCCATCCTCGCCTGGACCCGCTTTTCGATAGCGTCGGGCACCATCGCGCCCGAGCTGGCAAGCACGCTGTGCGCGCATTTCTCGGCGCACCTGCTGGCCGAGGGCACGCGGGTGGCGATGGCCCCTACCCTGTTCGCGATCGACCAGTTGCCGCACAGCCATGCCGAGACCTATGCGCTGACCCACAAGCTGGCGCAAGCGGCCTACAAGGGCAGCGCGCTCAAGCCGATTGCCAAGCCGCCCGAGACCGCGCCCTTCCTGGCCGACACGCGCTACCTGCTGCTGGCCGTGGTGGCGCCGCTCGGCGCGCCCCTGTTCAAGTGGCAGGAGCCTCAGTACCAGAGCAATTTCTCGGCCGAGCGCAGCAATGCGCTGGAACAGTGGCGCACCCAGGCGACCCCGAACATCGCGCGCCTGCTGCCCGGCTGCGGCATCGAACTGCTGCTGCCGGAAGCGTATTACGTGGCCTGCCGCGAAGCGGACAAGCTGATTCGCCCGGTCTCGATCCGGGCCGCGGTGCATTACCTGACCAACACGCTCGACGTCGAAGCGTCCGATCTGCGCGCCGTGATCGCCGGCTTCGGCGAGGAAGCGTCGGACGGCCAGATCGACGAATACCGGGTCGCCTTCACCTTGCGCCAGACCAGCGACGTCATCTACGGCATTGTGTGGCCGCTGTACGGCCAGGAGGACGAAGACGGCACCCCGGTCGAGGGCCTGCTGCAGGCGGGCATCGCCGGCATCGAGCAGCACAAGGCGCCGCTCGAGGAAATCATCGCCCACCTGAACGAAGCCGGGATCACGCACATCAAGCGCCACAGCGAACGTTTCGTGGCCGAATATTGCGACGACTGCGGCGCGCCGCTGTTTGCCGACCCCACAGGCGAACTGGTGCACCCGGAAATGCCCGAGGACATGCCGCAGGGCGGCGAGCACTTCCACTAAATAAAATGCCCGGACAGTTCCGGGCATTTTTTTCGGCCGCGACATACCGGTTTCGCTGCAACGGTGATCCCTTTCGGGCGCCCCTGCGCCCTCGTGGCCCTGAACTTTATCAAATTTCGTTTCTCAAACCGGGATCGTGTGTCGTTTTTCCACGGCGAAGCGCTGGCCGTCGGATTTTCCTTGAGATGAGGATCAGGACATGAAAGAATTTGACGTGGTCATCATCGGCGCCGGCCAGGCCGGGCCTGCGCTGGCGAAATCGCTTGCGCGCGCGGGCCGGCGCGTCGCGCTGGTCGAGCGCAAGCAGATGGGCGGCTCGTGCGTGAATTTCGGCTGCACCCCAACCAAGGCCGCGCTCGCGTCGGCGCGCGTCGCCTGGCTGGCGCGCCGCGCCAGCGAATTCGGCGTGAACGTGGGGGCCGTGCAGCCCGACTTCGGCGCCGTGCTCGCGCGCGCCGCGCGCGTCGCGCAAGGCATGCGCGAGTCGCTGGAGGCCAGTTTTGCAGGGCGCGGCAACCCGGAGCTGATCCACGCTCACGCGCGCTTCGTGGCGCGCGACGCCGAACGCTTCCGTCTTGCGCTCGGGGACGAGGACATCGTCGCCGCGCACGTCGTGCTCGACACCGGCACGCGCAGCGCCGTGCCGCAGATCGAGGGCGTGCGCGAGATCGACTACCTCAGCGCGGAAAACTGGCTCGCGCAGCGCGCGTTGCCGCAGCATCTGGCGCTGGTCGGGGGCGGCTATATCGGCCTGGAAATGGCACAGTTCTACCGGCGCATGGGTGCCGAGGTCAGCGTGATCGAGAGCGGCGCCCAGGTGGCCGCGCAGGAAGATCCCGAGGTCGCCGCGGCGCTGCAACAGATGCTCGAAGGCGAAGGCATCCGGTTTCGCCTGAACGCCAGGGCGACCCAGTGCCGCAAGACGCCGCAGGGCGTGGCGCTGACGCTCGAGAGCGGCGGCAAGACGGACGACCTTGCGGCCTCCCATCTGTTCATCGCACTCGGCCGCAAGCCGAACACCGATGACCTGGGACTGGAAAACATCGGCCTGCGCCCGACCGAAAAAGGTTTCCTCGAAGTCGACCAGCACCTGCGCACCGGCGTCGCCGGCGTGTGGGCAGTGGGCGATATCCGCGGCGGCCCGATGTTTACCCATACGGCATGGGACGATTACCGCATCGTCGAATCGCAGCTGATCGGCGACAAGTCGCGCAGCACGGCGGCGCGCATCGTTCCCTACGCCGTCTTCACCGATCCCTCGCTCGGCCGCGTCGGCATGACGGAAAAGCAGGCGCGCCAGGCCGGCAAGAACATCAAGGTCGCGCGTTTCGCCATGAAAGGCAACGGCAAGGCAATCGAGCTGGGCGAGACGGCAGGCTTCATCAAGGTGGTGATCGACGCCGGCACCGGGCGCCTGCTGGGCGCAGCGGCGCTGGCCGCGGAAGGCGCCGAACTGGTGCATATCTATGTCGCGCTGATGAATGCCGACGCGCCCTGCAGCGTCCTGGAAAACGCGATCCAGACCCACCCGACGCTGGCCGAAGCGGCGCAGAGCGCGGTGTCGGCGCTGCGCCACGCTGGCTAGCCGGTTTTGCAGACGCAATAAAAAATTCCCCGCCGCGTACGGGACGCGGCGGGGAATCGGTCAAGGCATGCCGGCACCGCTGTGCCGGCGCCCTCGCTTACATCGTGACGGTATCGGCAAGGTCGCGGAATTCCTCGATCTTGTCGAAGTTCATGTAACGGTAGATGTCGGTCGCGTTCTTGTCGAGCACGCCGATATTGGCCATGTACTCTTCCATCGTCGGGATCTTGCCGAGCATGGCGCACACTGCGGCAAGTTCGGCCGAGCCGAGGTAGACCTGGGTGTCGATACCGAGGCGGTTCGGGAAGTTGCGGGTCGAGGTCGACATCGCGGTCGAACCCTTGCGCACTTGCGCCTGGTTACCCATGCACAGCGAGCAGCCCGGCATTTCCATGCGCGCTCCGGTGCGGCCGAGCGTGCCGTAATGGCCTTCGGACATCAGCACTTGCTGGTCCATCTTGGTCGGCGGCGCGATCCACAGGCGAACCGGCATGTCGGTCTTACCTTCGAGCAGCTTGGAGGCGGCGCGGAAGTGGCCGATGTTGGTCATGCAGGAGCCCACGAACACTTCGTCGATCTTGGCGCCGGCCACTTCGGACAGCACCTTGACGTCGTCCGGATCGTTCGGGCATGCCAGGATAGGCTCGTGGATATCGGCCAGGTCGATCTCGATGACGGCGGCGTACTGCGCGTCGGCGTCCGGAGCGAGCAGTTCCGGCTGGTCCAGCCAGGCTTGCATCGCATTGATGCGGCGCACCAGGGTGCGCTTGTCTTCGTAGCCGGTGGCAATCATCCACTTCATCAGGGTGATGTTCGAGTTAATGTACTCGATGATCGGATCCTTATCGAGATGCACGGTGCAGCCTGCGGCGGAGCGCTCGGCCGAGGCGTCGGACAATTCGAAGGCCTGCTCGACCTTCAGGTTCGGCAAACCTTCGATCTCGAGGATGCGCCCGGAGAAGACATTCTTCTTGCCCTGCTTCTCGACCGTGAGCAAGCCCTGGCGGATTGCGTACAGCGGGATTGCATTGACCAGGTCGCGCAGGGTGATGCCAGGCTGCATCTCGCCCTTGAAGCGCACCAGCACCGATTCCGGCATGTCGAGCGGCATGACGCCGGTGGCGGCGGCGAACGCGACCAGGCCGGAGCCGGCCGGGAACGAAATGCCGATCGGGAAACGGGTGTGCGAATCGCCGCCGGTGCCGACCGTGTCAGGCAGCAGCAAACGGTTCAGCCAGGAGTGGATCACGCCATCGCCCGGACGCAGCGAGACGCCGCCACGGGTCGAAATGAAGCGCGGCAGCGTCTGGTGGGTGGTGACGTCGACCGTCTGCGGATAGGCCGCGGTGTGGCAGAACGACTGCATCACCAGGTCGGCCGAAAAGCCCAGGCAAGCCAGGTCCTTGAGTTCGTCGCGCGTCATCGGGCCGGTGGTGTCTTGCGAGCCGACCGTGGTCATCTTCGGTTCGCAGTAGGTACCGGGCAGCACGCCCTCGCCTTCCGGCAGGCCGCAGGCGCGTCCGACCATTTTCTGGGCCAGCGTGAAACCGGTGCTCGAGGCGGCCGGGTTGGCGGCAAGGCGGAACAGGGTCGACGCCGGCAGGCCGAGCGCTTCGCGCGCCTTGGTCGTCAGGCCGCGCCCGATGATCAAGGGAATACGTCCGCCGGCGCGCACTTCGTCGAAGATCACGTCGGACTTGACGGTAAATTTGGAGATGACCTCGCCGTTCTTGAGCGCGACGCCTTCGTACGGACGCAGTTCGATCACGTCGCCCATGTTCATGGCCGTCACGTCCAGTTCGATCGGCAGCGCGCCGGCGTCTTCCATCGTGTTGTAGAAGATCGGAGCGATCTTGGTGCCCAGGCAGAAGCCGCCGAAGCGCTTGTTCGGGATGAAGGGAATGTCTTCGCCGGTAAACCACAACACCGAGTTGGTGGCGGACTTGCGCGAGGAACCGGTGCCGACCACGTCGCCCACGTAGGCGATAAGATGGCCCTTGGCCTTGAGTGCCTCGAGTTGCTTGAGCGGGCCGATCTTGCCCGGCTCGTCAGGCTCGATGCCCGGGCGCGCGTTTTTCAGCATCGCCAGCGCGTGCAGCGGAATGTCGGGGCGGGTGGTCGCGTCGGGAGCCGGCGACAGGTCGTCGGTGTTGGTTTCGCCGGTGACCTTGAACACGGTCAGGGTCTGGCTTTGCGGTACTTCAGGACGCGAGGTGAACCACTCGGCGTCGGCCCACGATTGCAGCACGCCCTTGGCGTTGGCATTGCCCTTGTCGGCCAGTTCCTTCACGTCATGGAAGTAGTCGAACACCAGCAGCGTCTTCTTCAAGCCTTCGGCCGCGACCGCGCCAACGACCGGGTCGCCCAGCAGGTCGATCATCGGCTTGACGTTGAAGCCGCCGAGCATCGTGCCCAGCAGTTCGGTGGCGCTCTCGCGCGAGACCAGCGCGCAGCTTTCCTTGCCCTTGGCAACCAGGTCGAGGAAGGTGGCCTTGACCTTGGCGGCATCATCGACGCCGGCCGGAACGCGGTAGGTCAGCAGCTCGACCAGGAACGCTTCTTCGCCCTTGGGCGGGTTCTTCAGCAGGGCGACCAGGTCTTTGGTCTGCGCGGCGGACAACGGGAGCGCGGGGATACCGAGCGCTGCGCGTTCGGCGACGTGTTGGCGATATGCTTGGAGCATTGATGTTCTCACATGTTGGTGGTTGTAGGTTCGCTGCGTGTCCTGCCAGGGTTTTTTGCAAACTGCAGCTCTTTCCCCTCTGGTTGTCGGTCATTGATCAGTGATGAAAGGCAACCACTCACTTGAAGCAACGCGGCAATTGGGATTATACCATTGCATTGCATTAAGTCTTCTATATGACATAAGAGTTTCTGCCAGCGAAACCAGGCGAGGACGTGCTCGATCCTGATGCCATGAATGCCATTTCCTCGCGCTCGCTCCCATGCCTGGCACGGCGCCCGTGCGGCTGACTTTTTCTCTACGGCGCGATCTGGTGCTCGCGGCGCCTGGTTCGTACCGGGAGTCTCCAAAATCGTTTGTTACGATACCAACTCAAAGTGGTCGCTTCATTAATTTTGACAAAAAATAAAAATGGTCTTTAAAATAATTGTTATGTTTAGAAACCGCGCTGAAAAAAACTTGGCGAACATGGGCTAAACAACAGGAGTAATCATGCGGAAAGCTTTATTTTTGGCAGTGCTTGCATTGCTGCATGTCATGCCGGATGTCAGAGCGTCGGCTGAGGACGACATTCCGAAAGTGGTAATAATAGGCAAGAGAGAGGTACCATTCGCCGTTTTCGCGAATTTTACGCGTTTTGAATTGCCAATCTTTCGTGAGGGTGGGCACGGTGCCGGGAATGAGGACAAGGCGCCACCTCCCACGGAAGACAACTCGGACATAAAATGCAGGCCCGACAATCCCTCAACGACAATGCCAGTCATCGTCGCAACCGGCGAAAAGCACAAAACAGAAGCGGATTTCGTCTCATTCGGGCAATACG
>JBAQKU010000193.1:0-3596 GCA_049301315.1 Telluria sp.
CCCCCAGCGCGCGCGCAAACGCCTGCGAGCGCGCGTCGCCCGGCCGGGTGAACGCGAACACCTCGCGCCCCGCATGGCGTGCCACCTGCGCCACGATGTGGGCGGCCGCGCCGAACCCGTACAAGCCGATGCGCTGCGCGTTTGCGCACATGGCAAACGCGCGGTACCCGATCAGGCCGGCGCACAGCAAGGGAGCGGCATGCAGGTCGTCGTAGCGTTCAGGCAGCCGGTGGCAATAGCGCGCGTCGGCCGCCACGTAGTCGGCGTAACCGCCGTCGCGGTCGTAGCCGGTGAAACTGGGCGTGTCGCACAGGTTCTCGCGCGTTGCCCGGCAGAACTCGCAGTGGCCGCAGGTGCCGCCCAGCCAGGGCACCCCCACCCGCTCTCCGATGGCCAATGCCGCGACCTGCGATCCGGCCTCGACGATGGTGCCGGCCACCTCGTGTCCCGGCACCAGCGGCAGGCGGTGCGGCGCCAGTTCGCCATCGGCGATATGCAGGTCGGTACGGCAGACCCCGCATGCGCCGACCCGGATCAGCACCTCGTGCGCGCCGGGGGCGGGAATCGGACGGCGCACCGCGCGCAGCGGCGCGCCCGGCTGTTCAAGCAGCATGGCGCGCATGGTGCCGCGCCCTGTTCCGGTCTCATCCATTTGAAGGCACTCCCTCGCTGCAGGCGTGGCTGCATCTTATTGAACGGACGCAGTACGGCTTTGATCCACGTCAGATCATGCCGTTTCCGGGCTTGATCCGGTTCGATTTTTCTGGACTCGGCGCCGCCCTCCTCTTACCTTTAAGGGAGTCTTGAAAAACCGCGGATCCGGCATTTTTCGATGCCGCCTCAAGCACGATTCCACAGCGATTTTGTAGAGAGGCAGCCATGAGCTACAGAACGATATTGGTACAGGCAGACCAGTCGAGCAATTGCGCCGAACGCGTCCGCCTTGCAATTGAACTGGCGCAGCAACACGATGCGCACCTGGCCGGCATTGCCGTCACCGGCGGCGTGGCCCAGTTCGCCTACCCCGGGGCCTGGGTTGCCGACGGCGGCGGCTACAGCGCCTTCCTGACCGCCCATCTCGACATCTTGCGCCAGCAGGCCGACGCCGCGGTCGCCGCATTCGAGGACGCCGTCAGGAACCAGCAGCTGCGCTCGCACGAAAGCAGCGTCATCGACGACGAGGCCGGCGTGGCACTGAGCCTGCGCGGACGTTACAGCGACCTGGTCGTGATCGGCCAGACCAGGGCCGACGAACCGCGCCCGGCGGTGCCGCCGGACCTGCCGCAATACGTGATCATGGGCGGCGGCTGTCCGGTGCTGCTGGTGCCGTTCATGGGAAGCTTCCCCAGCGTCGGGCGTCGCCCGATCGTCGCATGGGACGGCGGCCTGAGCGCCGCGCGCGCGGTGCGCGGGGCGCTGCCGATGCTCACGCGCGCCGAGCAGGTCGACGTGGTGGTCTTCACCGGCGACCTGGCCGACGTCAGCGGCGACAACCCGGGCGACGACATTGCGCTATTTCTCGCCCGGCACGACGTCAAGGTCAACGTCATTCGTTCCGACAGCCGTATCGAGGACGGCGCGGTGCTGCTGTCGATGGCGCAGGACCGCGGCGCCGACCTGATCGTCATGGGTGGCTACGGCCACACCCGCCTGCGCGAATTCGTCATGGGCGGCGTTACCCGCACCGTGCTGCGCAGCATGACCTTGCCGGTCCTGATGGCGCACTGACCACGCGCGCCACGCCAGCCGGGACACTGCTCATTCGAAAGGATTTTTCACCGTCCCGACCACCGGCGGGGGCAGCGTGGCCGGCAGTTCACGCGCTTCCAGGCGCGCGACGATATCGCCCAGCAGCCGGTGCAGCAGGCGCGCGTTGGCAAGGCCGGCCTGGTCGGCGGTCAGGTCGATGTCGCCGGCAATCGTGATCCGGTCGAGCCGGTTCTCAATCGTCAGCGCCCCCACCTCCAGCACGTCGGCTTCGTTCGCGTACGGCACGAACGTCGTTTTCTTCGACTCTTTCTTCGCATTCATGGCAACTCCCATCATGTGGCCGGCCGTCAGGGGCGCGGCCTGTGTGTCTTCACGCGCGGCAGGCGCAGCATGATCTGCTTTTGCTGCTGCGACAGCGAGGGCATCAGGTCGATGCCGATCGTCGTTTCAAGCTGCGCAAGCGTCATGGTCTGGTAGTAGGCGCCGGCAGCATTCTCGACGAACCAGGCCGCGCCGGCCTTGCGCGCGGGACTGTAGACCGCCTTGTACAGGTGGCTTGGCACGAGCACCTTGCCCACCTTCTGCACGGTGGCGCCGATGAAGGCCGGTCCGGTGATCACGTACAGTGCCCCTTCCTGTTGCGCCATCTTGCGCACCGCGCCTTCGATGCCGGCCCACACATGCCGGTTGTTCTCCGCGTCCTGCGGCACAATGTTGGCAAGCGTAAAGCTCTCGCGCTGGGCGTCGCGGTCCGGCATGTCGGCGCTGGGCGCCATATGTCCCCGGTCGAAGCCGCTGCGCGCGTAGTCGGACAGTTCGGCGCGCTGCGATGGCGGCAGCTTCGCTTCCGCATGGAAGGCGCTCTTGCGCGGCAGGCCTTGCGCGGAGGCGAGATTTTCCGCCCGCAGGTGCTCGGCCGACCACAACGGCGTGCGTGTCACGCCCGAATGCACTACCCCGAATACACCGTAGCATAACTCCCGTGTGGCGCTCGCCAGTTTCGGGTTGCGGATCTCGGGCAGGCGCCCGTCGACATAGTGGGCGGGACAGCCGCCGGCGCTGGCGGCGCCGGCGCCAAGCAAGGACAAGGCCAGCAGCGCGGCGCGCATTGTTGTTCGAAGCATGATTCCTCAGTGAAACAAAACAGTGCCGCATTGTAGCCTGCCGCGCAGCGCGCGAGCCAGCCCTGCGCGCGCGCCAGCCGCGCCGAAAAAGCTGTTTTTCCGGTGCGCACAATTGGGCGCGCATTTCACGGGGGAATGTAATAAAATGCGTTTTTTATTGATCAGTTCCTGCCAAAAGGAAACCTCAAAGGTAATGGAGCAGCAACCGATCCCGGAAGATATACGGCGCTTCATCCTGACCAGTATTTCTTCCGTCCCCCACCTGGAAGCGCTGCTGTTGCTGCGCGCGAACGTGCAGCAAGGCTGGCGCGCCGAGACCGTTGCAGGGCGGCTGTACATCCGCGACCGACTGGCCCAGCAATTGCTCGACGACCTGTGCAAGGCGGGCATGGCCGCTCCCTGCCTGACCGGGCAAGACAGCCCCACTTACCGCTACCGGCCATCGTCCGACGCGCTCGGCGGCACCATCGACCAGGTGGCCGAACTGTATTCGAAACGGCTGGTCGATATCACCCATCTCATCCACTCCAAACTGGACCGCAAGGCGCAGCAGTTTGCGGACGCGTTCAAATGGCGAAAGGAATCATAAATGGCCGAAACCATCTATACCCTCTGTATGCTCACCTCGCTAGCCTGCGCCTGGCTGCTGCTGGGAAGCTACCGCCGGACGCGCCACCGCCTGCTGTTCTGGAGCGGCTTGTGTTTTGCCGTCATGACATTCAACAATCTGCTGCTCCTGCTCGACAACGTGGTGTTCCCGGC
>JBAQKU010000194.1:0-14771 GCA_049301315.1 Telluria sp.
GGTGCAGCGCCTGCACCAGCGCAGCGCCTTGTGCCTGCCGGACGAAGCGCGCGCCATCGGGCTGGTGCGCTCGCAGCGGGTGTGGGAGCGTGAGGTGGTGCTGCGCTGCGACGAACGGCCCGTGGTGTTCGCCCATACCGTGGTGCCGCTCACGGCCAGCGCCTCGGACTGGCCATTGTTTAGCGCGCTGGGCGAAGGTTCGCTCGGCAGCACACTGTTTTACGACCCTCGGGTCAGGCGCGGCGTACTTGAATTTGCCCGCATCCGCGCCGGCCACCCCCTGATGCTGCGCGCGTGCGCGGCGCTGGGGACGAGCTTGCGGGAACCGGTTTTATATGCGCGGCGCTGCCTGTACCGCCGCCGTCAGGGAACGCTGCTGGTCACCGAGGTATTCCTGCCTGCGGTGCTGGAACTGGCGGCGGCCACCACATTAACGAACACGAATTGAAACAATGAATCTATTTTTTGAAGAATCGGGCGACTTCAAGGCCGGCAGCGTGCTGTCGCAGGCGGGCGAGGCTTACCAGGTTGAAATGTCAAGCGGCAAGCGCACCAAGGTCAAGGTCAAGGACGTCCTGCTGCAATACGAGAAGCCGGGCCCGGCCGAGCTGCTGGAGGCGGCCAAGGCGATTGCCGCCGAGGTCGATCTCGAGTTCCTGTGGGAAGTGGCGGGCCAGGAGGAGTTCGGTTTTGCCGAGCTGGGCGCCGAATATTTCGGCCATGCGCCGCTGGCGCCCGAGGCGGCCGGGCTGATCCTGGCGCTGCACGGCGCACCGATCTATTTCTACAAGAAGGGGCGCGGGCGCTACAAGGCGGCGCCGGAGGCGTCCTTGCGCGCGGCCCAGGCCGGCATCGAAAAGAAGAAACAGCTGGCGCTGGTGCAGGCCGCCTACGTGGAAGAGCTCAAGGCCGGGCGCCTGCCGGCGGCGATGCAGCCGATGGTGCTGCAACTGTTGTTCCGCCCCGACAAAAACAGCGTCGAGTTCAAGGCGCTCGAAGCGGCCTGCGACGAACTGCGCACCACGCCGCCGCGCCTGATGCTGGCCACCGGCGGCGTGGCCTCGCCCAAGGAACTGCACATGGCGCGCTTCCTGTTCGAGAATTTTCCGCGCGGCACAGGCTTTCCGAGCGTGCCGGTGCCGGCGGTGCCGGGCGGGTTGGCGCTGGCCGACGTGGCCGCGTTCTCGATCGACGACGTCACCACCACCGAGATCGACGACGCATTCTCGGTGCGCACGCTGGAAGACGGCACGCTGCGGGTCGGCATCCACATCGCCGCGCCCGCGCTGGGCATCCGTCCCGACGACGTGCTCGACAAGCTGGCGCGCGCGCGCATGTCCACCGTCTACATGCCGGGTGACAAAATCACCATGTTGCCGGACGAGATAGTCGCCGCCTTCACCCTGGCCGAGGGCAAGACCTGCCCGGCGCTGTCGCTGTACGCCACGCTCGACCCGAACGGCTGGGGCGTGCTGTCGACCGAAACGCGGGCCGAACTGGTGCCGATCAAGAGCAACCTGCGCCACAACGACCTCGACGAGCTGGTCAACGAAGAGACGCTCGCCAGCGGGGCCGGCGAGTACCCGCACAAGAGCGAGCTGGCGCTGCTGTGGCAGTGGGCCCAGCAGCTCGAAGCCGGGCGCATGAAAAAACGCGAGGAATTCGGCCTCAAGCCCGAGCAGAACAACCGCATCGATTTCAATTTCTATGTCGAGAACGACGTGGTGTCGGTGCTGCGGCGCAAGCGTGGCGCACCGCTCGACAAGATCGTCGCCGAGCTGATGATCTTCGCCAACAGCACCTGGGGCAAGCTGATGCACGACACCGGCGTGCCCGGCATCTACCGCTCGCAGGGAGCGGGCAGCGGCGCCGGCTGGGCCGCCAAGATGCAGGTGCGCATGGTCACCCACGCCGCCCCGCACCAGGGCCTGGGCGTGGACCAGTACGCATGGAGCACCTCGCCGCTGCGCCGCTACACCGACCTGGTGAACCAGTGGCAGATCCTGGCCTGCGCCGAAAAAGGCGTGGCCGCACCGCTGGTGGCGCCCTTCAAGCCGCGCGACGCGGCCCTGTTCGCGATCGTCTCGGCCTTCGACGCGGCCTACGCCGCCTACAACGACCATCAGCAGAACATGGAGCGTTACTGGTGCCTGCGCTGGCTGGGCCAGGAAAACGCGCGCCAGGTCGATGCCGTGGTGCTCAAGGATGAAGTGTTGCGCCTGGTCGACATTCCGCTGATCGTGCGCCTGCCGGGCATGCCCCAGGTCGCGCGTGGCGCCCAGGTCCGGCTCGACATCCTGCGCTGGGACGAGGTGGACCTGACGATCGAGACCCGCCTGCTGGAAATTCCGGCGGCCGAGGCGATTTCCCCCGATGCCGACCTCGAGTTTGACGAGGACGAGGAAGTGGTGGCCGACAGCGGCGAGGCCGCCGCCGCCGAAGCGGTGGAAGCCGAAGGCGCGGTGGCCGTCATCACCCCGGAGCCGTAAAGCGCTCCGACAGGGCGGGGTGGGGGCGAAAAAAGCTGTCCACCCTGCCTTGCCCTTTGACGTAGAATTCACCATTCTCTGATTCAACAGATTCGAAGCCCGGTATCGCGTGAAGTATTCCCAAGAAAACCGCTCCCTGATGGTCGCACTGGCCGTATCCGTGCTCGCGCACGTGGCCCTGCTGGCGGTGCGCTTCGTCGCGCCCGATGCATTCCGGCTCCAGCCGGCCGACCCCGGGCTGGAGGTCATCCTGGTCAACGCCAAGCACGCGAAGGCGCCGATCAAGGCCGAGGCGCTGGCCCAGGCCAACCTCGACGGCGGCGGCAATGCCGACGACGGACGCGCCAGGTCGCCCCTGCCGGACATGCGCAAGATCGAGACCGGCGAGAGCGTCAAGGCCACCCAGCGCCGCATCGCGGAACTGGAGAAAATGCAGGAGAACCTGCTGACGCGCGCGCGCGATTCGAACTTCAACGTGGCCCCGGTAACCGAGAAGGACAAGCCGGACCCGAACCGCACCGGGGTCGACCTGCTCGAGTCGAGCCGCGCGATGGCGCGCATGACGGCCGAAGTCACCAACACGATTAATGACCAGAACAAGCGTCCGCGCAAGACCTTCATCACGCCGAGCACGCGCGAAGTCGGCTATGCGATGTATTACAAGACCATGCAAAAGCGGGTCGAGGAAATCGGCACCCTGAACTTCCCGCAGAAGGACGGCCGCAAGCTGTATGGCGAACTGGTGCTGTATATCCCGATTTTCCAGGACGGCAGCATCTACATGAAGGACGGCGGCGTGCGCCTCGAGAAAAGCTCGGGCAATACAGACCTGGACAAGGCGGCGATGGCCATCGTGCGGCGCGCCGCGCCGTTCGGGCGCTTCCCGCCGAATATGCTCTCGTCCGACAAGGACGACCTGTGGGTGATCATCACCCGCTTCAAGTTCACCCGCGAAGAGAAAATGGAAGCGGACCTGCGCGAGGGAGGCGGCACATGAGCGACCGGTATTGCGTGATCGGCAACCCGGTCGCGCACAGCAAATCGCCCGAGATCCACGCCGCGTTCGCGCTGCAGACCGGGCAGGACCTCATTTACGAGCGCTGCCTGGCGCCGCTGGACGGCTTCGCCGCCACCGTGCACGCCCTGGTCGCGCAAGGCTACAAGGGCGCCAACGTGACCGTGCCCTTCAAGCTCGAAGCGGCGGCGCTGGCGCACACCCTGAGCGAGCGCGCGCGCGCCGCCGGCGCCGTCAATACCCTCAGTTTTGCCGGCTCGCGCATCCTGGGCGACAACACCGACGGCGCCGGCCTGGTCAACGACATCGTGCGCAATGCGCTCGTCGCGGTGACCGGCAAGCGCGTGCTGCTGCTGGGGGCGGGCGGCGCGGCGCGCGGCGTGATCCTGCCGCTGCTGCACGAAGCGCCGGCCCGGATCGTGATCGCCAACCGCACCCGCGCCACCGCCGATCGGCTGGCCCTGCAGTTTTCCGGCCACGGCGCACCGGTCCTCGCCTGCGGGTTCGACGCCGTCGAGGGCGAGTTCGACATCGTCATCAACGCCACCTCGGCCAGCCTGGCCGCGGCCATGCCGCCGGTGCCGGCCAGCGCTTTCGGCCCCGCCACGCTGGCGCTCGACATGATGTACGGCAGCGAGCCGACCGTGTTCATGCGCTTTGCCGCCCTGCACGGCGCGCATACCCGCGACGGCCTCGGGATGCTGGTCGAACAGGCGGCCGAAGCGTTCCGCGTGTGGCGCGGGGTGCGCCCGGAGACCCAGGCGCTGCTCTCTGCAATGCGTTCAAACCGAGCATAAAAACATGACAAAGACACGCAAGGGCGGCAAGGCCGGGACAGGGCGCGGCTGGATAAAGTGGTTGTTCCTGGGCCCGCTCCTCGTGGTGCTGCTGGTGCAGCTGTATTTCTTCCTGCAGATCTGCTGGTGGACCAGGTTCAATCCCTCCTCGACCAGCTTCATGCGCGAGCAGCTGTCCGCGCTCAGGGAGAAGAACCCGGACGCGGCCATCAAGCAGCAATGGGTGCCATACAGCCGCATTTCGAACCACCTCAAGCGCGCGGTGATCGCCTCGGAAGACGCCAACTTCTCCGGGCACGACGGGGTGGACTGGGAAGCGCTGCAAAAAGCCTACGAAAAGAACAACAAGAAGCACAAGGTGGTGGGCGGCGGTTCGACCATCACCCAGCAACTGGCCAAGAACCTGTTCTTGTCCGGCTCGCGCAGCTATCTGCGCAAGGGGCAGGAACTGGTGATCGCCTACATGCTCGAGACGGTGATGGAAAAGCGGCGCATCCTCGAGATCTACCTGAACGTGGTCGAATACGGGCGCGGCGTGTTCGGCGCGGAAGCGGCATCGCGCCACTACTTCCGGGTGGCCGCGGCCAACCTGACCGTGGGGCAGGCGGCCAAGCTGGCCGTGATGCTGCCCAATCCGCGCTTCTACGACCGCCACCGCGACACCAACTACCTGGCGCGTCGAACCAACCTGATAATGAACCGCATGAACTCGGCTGAGTTACCATAGAGGCAATTCGCACAACGCCAGGGAGAAACGCAATGATCGATCGCCAGCGCGGCGTCTTGAACCTGTACTGGGTGGCCATCTTGTCGGCCTTGCTGGCGGCGCTGGCCATGGCGGCCATTTATTCGATGCGCCACGAGCGCAATGTGTTTGCCGAAGGCTGGGCCCAACTTGTCGGCGCCAGCGGCGCGCGCGAGGCGCTCGACACCGCGCGCAAGGCGGTGGCCGGCAATGGCGGCGACAGCGGCGGTGGCGTCATGCGCAAGTGCGTCATCGAAGGCAAGACCGTCATTTCGAACACCGAATGCGCACCCGGGAACCCCACCAGCCGGGTCATCAAGATCCACGACACGCGCGGCTTCGAGGCCCCGAAACAGGTGGCTCCGGCCGAAGCGCCGCCCACCTCGGTGCCCGAAATCGATAAAATCATCGAAAAACAGCTGCGCTGAGCGAAATTTTCGTTTCGGGGTGGCCGGCCAAATGGCGAACGGGTACACTTGCGCTGTTTTGATGCGGCCCGGTCCGCATCCCCATCATCGTCCGGCCGAGAGCGTGCAGCATGATCAACGTATTCGTTTTACAAAATGGCCGACTCAACCAGGTACCGATCGAGAGCCGCGAGGACCTCGAGAACGTTGCGCCGGTCTGGGTTGACCTGACCGACCCGACCGACGACGAGCGCGCCTGGGTCAAGACGATCTACGACGTGATCCTGCCGGGCGAAGACGAAGTCAAGGACATCGAAGCGTCGGCCCGCTACTACGAAGCGGAAAACGGCGACCTGCACCTGCGCACCGACTTCCTGCTCGAAGAAGACAACGGCCCCTCGCGCGTGGTCACGGTGGCGTTCATCCTGGCCAAGAAGATGCTGTTCTCGGTGCACACGGACGACCTGCCCGTGTTCCGCCTGGTGCGCATGCGGGCCCGCTCGCGCCCCGGCTCGATCGCCGACTACATGGACGTGCTGCTCGACCTGTACGCCACCGACGCCGAGTATTCGGCCGATGCGCTCGAAGGCATCTACCTGAACCTGGAAGGCGTCAGCGAGCGCGTGCTGCAAAAGGAATTCACCGACCAGGACGCGGCCGCGGCGCTGAACGCGATCGCGCACGAGGAAGACCTGAACGGGCGGATCCGGCGCAACATGATGGATACCCGGCGCGCGGTCAGTTTCCTGATGCGCGGACGCCTGCTCAACGCCGAGCAGTTCGAAGAAGCACGCCAGATCCTGCGCGACATCGAATCGCTGGACGGCCACACCTCCTTCCTGTTCGACAAGATCAACTTCCTGATGGATGCGACCGTCGGTTTCATCAACATCAACCAGAACAAGATCATCAAGATCTTCTCGGTTGCGTCGGTCGCCTTCCTGCCGCCGACCCTGATCGCCAGCATCTACGGCATGAACTTCCGGCGCTGGTTCCCGGAGCTGGACTGGTCGCTCGGCTACCCGTTCGCGCTGGCGCTGATGCTCACCAGCGCGATCGCGCCATTCTGGTACTTCCGCCGGCGCGGCTGGCTCAAGTAAGGACCGGGGCCGGCCCGCTTGCCCGATTCACCTTCCCCAAACGGAAAAAGGCCCGGCACCACCGTGAAGTGATCCGAACCTTGTTCAACTCGAGCGAATCAGGCTGCTGCTGCGGCCTTCTTGTGTTTCTTGTGCGATACACGCTTGTGGCTGGCTTTTTTGGTCGACTTGGCTTTCTTGACCGTTGTTTCGTGGCGGCAGGAGCTGCGGCGGCTTCAGGAGCGGCAGCCGGTGCCTGGGCGAAGGCGGTGCCCATGGCGAAAGTGGCGGTGATGATTGCGGCGATCAGTTTTTTTATGTCCAGTCTCTCGATGTTAGGTCCGTAAGAAATCCTACGTACTGCCCAAACGATGCTGCCCCCGTTTTTGGGGACGCGATTTGTGCGGTCTTGAAAAAATAATCCTGCGCCGCGCCGTCCTACATCATGGCGAACATCGCCAGCACCGCCACCAGCATCACGCCACGCCGAACCAGCCGATCACGGTGTGGCGCCGCGACAGGGTGTACTCGCCCATGATCTTGGCGTTATGGGCCAGCATCATCATCACCGTCATGACCGGCACCGCGATCACGCCGTTGATCTGGGCCGACCACAACAGCGCCTTGATCGGGTCGAGCGGCGCGAAGTTGAGCGCGGCGCCGCCGACCGTGGCCAGCGCGATGATGCCGTAGAACTTGCGCGCTTCGACCGCTTTCAGGTCAAGCCCGTTGCGCCACTTGAAGCTTTCAGTGACCGCGTAGGCGGCCGATCCGGCCAGCACTGGCACGGCCAGCATGCCGGTGCCGATGATCCCCAGCCCGAACAGGATGAAGGCGAATTCGCCGGCCAGCGGGCGCAGCGCCTCGGCCGCCTGGGCCGACGATTCGATGTCGGTGATGCCGTGCGCGCCCAGCGTGACGGCGGTGGTGAGCATGATGGAGTAGGCCACCAGGTTCGAAAAGCCCATCCCGACCAGGGTGTCGGTCTTGATCCGGCGTAGCTGGGCCGCGGCGTCCTTGGGCTTCTTGCGCAGCGCGAAGGTGTGGCTGTCGGCGCGGATTTCCTCGACTTCCTGCGAGGCCTGCCAGAAAAACAGGTAGGGGCTGATGGTGGTGCCGAAGATCGCGACGATCATGCCTATCGACTCGCGCGTGAAGTGGAAATCGGGCCACACGGTGCGCTGAAGCACCTCGGCCCACGGCATCTTGACCATGAAGACGGTGGCGACATAGGCCAGCAGGCCGAGCGTGAGCCACTTCAGGTAGCGCACGTAGGTGGTGTAGGGCAGGAACACCTGCAGCCCCAGGCACAGCGCGCCGAAGCCGAGCGAGTACAGGTGGGCCGAGCCGAAGCCGGTCACCAGGCGCATCGCTTCGCCCATGGCGGCGATGTCGGCGGCGATGTTGATCACGTTTGCCACCAGCAGCAGCAGCACGATCGAGTACAGCAGCGCCGGCGAGTAGGCGCGCCGGATGTTGGCGGCCAGCCCGCGCCCGGTGACGCGCCCGATGCGCGCCGACACCAGCTGGATCCCGACCATGAAGGGGTAGGTCAGCACCAGCGTCCACAGGGTGTTGAAGCCGAATTGCGCGCCCGCCTGCGAGTAGGTGGCGATGCCGGACGGGTCGTCGTCGGCCGCCCCGGTGATCAGCCCGGGGCCCAGCGCCTTCAGGGTGGCATTGTCGGTGAGGCGGCTGAAAAATGTCATGGATCGCTCGCGCAAAGGCGCGCGGCCGATCCGAAAAAGTGGTCAGCGCGCCTTGTTTACAGAGGGAAGAACTGGCTCATTGCGGGCGCAGTGTAGCACGGTGAACAAGCGCAATATGTTCGCCGTGTAACACATGACAGCGAATCGTTGGCGTCAGGCCAGGCGCGCGAAAACCCGGCGCGCCGCTGCCAGCGTTTCTTCGATCACGGCGTCGTCGTGCTGGGCCGACACGAAGCCGGCCTCGAACGCGGCCGGCGCCAGGTATACGCCTTCGTCGAGCATGCCGTGGAAGAAGGCGTTGAACTTGGTGCGGTCGCTTTCCATCATCTCGGCGTAGGAGCCGGGCACCTCGGCGCTGAAGTAGATGCCGAACATGCCGCCCAGCGAATCGGCGCAGAAGGTCACGCCGGCGTCCTTGGCCGCTTCGGTCAGGCCGGCCGCCAGCTTGGCCGTTTGCGCGGTCAGCTTCTCGTAGAAGCCGGGTTGCTGGATCAGCCTGAGGGTGGTCATGCCGGCCGCCACCGCCACCGGATTGCCCGACAGGGTGCCGGCCTGGTAGACCGGGCCGAGCGGGGCCATGTTCTGCATCAGGTCGGCGCGTCCGCCGAAGGCTGCCACCGGCATCCCGCCGCCGATCACCTTGCCCAGCGCGGTCAGGTCCGGCACGATGTCGTACAGGGCCTGGGCCCCGCCCAGCGCGACCCGGAAGCCGCACATGACTTCGTCGAAAATGAGGACCGCGCCGTGCCGCGTGCACAGGGTGCGCAGCGCGCCCAGAAATTCCGGGGTCGCCTTGATCAGGTTCATGTTGCCGGCCACCGGTTCCACGATCACGCAGGCGATGGTGTCGCCCATCGAGCCGAACGCGTCTTCGAGCTGGGCCACGTTGTTGTAGTCGAGCACCAGGGTGTGCTTGACGAAGTCTTCCGGCACGCCGGCCGAGGTGGGGTTGCCGAAGGTGAGCAGGCCGCTGCCGGCCTTGACCAGCAGCGAGTCGGCGTGGCCGTGGTAGCAGCCTTCGAACTTGACGATCTTGTCGCGTCCGGTGGCGCCGCGCGCCAGGCGCAGCGCGCTCATGGTCGCTTCGGTGCCCGACGAGACCAGCCGCACCTGTTCGATCGACGGCACCAGCCGGCAGATCTCTTCGGCCATTTCGATTTCGCCCAGGGTGGGCGCGCCGAACGAGAGGCCGCGCGCGGCCGCGTCCTGCACCGCCTTGACCACCTCCGGGTGCGCGTGGCCGACGATGGCCGGACCCCACGAACCGATGTAGTCGATGTAGCGCTTGCCGTCCGCGTCCCAGAAGTAAGGACCTTCGGCGCGCGTGATGAAGCGCGGCGTGCCGCCCACGGAGCGGAAGGCGCGCACCGGCGAGTTGACTCCGCCCGGCGTGGTTTTTTGGGCTCGTGCGAACAGCGTGTCGTTATTGGAAGTGTGCTCAGTTGTCATGGCGTAGTCGGTCGTGTGGATGGATGATAGTCAGGCCACAGGCTGTGGCGCGAACCTGAAAAACTTGTTGGGCACCAGCTTGCCCATGCCGAAGCGCTGCGCATGGGCCAGCGCGCCGGCGGTGTATTCCTGGGCCGCCTGCACCGCCTCGACGGTGTCGCCGTGGCGCGCCATCAGGGCCGCCAGCGCGGCCGACATGGTGCTGCCGGCGCCGATGAAGGGGCCGGGCAGGTGCTGCCAGCTGAAGCTGCCCACCACGCCGTTCTCGTCGAACAGGGTGTTCGAGATCGTGGCGCCGGCTCCGCTGCCGCTGGTGCCGGTACCGGTCACCAGCACGAAGCCGCAGCCCATGTCGGTGAGCTCGGCCACGTCGGCGCCCAGCATGTCGTCGCCGCCGCCTTCGCGCCAGGTCTCGGCCATGCGCGCCAGTTCGACCTGCGAGAGCAGCAGCACCGTGGCCTGCGGCACCAGGATCTGGCGAATCGCCATGAGCATGTCGTCGTCGGCCAGCCCCGAGTCGGGAAGGCTGGACAGGAAGGGGTCGAGGATCAGCGGCACGTCCGGATAGTCGGACACGATCTCGGCGATCGCGCTGGCCTGCTCGATGCTGACCAGCGCGCCCACCTTGAAGGCGGCCACGGTCATGTCTTCGAGCACCACCCGGGCCTGGTCGACCACCCAGTCGGGGTCCAGTTCGAGCGCATCCTCGACGCGCGCGGTGTCGGCGATGAGCAGCCCGGTCGCGACCGACAGGCCGTGGCAGCCGAGCGCGGCAAAGGCGGCCAGGTCGGCCTGGATGCCGAGCGCGCCGACCGGATCGGAGACGCCGAAGGTTAATACGAGGGGAGATGTTTGGTTTTGCACGGCGGCTGGATTAAGATACCTGATTGCGGCATTTTACTAGATTGAAGGATCAATAACGTGAGTAGCAATGAAACAACGGTCGCGTACCAGACCTGGATGTGCCTGATCTGCGGCTGGGTCTATGACGAAGCGCTCGGTTTGCCCGACGAGGGCATCGCGCCCGGCACCCGCTGGGCCGACGTGCCGATGAACTGGACCTGTCCGGAATGCGGCGCGCGCAAGGACGATTTCGAAATGACCGTGTTCTGAAGCGTGGCCGCCTTAGTTGATTTAGCGCAACACGATACGCACAAGGGCCAAGCCCTATGCTATCGTGCTGCTTCTCGCTCAGTGAACTCATTATGACGACATCGCAGCAACCGACAGGTTTGAAGATCATGGTGATCGACGACAGCAGCACGATTCGCCGCTCCGCCGAGATTTTCCTGACCCAGGCCGGCTACCAGGTGGTGCTGGCCGAAGACGGCTTCGATGCCCTGGCCAAGATCAACGACCATCATCCGGCGCTGATCTTCTGCGACATCCTGATGCCGCGCCTTGACGGTTACCAGACCTGCGCCCTGATCAAGAAGAGCGCCAGGTTCCACGCCACGCCGGTGCTGATGCTCTCCTCCAAGGACGGACTGTTCGACCGCGCGCGCGGCGCCATGGTCGGCTCGTCGGCCTACCTGACCAAGCCGTTTAGCAAGGACAGCCTGCTGGCCGCGGTGCGCGAGCACAGCGGCGGCGCGCTTTCCGCCCCCATTTGAACCAAGACACACCAAAGCAGCCAGGAGCGCCAGTGGCCATACAAAAAATCCTCATCGTCGACGATTCCCCGACCGAGCGTTATTACCTGACCGATATCCTGGTCAAGCACGGCTTTACGGTGAGCACCGCCGAAAATGGCGAGGAGGCCTTGCTCAAGATCAAGGCCGAAAAGCCCGAGCTGATCCTGATGGATGTCGTCATGCCCGGCGCCAACGGGTTCCAGATCACGCGCTCGATTGCGCGCGACCCCGAGCTGGCCAGCGTTCCCATCATTATCTGCAGCAGCAAGAACCAGGAGACCGACCGCATCTGGGGTTTGCGCCAGGGCGCGCGCGACTATCTGGTCAAGCCGGTCGACCCGCAGCAGCTGTTGGCGAAAATTGCCACGCTCGGCGCCTAGGCGATGAGCTCGGGCGATTCCGTGGCGGGCGCCAGCCCAAGGCGCGACGCGGCGGGCCGGCGCACCCGCTTGCGCCAGTACCAGGTGCAACTGCTCGAGCGCATGCAGGCGGCGCGCGGCAACAGCGACGCCAACCTGAACCAGCTCGGCGTGATGATAGGCGCCGAGCGCTTCCTGCTCGACCTGACCGAGGCCGGGGAAATCGTGCCGGTGCTGCCGATTTGCGCCGTGCCGCTGACCCAGTCCTGGTACCTGGGGCTGTCCAACATCCGCGGCAACCTGGTCGGCATCATCGACCTGGCGCGCTACTTCGGCCAGGCGAGCAGCGCGATCGGTCCGGACAGCCGCGTGGTGAGCTTCGGCGCGGCGCTCGGATTTAACTGCGCGCTGCTGGTCACCCGGGTGTACGGACTACGCCAGGGCGGCGAGATGGAGGCGGCCGGGGCGCGCCTGCGCGACCGCGACGCGAACGAATGGACCGTGCTCGAGCTGGCGGCGCTGGTGCGCGAGCCGCGCTTTTTGCAGGTCGGATTTTAAGTCACTGACAACGATGGCCACACCTTAGGGACTGGGAGCTGGAATGGGATTTGCGTCGAAGATTTCACTGGGTTTTTTCCCGAAAAACAAACCGGCCGCGCCTCAGGAGCTGGAGGGTCCAGCCACCGAATTCGGCGCCGATGCCGAGTCGCGCGCGCAGCCGCAGGCCGGCGCGGCGCAGGACGACGATTCGTCGCTCGCGCTGGGCAGCATCATGCGGCGCAAGGGGAGCGGGGCGCAGGCCAGCGAGCCGCAACTCGACTTCCGGCTGCCGCTGATCGGGCACTACTCGCTGCCGCGCCAGTTGCGCATCCTGCTCGGGGTATTTGGCGCCGGCATCCTGGTTACCATCCTGGCGCTGTGGCAGAACGCCTCCGGCAACGCGGTGTCCTCGGCCCAGACCCAGATCGCCAGTGACGCCCTGATGCACTCGCAGCGGGTCGGCAAGGCGGCCCCGAACGCGATCCAGGGCTACCCGGAAGCGTTCGACCAGCTCGCGGACAGCCGGATCCAGCTGACCGGCGACCTGAACCTGCTGGCGCGCGGCGGCACCTTCTCCGGACGCAGGATTCCGGCGCCGCCGGCCGGCATCGCCAGGCAGCTCAAGGATGCGCGCGCCAAGTGGATCACTTCGGACAACGCGGCCGGCACCATCTTGCGCATGAAGACCGAACTGACCGGATTCGGGCGCACCATCAAGCAGCTCGACGTGCTCTCGCCCGAACTGCTGGCCCTGACCGAAGAGCTGCTCAACCTGAAGGTGCAGCGCGGCGGCAGCGCGCGCGAACTGGCCGCGCTGGGGCGCCTGATGATGCTGACCCAGCGCCTCTCGCGCAGCGCCTCCGAATTTCTCAGTTCGGGCGGCATCCGCGCCGAAACCGCGTTCCAGCTGGGACGCGACAGCACCGCCTTCCGCACCACCATCGAGGGCTTCCTGAACGGGAACGACACCATGCAGCTGGCGCCGATGCGCGACAAGGACATGCGTGAAAAGCTCGCCGAGATCAGCTACAAGTTCGACCGCTACCAGAAGCTGGTGTCCTCGATCCTGGCCGACCTGCCCAAGTTTTCCGCGGCCAAGGCCGCCGAGCAGTCGATCTTTTACGAGAACGAGGCGATCAGGAAGCTGCTGTCGAACGTGCAGGCCAACTTCCGCAGCAACCAGGAATCGACCGACGTCTGGTTCTGGGTGATGGTGGTGTCGTCGATCTTCACCCTGCTCACGGCCGGCAGCGTGAGCCGCGTGATGCTGCAGGATTCGCGCATCCGCACCCGCGGCGCCGACGTGCGGCGCCAGGAAGCGGAGGCGATGCGCCAGCTGTCGCAGGCCAAGGAAGAGGAAGCGAAGGCCACCAACGACCAGAACCAGGCCGCGATCTTGCGCCTGATGAACGAGCTGCAGGAGGTGGCGGACGGCGACCTGACCGTGCATGCGACGGTGTCGGAAGACATCACCGGCGCCATCGCCGACTCGGTCAACTACACGGTCGAGGAATTGCGCGGCCTGGTCGAACGGGTGACCACCACCGCCGAGCAGGTGACGTCGGCCTCGACCAATGCGCAGAACATCTCGACCGAGCTGCTGAGCGCCACCGAGCAGCAGTCGCGCGAGATCCAGGACGCCTCGGCCACGGTGCTCAAGATGGCGAGCGAGATCAACGACGTGTCCAGGTCGGCCAACGAGTCGGCCGACGTGGCGCGCCAGTCGGTGGCGGCGGCGCACCAGGGTTCGACCGCGGTGGAAAACGCGATCAAGGGCATGCACGAGATCCGCGAACAGATCCAGGAAACCTCCAAGCGCATCAAGCGCCTGGGCGAATCGTCGCAGGAGATCGGCGAGATCACCGAACTGATTTCCGACATTACCGAGCAGACCAACGTGCTGGCGCTGAACGCGGCGATCCAGGCGGCATCGGCGGGCGAGGCGGGACGCGGCTTCTCGGTCGTGGCCGAAGAGGTGCAGCGGCTGGCCGAGCGCTCCGGCGAAGCGGCCAAGCAGATCGGCGCGCTGGTGCGCACCATCCAGACCGACACCCATGACGCGGTGGCCGCGATGGAAAAATCGACGCAGGGCGTGGTTGAAGGGGCCAGGCTGTCGGACGCCGCCGGCGCCGCGCTGTCGGACATTTCGCGCGTCTCGAACCGGCTTGCGGAACTGATCCAGGGGATTTCGTTCGCGACCGAGCTGCAGGCCACGGCGGCCAACGGCGTGGCGCACAACATCCAGCACATCCTGTCGGTGACCGAGCATACCCAGGACGGCACCGAGCAGACCGCGCAATCGATCCGCCAGCTGAGCCTGCTGGCGCAGGAACTGAAAAACTCGGTGTCGCGCTTCCGCGTCGCCGCCTGAGCCGGTAGGCCAGTGAATGACAGAGACAAGCTTGACGTCCTCCCCTCCCTAAAGAAAGGGGATTCCCACTACTGGCCTCTCACGTCCGAGAGGGGAGATTGGCAAATGCCAGCTTCCTTATTCAGGTCTGCGGGATATCTTTCGACCTCGCCAGAAAACGGCGACCGTAGCCCGGAA
>JBAQKU010000195.1:0-4978 GCA_049301315.1 Telluria sp.
GGCCCGCACCCCGGTGCGGCCTGCGCCACGCGGCCCCGCCGCCCGCACGCAGTTCCCGCCTTCCCTCCCCGTCTGTTGATTTTCCGCCCCGGCCACTCGCGCCCGGGCGGCGCCTGCGCTAGAATGCCTTCTGGCAATTTTCTGGCCCACCGGCCCCCTTCCCTCACTCGGATTGTTACCCACGATGCGACTCCTTGCACTGCCCCTACTTGCCGCCGCGTTGGCGCTACCCGCCGCAGCCGTCACGCCGATCAGCCTTGACCAGGCGATGGCCCACCCCGACTGGATCGGCACCCCGGCGGAAACCGCCTGGTGGAGCTGGGACGGCAAACAGGTGTTCTACAAGCAGAAGCGGACCGGTTCGCCGCTGCGCGATACCTTCGAAGCGGCGGCCGGCAAGCCGCGACTGGTGGGGGACGCCGAACTGGCCAGGCTCGACAGCGCCAAGATCATCTACAACCGCGACCGCACGCGCAGCCTCATGCTGCGCAACGGCGACCTGTTCGAACGCGATCTCAAGAGCGGCGCGCTGACCCAGATCAGCCGCGGCAGCAACGCGCTCGCACCGCAGTACTCGGCCGACGGCGGCAGCGTCCAGTTCCGTGTCGCCCACGACTGGTACGGCTGGAACCGGGCCGAACGGCTCGTTTCGCCGCTGGCCCTGCCGCGCGCGGCAAAGGACCCGGCCGCGGCCCCCGACGACGATGCGCTGCGCGCGCTGCAACTGCGCCTGATTTCGACCTTGAAACGGCAGAAGGACGAGCGCGACGCCGGCCGCGAGCGCGCCGACCAGCAACGGCGCGCCGACCCCACCCGTGCGCCCGCCCCGATCTACCTTGGCGACAAGGTGGTCATTGAAGCGAGCGCGCTGTCGCCCGACGCACGCTGGCTGCTGATCGCCACCGCGCCCAAGACGACGGAAAAAGGCCGGATCGGAAAATTGCCGCGCTACGTGACCGAATCGGGCTATGAAGAGTTCGACGACCAGCGTACCCGCGTCGGCCGCAACCTGCCCATGCCGCACACGCTCAAACTGGTGGAGCTCGCCAGCGGCAAGGAGCACGAACTGTCGTTCGACAGCCTGCCCGGCATCGGCGCCGATCCGCTCGCAGCGCTGCGCGAAGCGCAAAAGCTCGCTCCCCTCAAGGGAAACCGCGGCGTGCGCGTGGGCGAGGACGATAACGAGGAAACCGGTGCGATCGCATGGAACGGCACCGGCACCAAGGTGGCCATCGTGCTGCGCGCAATCGACAACAAGGACCGCTGGATCGCCACGGCCGACCTGGCCGGCGCCAAGCTGCAGCCGGTGCACCGCCTCAGCGATGCTGCATGGATCAACTCGGGCAACAACGACTTCGGCTGGCTGCCCGACAGCAGCACGCTCTGGTACCTGTCCGAAGAAAGCGGCTACTCGCACCTGTACACGCGCGCTGCGGACGGCAAGCAGCGCGCACTCACGCAGGGAAAATGGGAAGCGACGCAGGTTCAATGGTCGTCCGACGGCGCCACCGCCTATATGGTATGCAACCGCAAGACGCCCGGCAGCTACGAAGTGTGCGCAGTACAAGCCAAGGATGGCGCGCTGCGCGAGGTGACCTCGCTTGAAGGCGTCGAGCGCTTCGCCCTGTCGCCGGACCAGCGCAGGCTGCTGGTGCACTATTCGTCGAGCTATATGCCGATCCAGCTTGCCAGCGTGCCCTTGAGCGACGGTGCGCCGACCAAACTGACCGATACGCGCACGCCCGAATTCAGGGCGCGCCAATGGATCGAACCGCAGTATGTGACGGTGCCGTCGACCCACGGCGCCGAGCCGGTGTGGGCCAAGCTGTATCGTCCCGCCAGGCTTGAGCCGGGCAGGAAATATCCGATCGTGATGTTCGTGCACGGCGCCGGCTACCTGCAAAACGTGAGCAAGCGTTATCCGAACTATTTCCGCGAGCAGATGTTCCACAACCTGCTGGTCGAACGCGGCTACATCGTTCTCGACATGGACTACCGCGCCTCCAAAGGCTACGGGCGCGACTGGCGCACCGCGATCTACCGCCAGATGGGACACCCGGAACTGGAGGACTACATCGACGGCGTCAACTGGCTCGCGGCCAACCATCAAGGCGACCTGAAAAACGTCGGCGTGTATGGCGGCAGCTACGGCGGCTTCATGACCTTCATGGCCCTGATGCGCGCGCCGGAAGTGTTCAAGTCGGGCGCAGCGCTACGTCCTGTAACCGACTGGACCACCTACAACCATGAATACACCGCCAACATCCTGAACACGCCGGAACTGGACCCGGAGGCGTACCGGAAATCGTCGCCGATCGAATACGCGGACCGCTTGCGCGGCAACCTGCTGATCGCGCATGGCATGATCGACGACAACGTGTTCTACCAGGATTCGGTACGGCTTGCGCAGCGCCTGATCGAGCTGAAAAAAGACAACTGGGAACTGGCGAGCTACCCGCTCGAGCGCCACGGCTTCGTGCAGCCGGAAAGCTGGTACGACCAGTACCGCCGCATTTACCAGCTGTTTGAACGGACCTTGAAGTAAACCGCACACATTCAAGCCGACCAACAATTGAATAGCGCCAGGAATCCCGGCTGGGCGCCCTCCCTCCAATCGCTACGCGAAACCGCGCGAGATGAATCCGGCCCCATGGACGACCGCTGTTCTTACCGCTTAGGGTTTGGCAGCTTGTTGAGCAGCAGCCAATACCGCATGAGGGTATCGACCATGCCGGTGAACTCGTCGAAGTCCACCGGTTTCGTGATGTAGCTGTTGGCGCCGGCCCGGTAGCTTTCCACGATGTCGCGCTCCTGGCTGGAGGTGGTGAGGACAACGACCGGGACAACCCGCAGCTGCTGGTCGCCTTTCATGCGGCGCAGCACTTCCAGCCCGCCCACCTTGGGAAGCTTCAGGTCGAGCAGGACCAGCCGCGGCAAATTAGCCGGGCATCGGTCGCGGTACTGGCCTTGGCAAAACACATAATCCAGCAACTCTGATCCATCGCGCGCCACATGCACGCTATCGGCCAGCCGGTGCTGCTCGAGCGCGTGCAGCGTGAGCTCCACCTCGTTTGGATTGTCCTCGGCAAGCACGATCGCGGCCGCATCTTTCATGGCGTACCCTTCGGCAGCGCTGGCCCATCACCTGGCCGTGCTCCATCACCGGGTTCGTCGGGCAGCGAGAAAAAAAATGTCGCCCCCTGATCGAGCTCGGCCTCGGCCCACACCCGGCCGCCGTGGCGCATGATGATGCGCTGCACGATCGCCAGCCCGACACCCGTACCTTCGTAATCCTCGGCCCGGTGCAGGCGCTGGAACACGCCAAACAGCTGGTCGGCATAGCGTTTGTCGAAGCCCACCCCATTGTCGCGCACCCAAACCATGTATTGCCCGCCGTGGCGCGCCGCGCGCACCTCGATATGGGCGCACTGGCGGCGGCGCGTGTACTTGAGCGCGTTACCCAAGAGGTTGATGAACACTTGGCGCAGCAGGTCACGGTCGGCTTGGCAGGTACCCAGTTCGCCCACGTCCAGCTCGACACAACGCCCCTCGGTCTCGGGCTGGAGCGTTTCCAGGCATTCAGTGATCAGCTCGCCGACCACGACGTCGGTCATGGCGATCGACTTGCGCCCGAGATGCGACAGCGCCAGCAAATCATTTACCAGGCGGCCCATCTGCTGGGTATTGCCGCGGACCAGCCCGAGATAGCGTGCAGCTTCCGGCGGCAGATCCGATACGTACTTCTCGAGCAGAATACGCGAGAAGCCGTCGATTGCGCGCAGCGGTGCACGCAGGTCATGCGACACCGAATAGGTAAAGGAATCGAGTTCCCGGTTCGCTTCCATGAGTTCCGTGGTGCGCTCGGCCACGCGCCGCTCCAGTTCGGCGCTGAACTGGAGCGCCTGCGCTTCGGCACGCTTGCGTTGCGTAATATCGCGCACATAGGCGGTGAAGAAAGGCTGTTCGTCGATCCGCACGGCGCTGATCGCAACTTCCGCCGGAAATTCGGACCCATCGGCCCGCAATGCGGTCAATTCCACGCGTTGACCGAGGATCTGTCCTTCCCCTGTAGCCAGGAAATTGGCAAGCGCCAGGCGATGAGTTTCCTGCAGGCGCAGCGGGAGCAGGAGCTCGATCATGCCGGACCTGAGCGCCTGTGCTCTCGAATAAAGAAACATCTGCTCGGCGGCCGGATTGAACTCCGTGATCCTGCCCGTATGGCTCACTGTAATAATGGCATCGAATGCACTGTCGAGTATCGCCGCCTTGCGTCGCTCGCTGTCGCGCAGCGCCTGCGACTGTTCCAGCGCCTGCCGATGGGTCATCTCGAACGGGGCCAGCGCCTGGGTCAGGAAGGCCTCCAGTTTTTTCCCGCTCAGCTCGATCGCCGCTGCGCTGGCCGGTCCAGTCACAATGGCCTGCACCGCCTGATAATGCACCGCGATCAAGTCCAGGAGGCTGCGTTTGTCGGCGATCGCCCGGCGTCCCAGCTCGTAGGCGCGCAGCAGCAGCGCCTCGTCTTCCTCGCTCAGAAGGTAGGTGGCAAGCGCGCTCTCGTAGTGCTGTTCCAAATCCTTGCTGTGCTCAACCATTCACTCGATTCCTTGTCCAGCCACGCCTGGCGCGCCCAGCCAGCGTGCCACGAGCACCAGGGCGTCGTCGGTCGGTTTGCCGTAGCACGCCAGCAGCTTCTCGGCGATCTCATCGGTGGAGGCCATGCGGTCCACGCCCTCGACAAAGCGGCTGCTGATACCATCGGTAGCAAAAATGAGAAGATCGCCACGGAAAAGCGGCACCAGCGTCACGCGTGGAGCCGGCATCCGGTACCCGACCACGCCGCCCCGACATATCAGCGCCATGTCCTCATGAATCGCCGCGCCCGGCCGTCGCAGCAGCACCGCGTCGACATTGCCAATGCCGCTCCACGCCATCGTGTCGTCGCTGGCGCGCAGCGTCGCCAGCGTCATCACCGCGCCGC
>JBAQKU010000196.1:0-5278 GCA_049301315.1 Telluria sp.
GCATGCCACCGGCCCTTCGCGCCGCATCGCGGCCCTGTTGGGCGCGTCCGAAACACGCGCTGCGCAAGCGGTCGATGTGCCGGCGCTGGCGATGGCGCGCGGGATCGGCGCGAACCGCGTCGAACGCGAGATCTACCTGGTGGCGCTGGGGCGCATGGCGCGCACCAGCCTGAAACTGGCCGCGATCGCTCTGCACAAGAACACACCGAAGCTGAGCGCGCAGGAACAGGCGATCGGCTGGAGCAACATGGCGCTGGCCGCTTCGCTGTCGCTCGCGCCGGAGGCCTACGAATACTGGAACAAGGCGGACGGAGCTCCCCTCACGCGCGAGGCGATGCAGTGGAAGACGCGCATCGCGCTGCGCCACGGCGACTGGAAGCTGGTCAGGAGCAGCATCGAGGCGATGCCGGCGCGCCTGGCCAACGACGCGACGTGGACCTACTGGCGCGCGCGCGCCATGCAGGCCGAGTCGGGCCCTCAGCAAGCGGAGGCGCTCGAGATGTACCGGCGCATCGCGGAGCAGAACAGCTTTTACGGCCAGCTCGCGATGGAGGAGCTGGGACAGCTGGTATCGATTCCCGCCCCCGCCCCAGCGCCCACGCCGGGCGAACTGGCCAGGGTCGAGGCCAATCCTGGCTTGCAGCGCGCGCTCAGGTTTTTCGGCATGCGCCTGCGTCCGGAAGGCACGCGCGAATGGAACTGGGAACTGCGCAAGTTCGACGAACGCGAGCTGCTGGCGGCGGCCGAACTGGCGCGCCGCAACGAGATCCTCGACCGCATGGTCAATACTTCCGAGCGCACCCGCAGCCTGTTCGATTACACCCAGCGTTTTCCTGCGCCGCACGACGACATCCTGCACCCGACCACGCGCGATCTCGGCCTCGACAAGGCATGGGTGTATGGCCTGATCCGCCAGGAGTCGCGCTTCATCATCGACGCCAGCTCGAGCGTGGGCGCCTCCGGCCTGATGCAGGTGATGCCTTCGACCGGCAAATACGTGGCGCGCAAGATCGGGCTTTCCGATTTCGTGCACTCGATGCTGGCGGACCTGCGCACCAACATCGTGCTCGGCGCGAACTACCTGAACATGGTGCTGGCCGCCACCGACGGTTCGCAGACGCTGGCCACGGCCGCCTACAACGCCGGTCCCGGGCGCTTGCGCAGCTGGCGCAAGACCTTGTCGGCGCCGATGGAAGGCGCGGTCTTCGCCGAGACGATTCCGTTTACCGAGACGCGCGTGTACGTCAAGAACGTGATGTCGAACGCGACCAACTACGCGGCGCTGTTCGAAAACAAGCCCCAGTCGCTCAAGGCGCGCCTGGGCCAGGTCTCCCCGCGCGGCTCGCGCGAGACCGATCTGCCCTAATCCTGCGAAACCTTAGCGGAGTCAGACCAAGATGAAAGACATGACAGTGGTGGTGTTCGGCGGCTCCGGCTTCATCGGAAGCCATCTGGTGGCGCGCCTGGCCGAGGAGGGCGCACGCGTGATCGTGCCGACCCGCCGTTTCGAAAAAGCCAAGCACCTGATTTTCCTGCCGCGCGTGGAAGTGGTCGAGGCCGACCCCTACGACGACGCCGACCTGCTGCGCCTGCTGCACGGGCGCGACGCCGCCATCAACCTGGTCGGGCTGCTGCACTCGCGCCGCGGCACCCCCTACGGCCCTGACTTCAAGCGCGCCCACGTCGAGCTCCCGCGCCGCATCGTGGCCGCCTGCGCGGCCCAGGGCATCAAGCGCTATCTGCACATGAGCGCGCTGGGCGCGGCCCCCGACGGTCCTTCCATGTACCAGCGCTCCAAGGCCGACGGCGAGCTGGCCGCGCGCAGCGAACCGACGGTGGCCGCCACCATCTTCCGCCCCTCGGTGGTGTTCGGGCCGGGCGACCATTTCCTGAACATGTTCGCGCGCATGCAGAAATACCTGCCGTTCGTCCCGCTGGCCGGCGCCGACACCGACTTCCAGCCGGTCTACGTATGCGACGTGGCCAAGGCCTTCACGCACGCGCTGGCCGACCTGAAAACGCGTCACCAGGTCTACCACCTCGGCGGCCCCGACATCTACCCGCTGGCCGAGCTGGTCAGGCTGGCCGGGCGTTACTCGCACCACCCGCGTCCGGTGATTGCGCTGCCGGACCGGCTGGCGCGCCTGATGGCGTTGTTTTTCGAACTGCTTCCCGGCACGCCCTTCCTGACGCGCGACAATCTCGACTCCATGAAGGTGGACAACGTGATCGATCCCGCAATCCAGGCATTGACAGCGGCCTCGCTCGGGATCAAGCTCACCGCTCTCGAGGCGGTGGCGCCGCATTACCTGTCCCCCACCGAACGCTTCGACGACCTGCGCGCCCGCGCCGGCCGCTAACACGCTGACACGCCAGGACCGCACATGCAAGCAACCAAACTCGATCCGACCCTTTCGCACACGCTGGAGCGGGCCAGGAAGCCCGGCCTCACCCTCATCATCGGCAACAAGAACTATTCATCGTGGTCGATGCGCCCGTGGGTGGCGCTAAGCGCGTTCGGCATCCCGTTCCAGGAAGTGCGCGTACTGCTCGACCAGCCCGATACGGCCAGCCGCATCGCCGAGTATACGGCCGCGGGCCGGGTGCCGGTGCTGATCGCCGGCGAGATGACGATCTGGGACAGCCTGGCGATCTGCGAATACCTGGCCGAGCAGTTCCCCGAAAAACACATGTGGCCGCAGGATGTGGCGGCGCGCGCGATGGCGCGCTCGGTGAGCGCCGAAATGCACTCGGGGTTCCAGGGCCTGCGCGGCGCGATGTCGATGAACATCCGTGTTAGCCGTCCGGGGCGCGGGCGCACTCCCGAAGCGCAGGGCGATATCGGCCGCATCAGCGAAATCTGGGAAGAGTGCCTGTCGCGCTTCGGCCATCACCAGTTCCTGTTTGGCGACTTTTCGATCGCCGACGCGTTCTTCGCGCCGGTCGTGATGCGTTTTCGTACCTATGGCGTCTCGCTGGCGCCGGCGCTGCAGGCCTATTGCGACCGCATGCAGGCGCATCCTGCCGTTGCGCACTGGGTCAAGGAGGCGCTGGCCGAAACCGAACGCGCCGCCGCGCACGACGACGAGCCGCCGCTGTAAAGCCATGAAAACCTACGTCGTCGGCGGCGCCGTGCGCGACGAGCTGCTTGGCCTGCCGGTCCAGGACCGTGACCATGTGGTGGTCGGCGCCACCCCCGAAGAGATGGTGGCGCGCGGGTTTCGCCCGGTCGGCAAGGACTTTCCCGTTTTCCTGCATCCCGACACGCAGGAGGAATACGCGCTCGCGCGCACCGAGCGCAAGACCGCGCCCGGCTACCACGGCTTCGTGTTCCACACCGCGCCCGAGGTCACGCTCGAAGACGACCTGGTACGGCGCGACCTGACCATCAACGCCATCGCGCGCGCCGAAGACGGCACCCTGACCGATCCCTTCGGCGGGCAGCGCGATATCCGCAACCGCATCTTCCGCCATGTCTCGCAGGCGTTCGCGGAAGACCCGGTGCGCATCCTGCGGGTGGCGCGCTTCGCGGCGCGCTTTCCCGAGTTCCGGGTGGCGCCCGACACCAACGCGCTGATGCGCCGGATGGTCGAGCAGGGCGAAGTCGACGCGCTGGTGCCCGAGCGCGTCTGGCAGGAGCTCGCGCGCGGCCTGATGGAGGCCAAGCCCTCGCGCATGCTGGCCGTGCTGCGCGAGTGCGGCGCGCTGGCGCGCATCATGCCGGAACTGGACGCGCTGTGGGGCGTGCCGCAGCCGCCGCTGCACCATCCCGAGGTCGACACCGGCGTGCACATCATGCTGGTGATCGACTACGCCGCCGAGCGCGGCTTCGCGCTGGAGGTGCGCTTCGCCGCGCTGATGCACGACCTGGGCAAGGGGGCGACCCCGCCTTCCGGGTGGCCCGGCCACCACGGCCACGAAGGCCTCGGCGTGAAGCTGATCGGGGACGTGTGCAAGCGCCTCAAGGTGCCCAACGACTGCCGCGAACTGGCACTGATGACGGCGCGCGAGCACGGCAACGTGAGCCGGGCGCTCGGCCTGCGGGCCAATACCATGGTCACCCTGTTCGAGCGTTGCGACGCGTTTCGCAAGCCGCGGCGTTTCGGGCAGATGCTGCTGGCGGCCGAATGCGACTTTCGCGGGCGCGGCAGCGAGGCCGACGATTTTCGCGCCAAACCCTATCCCCAGGCCGGGCACCTGCTGCTGGCGCTGGCGGCCGCGCGCGGCGTCGATGCCGGCGCCGTGGCGCAGCGTTACGTCGAGCACAAGGAGCGCATCGCGCAGGCGGTGCACGCGGCGCGCGTGTGCGCGGTCAAGAAGGCGCTGCGCGGCGCCGGCGAACCTTGACCTGAACCCGCACTAGAGCAAATGCTCGATTTCGGGACGATCGATGCGCTACAATAGAGTTATTGCTGCAGTGCACAATGGCGCCTTCCGGCGCGGGGAATAACAAAATGTTCATGCAAATGTTTAAGGAAGTCATGACTGGCTGGCTGGTCCGGCTGCGCGCCAGAGGCGGCAGGCCGACCGTGCTCGTCAAACAACTCGCGGAGCGCGACCGGCGCCGCATGCTCAGGCATTTCCTGGCGCTCGACGACAGCGACCGCCTGCTTCGTTTCGGCACCGTGCTGCCCGATCAGCAGATCACCGCCTACGTGGCCAAGATCGATTTCGACAACGACATCGTGTACGGCGTGTACAACCGCGTCTTCAAGCTGGTCGGGGTAGGCCATCTCGCGTTTGCGCCCAAGGAGACGCTGGCGCCGGGGCGCGCCAACACCACCAAGGACAAAGTGGCCGAATTCGGCGTGTCGGTGTCGCGTTCGGCGCGCGGCATGGGAATCGGCTCCAGGATGTTCGAGCGCGCCGCCATCCACTGCCGCAATTCGGACGTCGACACGCTGTACATGCACTGCCTGTCGTCCAACCAGACCATGATGCACATCGCGAAAAAGGCCGGCATGGAGATCCAGCGCGACTACGGCGAGGCGGACGCCTACCTGCGCCTGCTGCCGCCCAACCCGGTCAGCGTGATGCAGGAAGCCTTCGAGGAGCAGTTCGCCATGTTCGACTACACCTTCAAGGCCAACAAGCGCGCCGCCGTCAAGCTGTTCGAGCCGAAGAAGTAAGGGGCGCGCCCTAGCAGCCTGTCGGACTTGAAGAATCGAAGCGAAAATTCGGCTGGCCGAGGACAGATTTTGTCGATTTTGCAGGTCAATAGTCATTCTATTGACCAAAAAAGCGGCGAAATATGGACCGGTCAGGCGGATTTGCAGCC
>JBAQKU010000197.1:0-2381 GCA_049301315.1 Telluria sp.
GCACTGTCGCGACGAGAACGCCGACCCATTGTTTTGGCGATGCTGCTCCGACGCATTTCGCTTACTTATAAATCCCGCAGCCGATGATGAGGCCGTCCACGTGTTCGATGTAGGTCGATTTCGTTTCAATCACGCTCGTCACCGGATTGGGCCAGCGGTAGTCGACCCAGCCCTTGCCGCCCTTGTTCACGACGTTGACGAATTCCTTGATGAACGGCTTGCCGTCGGCATCCTTGAGCGCGATCAGGTTCTTGCCGACCAATTTGCTGTTTTCCCCGTGCGCCAGCGTATTGCCGTTCAAGTCGATCAGGTTGATGTACAGGTCGCGCTTCTTGAAGCGCGGCTCCGGCTTGCTGAAGGCGGCGAACGCGGCCTGTTTGCCGTGCGCCTTCAGGTATGCCACCGCGTCGCCCACCATCGCGACCGCATCGGCCGCATTGTTTTCAAGACGGAAGGTGCTGACCGCGTGCGCCAGCGCCGCGGCCTGCATGCGCATGCTTTCGGCCGCCGCGGCCGCCTGCTCGACCAGCGCGGCGTTTTGCTGCGTCATGCCGTCCATCTGGGCGACTGCCTGGTTGACCTCGTCGATGCCCGCGCTTTGCTCCTGGCTGGCCTGCGCGATTTCACCGATGATGACGGTGACGCCACGTACCGAAGCGACGATCTCGTCGATGGTGCTGCCTGCATCTGCAACCACGCGGCTGCCGCTTTCCACCTTGGCCACCGAATTATCGATCAGCACCTTGATTTCCTTGGCGGCGCTGGCCGAACGCTGCGCCAGGCTGCGCACTTCGGCCGCCACGACCGCAAAGCCGCGGCCCTGGTCGCCGGCGCGTGCCGCCTCCACCGCGGCATTCAGGGCAAGGATATTGGTCTGGAACGCGATCGCATTGATCACATCGATGATGTCGACAATCTGGCGTGAACTTCCCTTGATGTCTTCCATCGTTTGCACCACTTCGCGCACCGCCTGCCCGCCGCGCGTGGCGACCTGCGCCGACGACAGCACCAGCCTGTTCGCTTCGTTCGCGCTGTGCGCATTCTGCTTGACGGTCGAGGTCAGTTCCTCCATCGAGGACGCGGTTTCCTCGAGCGAGCCGGCCTGCGCCTCGGTACGCGCCGACAGGTCGGCATTGCCCTGCGCGATTTCCTGCGATGCGCCTGAAATCGCCTCGGTGCCGTTGCGTACCTGACCCACGATCGTGCGCAGGAAATCGTTCATGCCCTTGAGCGCGACCAGCAGTTCGCCCACTTCGTCGCTGCCCGAGACTTTCGGTTGCGCCGACAAGTCGCCTGCGGCGACCTTGCGGGCAATCGACACCGCCTCCTGCAGCGGCCGGGTAATGCTGGCGGTGATGCGCCACGCCAGCAGCGCGCCGCACACCAGCGCCGGCGTGCAAATGGCCAGCACCCGGGTCCAGTCACGCTCGCCCGAGCCAGCGAGCAACACCGTTGCCACCATCAACAGCAAGATGATGCCAAAACCAAAGCCAAGTCGCACGCCGATGCGCCAGTTACGCAAAATCATGGGGGGTCCCTCCCGTGCGCGTGCCAGCCCTTGTCATGGACTGTCGTATGCCGGCACATTGTAGTTAGAAAAGCAACGTCGGCGCTCGCTGCTCTGTGGCGCAATCCGCAAAAACGTTTCCCGAGAATAATAGAATACAAAAATTCATATGTACACTCAATTTTTGTGTCATTTCGTGAGCGTGTCGTTTTCCGGCGCAAGCACTGGCGCCCCGTACACCGGACGCGGTTTGTCCCGGACGAAGGGCTTGCTTACGGCCGCACCTGGGGCGCCGAGAGAAGGCTGTAGCCATAGCGCATACCGTAACGTCGCCCCCGAACCGCATTTAAATTGTGATCTGCTTGCCGCTTCGCTATCGGGTCGTGACACGAGTTACCACCATCGTCCTGTCATAGCTCAATCCCAATTGGCCCCCGTCGCAAATATTGATATTAAATAAATATAGATATTAAATTAACAGCTATGTTTAGAAATCGCGATTTGAGTTAATTGCCGTAATTGTGCTAAACGACGGGAGTAATCATGCGGAAAGCTTTATTTTTGGCAGTGCTTGCATTGCTGCATGTCATGCCGGATGTCAGAGCGTCGGCTGAGGACGACATTCCGAAAGTAGTAATAATTGCCAAGAGAGAGGTACCTTTCGCCGTTTACGCGAATTTTACGCGATTTGAAGTGCCAATCTTTCGTGAGGGTGGGCACGGTGCCGGGAATGAGGACAAGGCGCCTCCTCCCACGGAAGACAACTCGGACATAAAATGCAGGCCCGACAATCCCTCAACGACAATGCCAGTCATCGTCGCAACCGGCGAAAAGCACAAAACAGAAGCGGATTTCGTCTCATTCGGGCAATACG
>JBAQKU010000198.1:0-9947 GCA_049301315.1 Telluria sp.
GGATCCATACCTGGTCGAATATCTTTTCTTCGACAATTTTTCCGTTGGCCACGCAGTTCAGGGCCACGCCGCCAGCCATCACCAGGTTACGCTCGCCGGTGATCGAGCGCAGGTGGCGTGCGGTGCGCAGCACGATGTCCTCGGTCAGCTTCTGGACGCTGGCGGCCAGGTCCATCTCGCGCCGGGTAATGGGCGACTCGCTCTGGCGCGGCGGCCCGCCGAACAGGGCGCAAAAGCGGTCGTTGGTCATGACCATCGAGTCGAGGTAACCGAAAAAGCCCGTGTCCAGGCGGTACGAGCCGTCGCTGCGCACGTCGATCAGTTCGCGCAGCATGATGTCGTAGTAGCGCGGTTCGCCGTACGGCGCCAGTCCCATCAGTTTGTACTCGCCGGAGTTGACCTTGAAGCCGCAAAAATACGTCATTGCGCTGTAGAGCAGTCCCAGCGAATGCGGGTAATTGATTTCAGAGAACAGGCGCACCGTCTTGCCGTCGCCGCTGCCCAGGCTGGTGGTGGCCCACTCGCCGACGCCGTCGATCGTCAGGATCGCCGCGCTGTCGAACGGCGACGGATAGAACGCACTGGCCGCGTGCGCCATGTGGTGCTCGGAAAACAGCACCCTGCCCTCGCGCCCGAGCGTGCCGATCGTGCGCCTGACATGCTCTGCCACCCATACCTTGTCCCCGAGCATTTGCCCGGCGGCCTTGATGAACTGCGCGCGCCCGTTAGCCCCGGTCGCCAGCGCGTTTTCAACGATGCGGTCGAAGGTGGCCAGGGGATTGTCGTAAAAGATGACGGCGTCGAGTTCCGATGCGTCGACGAATCCTTCTTCGAGACAATAATTGATGGCATTGGCCGGGAAGCGAGGGTCATGCTTCTTGCGTGTAAAGCGTTCTTCCTGCGCGGCCGCGACGATCGCGCCATCGCGCACCAGTGCAGCGGCCGCGTCGTGATAAAAGGCCGAAATGCCGAGAATGAGTTTGGACATGAGCGTTTCCTGTGCGGTCAGGCGCGCTGCGCAAGCAGGCGTTCGAGTACCGGCGCGAGCGAATTGGCCAGCGCGCGATGTCCTTCGGGTGTGAAGTGGATATCCGTCTCCCAGCGGAAGCGGCGGCGCTCGGCCTTGTTGTAGTGCATCAGGTCGGGCAAGGGGTCGTGCAGCGTGCAGCCAAGTTCGGCCGCCAGTTCGGCGAAACGGGCCTGGTAGGGCGCGGCGTCGCACACTTCGTCCAGGTGCTGTGGCAAGGGCAGCGGCATCAGCACCACCGGGCGCTTTTGCGCCCGGATCCATTGCGCCAGGATGGCCCGCATCAGGCGCCAGCCGGTGGTGGCGGCCGAATCGTAGGCCGGCAGCGGCTGGTAGTGCGTCATGCGCTGTATTGCTTCCTTCGCGCCAAGTTTGTTGACGATGCCGCGCAGCAGCGGGAAGCGCCCTCCGTTGTCGACCGCGCCCTGCTCCTCGGGCGACAGGTCGCCCAGGTCGAACGGCTCGGCGGACGGCGGCACCTGGTGCAGCTGCAGTCGATCGCCTTCGAGGGTATAGAAGGGCTTGGCGTAGAGTCGCTCGACGCCTTCCGCATCGCGGTGGGGCCGGAAGCGCGCCACCACGCGCCGCACGTTCTCGACAAACACGGCAATGACCAGCACGTCGTGTTCGATGTCCTGCGCGAACTCGCGCCAGGCAAGGTATTGCTGGTCGGTTCCAGTCGACGACAGGCCGAAGTTGTAGACCTCGGCGTGCGGCAGAATCGATTCAAGCAGGTCGGTGTAGCGTTGCTGGTTCGATACCGCGTCGCCGGCGGTAAACGAGTCGCCGAACACCAGCACGCGCCGGTAACCGGGTGTTGCCTGCGGGACGAAGGGGCGGTTCGAACGAAACCCCGATTCATTGGCCTGCAGCAGGTAACCGCCTCCCTCGTGGGGAATGCGCGCTTTCAGATTGGGGACAAAGCGGTAGCCGACTACGGGATGATATTCATAAAGCTGTCTCATCGCAACACCTCCAACAGGGCCGTCGCAGGACCTTCATCGTGAAGGTCCCTGCCTCCTATGGTGTGCAATAAGTGACAACTCGCTCTTAATCAAGCACAAGCATTGCGCATGCTGTTAGAGACCGAGCTTCGCACCGGCGCCGAGCAGTGTCGCCACACCAAGAACCGCGAAGATCGCGGCGGCAATCGAGTGAACCAGCTTCATCGGGATCTTCGATGCGAGCTTGTCGCCGACGAACACGGCTGGCACATCGGCGATGAGCATGCCCAGCGTCGTGCCGATCACGACCATCAAAGGAGCGGCGTAGTGCGCCGCCATTGCAACGGTGGCGATCTGCGTCTTGTCTCCCATTTCTGCCAGGAAGAAGGTGATCAGGGTCGCACCGAAAACCCCGAAGCGCTGGGCGACCTGGGTTTCCTCGTCTTCGATCTTGTCGGGGATCATCGTCCAGATGGCCATGCCAATGAATGACAGGCCTAGCACCCAGCGCAACATTTCAGGGCTGACGGTAGTGGTGATCCACGCCCCCAACATGCCTGCAAGGCCGTGGTTCAAGATGGTCGCGGCCAGGATGCCCAGGATGATCGGTACGGGTTTTTTGAAGCGCGCGGCGAGGATGAATGCCAGCAGCTGGGTCTTGTCGCCGATTTCCGCAAGGGCGACGACTCCGGTGGAGACGAGTAGAGATTCCATGAAAGTTCCCTGGCCGGGTATACGATTGACCACGACGCATCCCCGGCCAAGTCGGAGGCGTTGTGGTCAAAGGTCTTGCCAGGTATGGGACTGCTTACGCCATGGCCTGTGGGCCAAGTATGTTGACGTAAGCCTCTTCAGTGCGAAGAGCGGCTACTCCCCAATGACAGCGCGATTGTAGCAGACTCGGCCTTGTGAACAAAGCGGCGCGTGTTCACTTGATCCGCGTTATGATCTGCGTGCCGTTTCCACCATTTTCCAGCAACGATAACCCGCCACCACGATGCCCACCTCTTGTCCATCCTGCGCAGGCAAGCTTGCGGACCAGGCCATTGAGTCGATCAACCGGCAGTGCTTCTGTATCAGCCTCGAGCCCGATGCCTTGAAGAAAACGCTGGAATCGAGCCTTGAATCGCATGAGGTGTTCGACCTGATCGCGCAGCGCTGCCCTCACCTTTTTTCGGCCCATCCGGTATTTGTGTCCGATGCGCAGACAGAGCGCATGGCGCAACTGGTGCGCGCGGTCGAGTCGGTCGTTGCACTGCCGGCCTACCGCCAGCGCGTGCTGGCGCAGGCGCCCGATATTGCCGGCCACGACCCGGGCGGCGCGCCGGGGGTGTTCTTCGGCTACGATTTCCATGTGCACGCGGACGGCCTTGGCCTGATCGAGATCAACACCAACGCCGGTGGCGCGATGCTCAACGCGGTGCTGGCGCGCGCCCAGCATGCCTGCTGCGCCGTCATGGCCGACATCGTGACGAACGCGGAGACCGCGGCTGCGTTCGAACAGCGCATGGTCGACATGTTCCAGACCGAATGGCGCCTCTCGAAACGCGGGCGGCCTTTGCGCACGATCGCGATCGTCGACCTGGCGCCCCGCGAACAATACCTGTATGCGGAATTCCTCTTGTTCCAGCAACTGTTTCAACGGCACGGCATCAGCGCGCTCATTGCCGACCCGGCCCAGCTGCAGTGGCGCGATGGCGCCCTGTGGCATGACGGCACACGGATCGACCTGGTCTACAATCGCTTGACCGATTTCTATCTGGAATCGCCCGCCAGCGGCGCCCTGCGCTCGGCTTATCTCGCGCACGCCGTGGTCCTGACGCCGCATCCGCAGGCGCACGCGCTGTACGCGAACAAGCGCAATCTCGCGCTGCTGAGCGACCCGCTGCAACTCGATGCCTTGGGCGTACCCGCCGATGTCGCGCGCATCCTGATGGAGAATATTCCACGGACCGAGGAAGTGCGGGCGGAAAACGCCGAGCGGCTGTGGCGTGAACGCCGGCAGCTGTTTTTCAAACCGGCGGCCGGCTACGGCGGGCGCGCCGCCTACCGCGGCGACAAGCTCACCAAGCGGGTATGGGGCGACATCCTGGAGGGCGATTACATCGCACAGTCGATCGTGGCGCCGGGCGGGCGTGTCGCCGGCACCAGGACCGAGCCGGAGCTGCTGAAATTCGATATTCGCCTCTACACCTACGACGGCAAGGTCCAGTGGACGGCAGCCAGGCTGTATCAGGGGCAGACCACGAATTTCAGGACGCCCGGCGGCGGCTTTGCGCCGGTGTACAGCATTCCGAACGACGACCAGGTGTTTCGATTAGCCCGGGAAGCAAGTTCGTAGGGCGCCCCGCCCTACAAGGCCGCTGGCGGAAGCTGGGCCACCATGCCGATCAGGGCCGATGGTCCGCGGTGCCGGCTTCCTTCATTGAGCTCGCTTTCGTACACGTTCATCTCCACGATCCGCAGGTCGGCAAACTCGCTTCGCAGCAGTTCCTCGGTGTAGAGGTGATCGAGTTCGCCGGGGCCGCCCGTGTCGAACTCAAGTTGCTTGGGCGTATAGCCCTGCAGGATCAGGTAGCCGCCCGGCTTGAGCGTCTTGATGATGTTGGAAAACAGCCGGTGCCGCATGTCGGGATCGGCGAACTGGACGAAGATCGCCACCACGTAGTCGTAGGCGGTCGGCTTCCAGTTCCAGCTATCGCAATCGCAGACGTTGAAATTGACGCCCACGCCTGCGCCTTGCGCAAGCTGCTTCGCCTTGGCTACGCCGACCGGGGAAATATCGAAGGCGTCCACCACCAGCCCCTGCTGCGCCAGCCAGACGCTGTTCCTGCCCTCCCCGTCCGCGACCGCCAACGCGGTTTTTCCGCTGCCGAACAAGTGACGGTGGCTGGACAGGAAAGCGTTCGGTTCGGTCCCGAACACGTACTCGGTTCCGCTAAAGCGCTTGTCCCAGGTGTTGGCTGGGTCGGAAAATGGTTTGCTTGTCATGGGATTGGTCTGCTCTCAGTTGAACGGCGAACATATTCGATAGCATACCAGCAGATCCGGAAGTGGCCGTGAAAGCCGCTCTACTTCCTGCCGCCCGCCGCCTTTTGATCGAGCACGCCCGGAATATCCAGGGTCGGCCTGGGGAATTTGCCCTTGAGCTCATCCACGCCGGACTGCGGCTTGGCCAGCGGAAGCAAATCGGCGCGCTGCCTGCGCTTTTGCGCGGTCTTGATATCCATCCTCTTGTCGCGCGCTTCGACCAGTCCAGGCATCGCTTCGCCATCGCGGTTGAACGACCAAGCCAGCAGCGGCTCGCCAAGCGGCAATTTGTCGGCGGCCATCCCTTCGTGCCCGGTATTCCACACGTGCCAGGTCTTGCCATAGCTGTTCATTTTTGCCTTCATCAGCGCGTGTTCGGCCGCATCGGGGATGCCGGGTGCGACCAGTTGCCCGGACAGGATTTCGCCGTTATGCGGATGCCAGAATTTCCGTTCATCTTGCTGGAGCGAATTGAACAGCCGTTCCGAGATGATGTACTCGACGCCGTTCATGTTGGCGCTTGCGCTGTTGCCGTCGAACAGCACGCACTGCGCGAAGTCCTCGTTGAGCTGGCGGCAGTAATGGTGGGCTTCCATTTGCATGTCGGGCCGCTCTTTCATCGCGTGGAAGCCATCGAGGTAGATGTCGAATCCCCTGAGCGGCGCCTTGCTTTGCAAGAGCTTGGCGCCCGCCTCCAGGGTTTTCGTTTTTCCCGACTTGGGCTCGCCGGGCGGCGCATCCTGCGCCATCACAGGTCCTGCCGCCAATGCCCAAATGAGGCAGCGGGCAATGCTTGCCATTTTTTCGAAGCGCATGATCCGGTTCCTTTGCAGAGTAAATCCTAATTTACCCTATGGCGCGCGGATCTGTCGCATCGTGCGTCAAGCGGGCGCGTCGCGCGCGCTGCCGAAGCGCAGGTACAGGGCCGGCACCACGAACATGTTCAGCACCGTCGACGTGAGCAGCCCGAACAGGATCACCAGCGCCATCGGCGCCTGTATCTCGCTGCCGGGCTGCCCCGCGCTCAGCGCGAGCGGCACCAGCGCCAGGCCGGCCGCCAGCGCCGTCATCAGGATCGGCACCAGGCGCTCTTCGGCGCCGCGCCTGACCGCCGCGAGCGCATCGGGAACCACGGCGTGTTCGAGCAGGTAGCGCATGTGCGAGATCATCATCACGCCATTGCGCGTCGCGACGCCGAACAGGGTAATGAAGCCGATGATGGAGGCCACCGACAAGATGCCGCCGCTGGCGTAGACGCCAAGCACGCCGCCGATCATCGCGAGCGGCAGGTTGACCATCACCAGCAAGGCGTCGCGGGTGGAGCGAAACGCCATGAACAGCAGCAGGAAAATACCGACCAACACCGCCAGCCCGAGAACGAGCAAGGTGCGCGAGGCCTCCGCCGCCGATTCGAACTGCCCGCCATACTCGATGTGGTATCCGGACGGCAGCGGCACCTCGGCCTTGACGCGCTGGCGCATGTCCTCGACGACGCTGGTGAGGTCGCGCCCGGCCACGTTTGCCATGACCACGATCTTGCGCTGCACATTTTCGCGTCCGATCAGGTTGGGCCCGCGGTCCTTGCGGATATCGGCCAGCGCCGACAGCGGAAGGCGCGCTCCCGCCGCCGTCGTGACGAGCGTCGCATTGATGGCCTCGAGCGAGGCCTTGGCGTCGGGATGGTAGCGCACCGCAAGGTCAAAGCTGTTCTGCCCCTCGAGGATCGACGAGACGACCTGTCCGTTGAACGCGGTTTCGATCGCTTCGGCGACCTCGCCCACGCTCAAGCCGGCGCGCCCCAATGCCTCGCGCCTGAAGCGGATCGAAACGATCGGAATATCGGTTTGCTGTTCGACCGACACGTCCACCGCGCCCGGGACGGCTTCGGCCACGTTCTTGACGTGCTCGCCGATCTTGCGCAGCTCGTACAAATCGGCGCCGAAGATCTTGACCGCGATGTTGGCGCGCGTGCCCGACAGCATATGGTCGATCCGGTGCGAGATCGGCTGGCCGATCACCACCTTCATCCCGGGCAGCATGGCAAACTGCTTGCGCAGCTCGGCCAGCAGGTCGTCCTTGCTGCGCTCCTTCATGGCCAGCGCAACCTCGAGCTCGGAGGCATGGATGCCCTGGTCGTGCGGATCGAGCTCGGCGCGGCCGGTGCGGCGCACGGTGGCGCTCACTTCCGGTTGCGCCATCAGGATCTGCTCGACGCGGCGCGCCATGCGGTCCGATTCATCGAGTCCCGTGCCCGGCAGCGTCACGGCCGATATCGTCAGGCTGCCCTCGTTGAAGTTGGGCAGGAAGGCGCGTCCGGCGAACGACAGGCCGACCAGGGCCGCGGCCAGCATCAGGCAGCTCACGGCTGCGACCATCTTCCAGCGCGGAAGCACTTTCTCGAGCATGCGGGCGTAGCGCGCCTTGAGCCAGCGCAGGAAGCGCGGCTCGCTGTCGGCGGTCACGATCCCGGACTTGGGCAGCAGCCACAATGCCAGCACCGGCGTGACGGTGAGGGCCACCGCCAGCGAGGCGGCCAGCGCGACGATGTACGCCAGTCCGAGCGGCAGCATCAGGCGTCCTTCGACCCCGGACAGGAAAAACAGCGGCAAAAATACCAGCATGATGATCAGGGTGGCGAACACGATCGATCCCTGGATCTCGCGCGTGGCATGCAGCACCACGTGGGCCGGGGACTGGCGCGCCTGGGGCGAATGGAGCGCGTTCTCGCGCAGGCGGCGCACGATGTTCTCGACCACGATGATGGCGTCGTCCACCAGCGCGCCAAGCGCGATGGCAAGTCCGCCCAGTGTCATCGTGTTGATGCTGGCCCCGAAGGCCTTCAAGGCCAGCGTGGCCACCACCAGCGACAGCGGCAATGCGACCAGCGTGATGGCGGTGGCCCGGGTCGACAGCAGGAAGCCGAACACGATCGCAACGACCAGGATCGCGCCGTCGCGCAGCGCGGCCAGCAGGTTGGACACGGAAGTCGAGATGAAATCGGCCTGCCGGAACACCCGGCTGTGCACCGTCATTCCCTTCGGTAGCGAGGCCTGGATCTCCGCGAACACGGTGTCGAGGCGGCGCGTCAGTTCGAGCGTGTTGGCGCCCGGTTGCTTCTGCACGCCGAGCACCACCGCCGGTTTGCCGCTGAATGCACCGGTGCCGCGCTTCGGCGCCGCGCCAATCCGGACCTCGCCGATGTGGCGCACCAGCACCGGCTGGCCGTTTCGGATCGCCACCGTCGTGGCGGCGATGTCGGCCGGCTCGCGGACCCGTCCGATCCCCTGGATCAGGTATTCCTGTCCTGCTTCGGCGTAAAAGCCGGCGGAGGAATTCTGGTTCGATTCGCGCAGCGCCTTGACCACCTCGTGCAAGGTGATGCCGTAGCTTGCCAGGCGTTCCGGCTGCAGCACAACCTGGAACTGCTTGGTGTCGCCGCCGATGGGGATGACCTCGGCCACCCCGGGCACGGCCAGGATGCGTTTCCTCAGCACCCAGTCGGCCGCCGTTTTCAGGTCCATTGCGCTGTGTCGGTCGGAGGTGAGCGCCACGAACAGGATCTCGCCCATCACCGACGCCACCGGCGCCATCACCGGCGGCGGCAAATCGGCCGGCAGCGCGGCGCGCGCCAGTTGCAGCTTCTCGGCCACGATCTGGCGCGCCAGGTAGATGTCGGTGCCCCAGTCGAATTCGACCGTCACGATCGAAATGCCGACGTCGCTGACCGAGCGCACGCGCCGCACGCCCGAGGCGCCGTTCATTGCGGTCTCGATCGGGAACGTGACTTGCGCCTCGACTTCGGTCGGCGCCATGCCGTGCGCTTCGCTCACGATCGTGACCGATGGCGCAGTCAGGTCGGGGAACACGTCGACCGGCATGCGCGTCGCCTGCCAGCCGCCCCACACAAGCAGCACGATCGCACCGAGCAGGATAAACAGGCGATTCTTGAGCGACCATTCAATAATATTCGAGATCATGGAGGCGCCTTAGTGAGCGTGGCCTTCGCCCATCGCGGCCGGGGCCGTGGCGGCGAGCCGGACTTGATAGGCGCCCTTGGAGACGACGCGTTCGCCGGCGGCGACGCCGGCCTTTATTTCGACCCAGTCGCCGTCGCGCGTGCCAAGTTGCACCGGCCGGCGCTCGAAGCTCTCGCCCCCGCGCTGGACATAAAGCACCGCTTGCCCGTTATCGTCGACCACGGCCGCCGCCGGCGCGGCCAGCACCGCGCCCGAATTTCCGGCGAATATGCGGGCCCGGGCCGCCATCCCGATGCGCAGCCTCCGATCGGGATTGGGAAACTCGAACAGTAACGGGGCGGTCCGCGTGGCCGGATCGATCAGGCTCCCAAAACCGACCATGCGCCCCCCGTTTTCCGGTGCGATCTCGAAGGTTCGCTCGAACCCGTCCACCTCGAAGGCGGCAGCGGTGGGCAGGCCGATGCGCCCGACGTCGCTTTCGGCCACCCGCACCTCGAGCCACAGCCGCGCGGGGTCGACAATGTGCAAGACAAGCTGTCCCTCCTCGACCGTCGCGCCCGGCGCGCCCGCCACCTCGGCGACGACGCCTGCGATCGGGGCCCGGATCGCAATCCCGTTGCCCGCTGCGCTGCCGTTGCGGTACTGGCCGACGCGCTTTTCAGCGCCGGCAAGTTCGGCGCGGGCGATCTGGTCCTGGTTGCGGGCTGCCTGCACACGTTTCTCCGGTACGGCTTCCTGCTTGAACAATGCCTCCATGCGCTCGCGTTCCTGTGAAGCGTATTGCGCACCGAGTCGTGCGCGCTGCGCCGCCAGCGCGAGTGTGGCGACGTCGCTGTCGCCCCCGAGGCGCGGCACCAGGTAGGCAAGCAGCTGTCCTTTCCTTACCTGCATCCCGACACGGGGAAATTCGCCGGCGGCAAGCAGCCGGCCAGCCGCGACGGCATTGACCGGCGCGTCACGGTCGGCGGG
>JBAQKU010000199.1:0-9209 GCA_049301315.1 Telluria sp.
CCGCTGCGTCGGCAGCAGGCCGGCTAGAAGCGGGCTAGTGTTTGTGTTCGCCGATCAGGGCCAGCGAGTCGTGCTCGCGCTGGTTGGCGGCGTGGCGCTTCATGATCAGGTACATGATGCCTGCCACCGATGCCCCGAACAGCACGATGATGACGTTCAGTTCCAGGTTGAGCGTGATCATGATCGCGTACACCGCCAGCATGGTCAGGATCGACAGGTTTTCGTTGAAGTTCTGAACCGCGATCGAGTGCCCGGCGCTCATCAGGACGTGGCCGCGGTGCTGCAGCAGCGCGTTCATCGGCACCACGAAGAAACCGGACAGGATGCCGATCAGGATCAGCAGCGGATAGGCCACCAGCACCGAGGTGACCATGGTCATGCACATCACGATCAGGCCCATCGCGATCCCGAGCGGAATCACGGTCAGCGATTTTTTGAGCGGGATCAGGCGCGCCGAGGCGGCCGCCCCGATCGCCACGCCGAGCGCGACCACGCCGACCAGGCTGGTGGCCTTGTCGAACGTCAGGTGCAGCGACTTCTCGGCCCACTTCAGCACGATCAGCTGCAAGGTCGCGCCGGCGCCCCAGAACAAGGTGGTGACGGCCAGTGAGATCTGGCCCAGCTTGTCTTTCCACAGCGTGGCCGAGCAGTTGGCGAAATCGGCGATCAGCTTGGCCGGATTGCGTTCCTGGTGCGCATACACGGCGCCGGTATCGGGAATGCGCAGGTTGAACAGCGCCGCCACCAGGTACACCAGCACCACCACGCACAGCGCGGCCTCGGTCGGCGTGTCGACTCCGGTGTCGATCACCGGCAGCTCGAAGCCGAGCAGCCAGGACGAAGCGCGCGTGCTGACCAGGGCGCCGCCCATGACGGTGCCGAGGATGATCGACATCACGGTCAGGCCTTCGATCCAGCCGTTGGCCGCGACCAGTTTCTCGGGCGGCAGCAGTTCGGTCAGGATGCCGTACTTGGCCGGCGAGTACACGGCCGCGCCGAAGCCGACCACGGCGTAGGCCAGCAGCGGATGGATGTGGAAGAAAATCAGGGCACAGCCGAACACCTTGATCAGGTTCGCGATGAACATGACACGCCCCTTGGGCTGGGCATCGGCGAAGGCGCCGACGAAGGCGGCCAGCAGGACATAGAACAGCACGAACGACAGCTTCAGGAGCGGAGTCAGCGATGCGGGCGCATTCATGGAAGTGAGCAGATCGATCGCCACGAACAGCAGGGCGTTATCCGCCAGCGACGAGAAGAACTGCGCCGCCATGATGGTGTAAAAACCACGATTCATTCGAGAAGTTCTAAAAACATGTGTGGGTTGCTTTATACCATGAATGGCAAAGGGGAAGCCAAAGAAATCCACGCTGCAGCGCAGGCCCGGTCCGGTAAAATAGGGCTTCTTGCCAACTTCAACATTCGCTCCATGCCACGGCCGATCAGCGCTACCATCCACCTCGATTCCATGCAGCACAACCTGGAGCGCGCCCGCGCCTGCTCCCCCGGGGCCAAGGTGTGGGCGGTGGTCAAGGCCAATGCCTACGGGCACGGGCTGGAACGCGCCATGCGCGGCTTCGCCGGCGCCGACGGCCTGGCCCTGGTCGAGACCGAGAACGCGGTGCGCCTGCGCGAACTGGGCTGGACCAAACCGATAATGTTGCTTGAGGGAATTTTCGACGCCTCCGACGCGACCCTGCTGGCCGACTACGGTCTCGAGAGCGCGGTCCACTGCCGCGAGCAGATCGCGCTGCTGGCCGCGGCCGCCCTGCAGCGTCCGGTCGACGTCCACCTGAAAATGAATACCGGCATGAACCGGCTCGGCTTCAAGCCGTCCGAGTTCGGCGCCGCCCATGCGCGCCTGCGCGCGATCCCGGCGGTGCGCAACATTTCCCTGATGACCCATTTTGCCAATGCCGACGCGCCCGGGCAACCGGCCCTGACGGTGCGCGAGCAGGTCCGGCAGTTCTGCAGCGGCGCCGAGGGCATCGCCGGGGCCCGCAGCCTGTCCAATTCGGGCGCGGTGCTGGGCCAGGCGGCGCTGGCGGCCGGGCTCTCGAACGACTGGGTGCGCCCCGGGGTCATGCTGTACGGCGCCAGCCCGGGCCCGGCCAGCGCGGCCGAATTCGGCCTGCTGCCAGGCATGACGCTGGCCAGCGAAATCATCGCGCTCCAGCAGCTCGAAGCGGGCGACATGATCGGCTACGGCAGCGCCTTCGCCGCGCGCGGCCCGATGACGGTCGGGGTCGTCGCCTGCGGCTACGCCGACGGCTACCCGCGCCACGCCGCCTGCGGAACACCGGTGCTCGTGGACGGGGTGCGCTGCGCACTGCTGGGACGCGTCTCGATGGACATGATGACGGTCGACCTGAGCGGCGTGGCCACGGCGCGCGTGGGCAGCCGGGCGATCCTGTGGGGCGCCGGCCTGCCGATCGACGAGGTGGCCCATGCGGCCGGTACCATCGGCTATGAATTGATGTGCGCGCTGGCCGCGCGCGTGCGCGTACTGGAAGGCAACCTGGACCCCCATGGCAAAAGCTAAGACGAATTACACCTGCAGCGACTGCGGCGCGGTGAGCAACAAGTGGACCGGCCAGTGCGCCGCCTGCCAGCAATGGAACACCCTGGTCGAGACGCTGATCGAAGCGCCCGGCCTGAACCGCCTGTCCAACCCCCAGCACAAGAGCCTGGCGCAAACCGCGCCGGTGCTGTCGCTGGCCGACATCGAAGCGGTCGACGTGCCGCGCTTTGGCAGCGGCATCGAGGAATTCGACCGCGTGCTGGGCGGCGGCCTGGTGCCGGGCGCGGTGGTGCTGATCGGCGGCGACCCCGGCATCGGCAAGTCGACCCTGCTGCTGCAGGCGCTGGCCAACATCTCGCACGCGCGCAGCACCCTGTACGTGAGCGGCGAGGAGTCCGGGGCCCAGATCGCGCTGCGCGCGCGCCGCCTGGCGCTCGAGGCGAGCGAGCTCAAGCTGCAGGCCGAAATCCAGCTCGAAAAGATCCTCGGCACGCTGGCCGAGCTCAAACCCGACGTGGCGGTGATCGACTCGATCCAGACCGTGTATTCGGACGCGCTCAGCTCGGCCCCAGGCTCGGTGGCGCAGGTGCGCGAGTGCGCCGCCCAGCTGACCCGGGTGGCCAAGCAGAGCGGCATCACCATCATCCTGGTCGGCCACGTGACCAAGGAAGGCGCGCTGGCCGGCCCGCGCGTGCTCGAGCACATCGTCGACACCGTGCTGTACTTCGAAGGCGACACCCAGTCCAGCTTCCGGCTGGTGCGCGCGATCAAGAACCGCTTCGGCGCCGTCAACGAGCTGGGCGTGTTCGCGATGACCGAGAAGGGGCTCAAGGGCGTATCGAACCCCTCGGCGCTGTTCCTGTCGCAGCACGACAACCAGGTGCCGGGCTCGTGCGTGATGGTCACGCAGGAGGGCACCCGCCCGCTGCTGGTCGAGATCCAGGCGCTGGTCGACACCAGCCACCTGCCCAACGCGCGCCGGCTGTCGGTGGGCCTGGAGCAGAACCGGCTGGCGATGCTGCTGGCGGTGCTGCACCGGCATGCCGGCATCGCCGCCTTCGACCAGGACGTGTTCATCAACGCGGTGGGCGGGGTGAAGATCGCCGAACCGGCGGCCGACCTGGCGGTGCTGCTGGCGATCAACTCGTCGATGCGCAACAAGGCGCTGCCGCGCGGGCTGGTGGTGTTCGGCGAGGTTGGCCTGGCCGGCGAGATCCGGCCCGCGCCGCGCGGACAGGAACGCCTGCGCGAAGCGGCCAAGCTCGGCTTTTCGATCGCGATGATTCCGAAATCGAATGCGCCCAAGCAGAAAATCGAAGGCATGACGATCGTGCCGGTCGAGCGCATCGACGAAGCGTTCAACAAGCTGCGCGAATTGGACTGAGTGATTTCGCGCAAAAAAAAGTGCTGCTCGGCAATATATAATGCGGCATTTCATCTTCACCTGGCATCGGATTCAATGTGTTTTCAGAACAGCGACAATCTCCCCGCAAGATCTTGAAGGTCAAGGCCGGTTTCGTCCCGGAAGACGGTGCGGCGGCAGTGGCGGGACGCTCGCTCGATGTCGGCAGCAACGGCATGTGCATCACGCTGGCCGGCCCGCTCAAGATGGGCCAGGCCGGGCAGCTCAGCTTCGAGCTTTTCCTCGATGGCAAGGCCAGCACCATCGACACCCGCTCCAAGGTTGTCTATTGCATCTTCAGCAATGGCGAATTCAAGGTCGGGTTCCAGTTTCTCAATCTGGCCCTGAGCGCGATGGCGCAGCTGGCCAGATACCTGCGCTAGCGCCGGCGGCGCCTTGGTTTTGCGGCGAACGTGTAAAATGAAGCGGCGCCGGAACCGCCCGTCCCTTGGCCGGTTTTGCGGCGCTCACGGAGGCGGCGATGATTCGCCAAAACTTCACATACAGCGACATGGATGTGTGGCTCAACGACAAGCGGGTCACCGAGATCGAATGCCTGGTGCCGGACCTGACCGGTGTGGCACGCGGCAAGATCTTGCCGCGCACGAAGTTTACCGAGGAACGCGGCATGCGCATGCCGGAGGCCGTGCTCGGCATGACCGTCACCGGCAACTACCCGGCCGAGGATGCGCCCTACACGCGCGCCATTTCGGTCACCGACCGCGACATGGTCCTCAAGGCCGACCCGAGCACGATCACGATGGTGCCGTGGGCGGTAGACCCGACCGCGCAGGTGATCCACGACTGTTTTTTCGGCGACGGCACGCTGGTCGACTTCGCGCCGCGCTCGGTGCTGCGGCGCGTGCTCAAGCTGTACGCCGAGCAGGGCTGGCGCGCCAGCGTCGGGCCCGAGCTCGAGTTCTACCTGACGGCGCAGAACACCGACCCCAACCTGCCGCTCAAGTCCCCGATCGGGCGCAGCGGGCGTTCCGAGACCAGCCGCCATATCTACAGCATCGACGCGGTCAACGAATTCGACCCGCTGTTCGAAGACATCTACGATTACTGCGACCTGATGCAGCTCGACGTGGACACCCTGATCCACGAGACCGGCGCCGGCCAGATGGGCATCGACTTCCTGCACGGCGATCCGCTCGCGATGGCCGACAACGTGTTCTTCTTCAAGCGCACGGTGCGCGAAGCGGCGCTCAAGCACGGCATGTACGCCACCTTCATGGCCAAGCCGATGGCCAATGAGCCGGGCTCGGCGATGCACCTGCACCAGAGCCTGGCCGACGCGCGCACCGGCGCGAGCCTGTTCAGCCTGCCGGACGGCGCGGCCGCGCCGGCGTTCTACCATTACATCGGCGGGCTGCAGCGCTACATGCCGGCGGCCATGGCGCTGGCCGCGCCCTACGTCAATTCCTACCGCCGCATCGTGCGCCACACCGATGCGCCGATCAATGTGCAGTGGGGGCGCGACAACCGCACGGTCGGGTTTCGCGTGCCCGAGTCGGCTGCGCATGACAGGCGGGTGGAAAACCGCGTGATCGGGGCCGACGCCAATCCCTACCTTGCCATTGCCGTCACGCTGGCCTGCGGCTATCTCGGCATGACCGAACGCATCGAGCCGAGCCCGAGCGCCGAGGGCAGCGCGCGCGAACGCGACTTCGAGCTGCCGCAGGGGCTGCCCGAAGCGCTGCGCCTGCTGCGCGCCGAGGACAAGCTGGGCGCGGTGCTGGGCGAGCGCTTCGTCGACGTGTACGCGGCCATCAAGGACCAGGAGCACCTCGAATTCATGACCGTCATCAGCCCCTGGGAGCGCGAGCACCTGCTGCTGCATGTCTGAGCGCCTTGCAAACATGGCGACGATGCCGGACTGTCCCGGCGGTACAATTGTGGTTTTTTTCCGGAGGTTTGAATATGGTGGCAGTCTCTCGGCAAGCGCGCGTGAAGCGGCGCCTCGCACTCGGCCTGGGCTTGCTGGCGGCGGCGCTCGGGTTCGGCGCGCCCGCGGCGGCCCAGCAGGAAGAAAAAGTGCTCAATGTCTACAACTGGTCCGACTACATCGCCGAAGACACCGTCAGGAATTTTGAGAAGGAAACCGGCATCAAGGTGCGCTATGATGTCTTCGACAACAACGAAATCCTGCACTCCAAGCTGGTCGCCGGCAAGTCGGGCTACGACATCGTGGTGCCGACCGCGCAGTGGGCGCGCCTGCAGATCGACGCCGGCCTGCTGCGCAAGCTCGACAAGAGCAAGCTGGGCAACCTGGGCAACCTGGATCCGGCGATCCAGGCCAAGCTGGCCACGCTCGACCCGGACAATGCGCACCTGGTCGACTGGCTGTGGGGCTACACCACGGTCGGCATCAACCTGGCCAAGGTCAAGGCCGCGCTGGGCGCCATGCCGATGCCCGACAATGCCTGGGAGCTCGTTTTCAACCCGGCCTATGCGTCCAGGCTCAAGTCGTGCGGCGTGTCGTTCCTCGATTCGCCCTCGGAAGTGCTGCCGGCGGCCCTGATCTACCTGGGCAAGCCGGCCTACTCGAAGAACGCGGCCGACTACGCCGCGGCGGGCAAGATGCTGCAGGCGGTGCGCCCCTACGTGACGCTGTTCAGTTCCTCGGGCTACATCAACGACCTGGCCAACGGCGCCGTGTGCGTCGCGTTCGGCTGGTCGGGCGACATCAACATCGCGCGCCAGCGCGCCCTCGACGCCAAGAACGGCAACAGGATCGAGGCGCTGGTGCCGAAAAGCGGCGCGGCGCTGGTGTTCGACACGATGGCCATCCCGGCCGACGCGCCGCACCCGAACAACGCCCACCTGTGGATCAATTACATCCTGCGTCCCCAGGTGCACGCGAGCCTGACCAACAAGGTGTTCTACGCCAACCCGAACACGGCCAGCCTCAAGTACGTACGCAAGGACATCGCCGCCAACAAGACCGTGTTCCTGCCCGAGGCCGACCTCAAGCGCATGGTCGCCCCCGAGGCGGTGCCGGCCGACATCCGGCGCGTCATCACGCGCACGTTCACGCGCTTCAAGACCGGCCGCTGAAGCGGCGCTTCGCCTGGAAGAATGTGAAAAGCGGCGAGCGCCTTGCCGGCCTCGCCGCTTCGTTTGCAGGCCCGTGGCGGGCCGATGGCTATTCGTGATAGCGGTCATGCAGGTCGCCCGAGCCCCCGCGAACCTCTTGCACCAGTTCGTAGAGTATCAGTGCGGCCATGCCCCCCAAAATGGCAATAACGAGCATGCTTAACATGATTCGAATCGCCTCGAGCGATCTCCCTGAAGTTGACACGACTAGACTTTAGCAGGTCGTTGCCGCTTTTCAAGACACATTTTTATTGAATTGAGGCAACTCAAGCGAGGATCAGGTCGGGTCCCATGACGGCCTTCAGATAGCGCGATTGCGGGTCGAACGGTTCGCGCTGCACGATCCACCAGGCATTGGCCGTCCTGATCTCCCAGCCCTGCGGCTGGCCGCACAGCAGCATGGTGGCAAGCTGGCCCAGGGTCGGCTGGTGCCCGACGATGAGCACCGGTTCTTTCGCGCCGGGCCAGTTGGCCGCGCGCAGCAGGTCCTGCGGCCAGGCGCCGGGCGCAAGTTCGGCCAGCACCTTGTACTTGCGCCCGAGCATTTCGGCCGTCTGCACCGTGCGCAGGGCCGGACTGACCAGGATGCGGCAGCTCTCCGGCAACTGCGAGCCCAGCCATTCGGCCATGCGGCGCGCCTGCTTCTGGCCTTTGGGCGTGAGCGCGCGCTGCAGATCGGGTTCGCCCATGTCGGCCTCGGCGTGACGCCACAAAATCAGATCCATGTTGTTCTCCCTGGTTCTTCAAGGTTCGGCCGGCTGGCCGTCGGCCGCGCCCAGCAATTGCATCAGGTGGCACTGTGCCGAAAAAGCGGCTTGTCCGGCGCGCGCCTTGCGGCGCCGGTAGTGCCCGCCCGGCCCCAGTTTCCACGAGTTACAGTTATCTTTGAGGTAAGGGTTGAGCCCCTCGGCAATCACGCGCCGCTTGAGCGCCTGGTCCAGCACCGGGAACGCGACTTCGATGCGGCGCACCAGGTTGCGGCTCATCCAGTCGGCGCTGGCGAGGTAGACATCGTGCGCCAGGTCGTTGCGAAAATAATAAACACGGCTGTGTTCGAGGAAGCGGCCGATCACGGACCTGACGCGGATGTTGTCCGACAGGCCGGGCAGGCCGGGCCTGAGGGTGCAGGCGCCGCGCACGATCAGGTCGATCCGCACGCCGTCGCGCGAGGCCGCGTACAGGGCGCGGATCACCGCCTCGTCGACCAGTGCGTTGACCTTGGCGATGATACGCCCGGGCCGCCCGGCGCGTGCGATTTTCGCCTCCCTGCGGATGGCCTTGATGATTTCGCCTTGCAGCGCGAACGGGGCCAGCCACAGGTGCCTGAGCTTGTGCGGCCTGGCCAGGCTGGTCAGGTGGATGAACACCTCGTTGACCTCGCTGCCGATGCCCTGGTGCGCGGTCAGCAGGCCGAAATCGGTGTACAGGCGGGTGGTGGTCAGGTGATAGTTGCCGGTGCCGAGGTGGGCATAGAACCTCAGGGCGGACCCGGCGCCGCCAGGCTCGGGCGCCTCGCGCCGGATCACCAGCGCGATCTTGGCATGGGTTTTCAGGCCCACCACGCCGTACACCACCTGGGCCCCGGCGTGCTCGAGCTTGTCGGCCCAGTCGATGTTGGCTTCCTCGTCGAAACGCGCCTTCAGCTCGACGATCACGGTCACTTCCTTGCCCATGCGGGCCGCCGCCATGAGCGCCTCCATCAGGCCTGAATCGATGCCGGTGCGGTAAATGGTCTGCTTGATCGCCACCACCGCCGGGTCGTGCGCGGCCATGCGGATGAAGTCGATCACGCACTGGAACGACTGGAACGGATGGTGCAGCAGGATGTCTTGCCGGCGCAACTGTTCGAACAGGTCGGCGTGCGCGCCAAGGCGCGGCAGGCCGGGAACGAAGGGCGCGAAGCGCAGGGCGGCATGGTCGACATGCCCGATCATGCCGCCCAGGTGCGCCAGGTCGACGGGCCCGTCGACCTGGTACAGGCAACCCGGGTCCAGGCCGAACTGCTCGAGCAGGAGCCGGGCCAGCTCGGGCGGGCAGCCGGCGCCCACTTCGAGCCGCACCGAGGTGCCGAAGCGGCGCTCCTGCAGCTCGCCCTTGAGCGCCTGGCGCAGGTTCTTGACCTCTTCCTCGTCGACCCACAGGTCGCTGTCGCGCGTGACGCGGAACTGGGAACAGGCGAGCACACGG
>JBAQKU010000200.1:0-9012 GCA_049301315.1 Telluria sp.
CCTGCCGCGTCCGCGCATCTACGGCAGCGGCGAGCTGCACGATATCGAGGCGCAGGTGCTGGGCGTGTTCGAGAAATCATTGAGCGAATTCGCTGCGGAGACAGCTGAAGCGTAATAACGAAAATCGACCGTAAAAACGGCGCATCATTTCTACATGGGGACCTTTCGACATGAACGTTGCCGAAAACATAATTGCTGCACCGCCAGCTCCACCGAGGAGCTGGCGCCACTTCGATTTCAAATGGATCATCATCGGCGCCTGCGTGGCGCTGGTCGCCTACCTGGCGCTGATGCCGCTCGGCTTTCTGTTGTGGCAAAGTTTCTTCACGCCGCAGACCGCCGCCAAGGCAGCCCAGTTCACGTTTAATAATTACATCACGGCCTACACGACGGTCGAAACGCTGACGCTGTTCGTCAATTCAGTGACCTTCGCAACCGGCACCTCGATTTTCGCCTTCCTGATCGGGACCGCACTGGCGTGGATGAACGAGCGCACCAACACCCCGCTGAAATCGCTGTTTTTTGCGTTGTCGATCATCCCGCTGATCATTCCCGGAATTCTGTTTACCGTCGCCTGGATCCTGCTTGCCAGTCCGAAGATCGGCATTGTCAACCTGGTGCTGCAGAACTGGTTCAATACCGATTACGTCTTTTTCAATATCTATTCGATGTGGGGCATGATCTGGGTCGATGGCCTGCATTACTCGTCGATGGCATTCCTGGTGATGACGGCGGCATTTCGTTCGATGGACCCCTCGCTCGAAGAGTCGGCCATGATGAGTGGGGCCAGCGTGCCGCAGATCGCCTGGCACATCACGCTCAAGCTGACCTGGCCTGCCATCTTCGCCACCTTGCTGATCCTGTTCGTGCGCTCGATCGAATCGTTCGAGGTGCCGGCCCTGCTCGGGCTGCCGGTCGGGATCCACGTATTCACCTCGTCGATCTACCAGGCCATCCATCACTATCCGAGCGAGATCGGGCTCGCTTCCGCCTACGCCGTCACGCTGCTCCTGATTACCACGGTCGGCATCTACTTCCAGTCCAAATTATCCAGCCAGGGCAACAAATATTCCACCGTGACCGGCAAGGGCTTCCGTCCGCGCGCCATGGATCTTGGCAGGTGGCGCTATGTGACCGCCTCGATCTTCGTGGTGTACTTCGCCCTGATCGTGATCCTGCCTTTCCTGGTGTTGCTGTGGTCGTCCCTGCAGAAATTCTACAGCGTGCCGTCGATGAAGGCGCTCTCCAACCTGACCTTTGAGGCCTACCAGTTCATCCTGACCTACCCGACCCTGCTCAATGCGGTGAGCAACAGCGTGCTGCTTGCGGTCAGCTGCGCGACCATGGTCATGCTGGTGACCTCGGTGATTTGCTGGATCGTGGTCAAGACCAAACTGCCCGGCCGCTGGCTGCTGGACAACCTTGCATCGCTGCCGATGGTGTTCCCGGGGCTGGTCCTTGGCCTGGCCGTGATGATCTTCTACCTCAACTTCGACATCGGCGTGTACGGCACGATGTGGATCCTGTTCATCGCCTACGTCACGCGCTTCATGCCGTACGGCTTGCGCTACAACACCACCTCCATGCTGCAGATACACAAGGAGCTCGAGGAATCGGCCGAAATGAGCGGCGCCTCCTGGGGCACCACCTTCAGGCGTATCGTCCTGCCCCTGCTCAAGCCGGGTTTGCTCGCAGGCTGGATCTACATCGTGATCGTATCGATCCGCGAGCTGTCCACCTCGATCCTGCTGTACAGCCCGGGCACCGAAGTGATTTCGATTCTTATTTGGGAACTGTGGGAGAACGGCCAATACGTCGAACTCTCGGCGCTCGGCGTCATGTTCATCATCGCCCTGTTCATGCTGGTCATGCTGGCCCAGTTCGTCGGCAGGAAATTTGGCGTGAAAGAAAGCTGATTACGATAACGGCAGGAGAAAAATATGCTCGATGTAAATGCGCTGTACACCGAATACCCGAACGACAAGGGCGAGATCATCAAGGCGGCCCAAGATGTGAGCTTTCATGTGCCCGAAGGAAAGCTGTTCACCCTTCTCGGTCCCAGCGGCTGCGGCAAGACCACCACCTTGCGCTCGATCGCCGGGCTGGAGCGTCCGCGTTCGGGCGAGATCACGGTCGACAAGGTCACGGTCTATTCCTCGGACAAAAACATCTTTATCGCGCCGAACAAGCGCAAGTTCGGGATGGTGTTTCAGTCCTATGCGATCTGGCCGCACATGGACGTTTTCAACAACGTGGCGTTCCCGCTCAAGGTCGGGGCACGCAAATACACGCCCAAGGAAACGGAGGACAAGGTGATGCGCGTGCTGACCGCCGTCGGCCTCGAGCAGTATGCGCAGCGCGAAGCGACCAAGATGTCCGGCGGCCAGCAGCAGCGCCTTGCGCTGGCGCGCGCGCTGGTGATGGAGCCCAAGCTGCTGTTGCTCGATGAACCGCTCTCGAACCTGGATGCCAAACTGCGCGAGCGCATGCGCTTCGAGTTAAAGCGCATGCAGCGCGAGTTCGGCCTGACCACGATCTATGTGACCCACGACCAGGGCGAGGCGCTGGCGCTGTCGCACGAGATCGCGGTGATGAACGCTGGCCGAATCATCCAGATCGGATCGCCGCGCACGATCTACGATCGCCCATGCAACAAGTTCGTGGCCGATTTCGTCGGGCTGACCAACTTCGTGGAGGCCACGATCGAAGCCGAGGATGCGCAGCCGGACAGCTATCGCGTCAGCACCTGCATCGGCCACCTCAGGGTGAGCTCGGGCGAACGGTTCGGCAGGGGCGAGGCGGCCCTGGTATCGGTGCGCCCGGAAGACATCGAACTGTTCGAAAGGCGGCCGGATGGGGTGAACGTCATCGAAGGCAAGGTTGATTTAAGGGTGTTCCTGGGCGAGTACATGGATTGCCAGGTCATGGTCGGCCAGCGCAGGGTCATGGCGCGGGTCCATCCCTCGTTCGCGGCGCCGGTTGGCGCGCCGGTGTACCTGAAGATCGATCCCGAAAAGTGCATCATGATCCCGGACGACATCGAGTATCGCAAGCGGGCTTGAGCGCTTCGGCGGCGGGAGCGCCGCTTACGCACCGCCGCTCTCGCGAAATAACCCGTCGTTCCCGCGCAGGCGCATTGCTGTCCCGAATAAATTCGTTGACATTGTCGACGTGAACGCCGCCAAAGGGCTGTTCGCATAACCTTCAACCCGAGACTCGAATTCGTCGTTCCCGCGCAGGCGGGAATCCCATTTCGCAGCACACCGATGCAGCCGATATTAATGGAACACACAAAATTGGGTTCCCGCCTGCGCGGGAACGACGTGCTAATGTCAACGGTGTATTCGGGATAGTAGCCAGCGTTACTTGATGAAATCCGACATCTTTACCACCACGCCGTTGCGCGCCGTCGCTTCCCTGTACAGCTGGTGGATGCGCGGCGACTGGTCTTCGTACTCGATCTGGGCGCCGCCCAGTTTCACGCTGGTCGACACGCCGCCGAACAGGGATTTGCGCTTGCTCTCGGTGAAGGGATAGCGCAGGCTGCCGTAGGCGGTCGCCAGGTAACGCGCCGGATGCGCACTGGTATTGAAGTGCTGGTGGAACATCTGGTCAGGCGGTGCGAACACGGTGCCGTGCTTCCAGTCCACGCGGTGGAAATCCTGTTCGCCTTCGTACCACAACAGCGAATAGCCGGTCCCGGTAACGCACATGACGTGGAAGTCGGCCCCGTGGCGGTGGCCCTTCTTGTAGGTCCCGACCGGCATTTCCGAAATGTGCGCATGCATGGTGCCGTCGGCCAGGATGAACATGATGTTGGTGCCGCCGGCGCCACGGTCGCCCCATGGCTTCAATTCGATACTGGCCAGGTCGGGAACGAAATTGGTCTCCCACATGTGGTTGCCCGGCCGGACCGGGATGAAGTCGCCCTCGCCGCTGAAGTACTTCGAGCTGCCGATCCGTTCGTCGAACTGCCAGCTATTGTTGAAGATGAATTTCTCGTTGTGGAAGATATTCATTACCGCCGGCATGTTGGTGGTCGACACCAGGCGCGCCCGCTCCGATCCGCTGCCGTTGAAATGCCGGTATCGGGTATTGAGCGGGATCGCGAACATGCTTTTCGGCCCCCACTCGAAGGTGTGCTTGCGCCCGTCGGCCACTTCGATCGTGGTGCTGCCATGGCCGGCCAGCACGTAGACCACTTCTTCATACAGGTGCTGCTGCGGCGACGTGGATGCGGCGGCCGGAATATCGAGCAGGAACATGTTGAGGAAGTCGCCGCGCCCCTTCAGGTGCACGGCCGCGCCGTCCACATCGAAACGCGCCCAGGGCTTCGTTTCCACTTCAAATAAATCGATCCCGAAATCTTCGGCCACGGGAATGCCTTCCGTCTTGAGCCACTCCAGATAGGAGTCGATCATGATTCTTGGAGCTTCGCTGTTACTCATTATGGGGTTCCTCGACTGTCAGATGATGTCGATGCAAGCAGGACTACAGGTTCTGCTGCCCGGCAGAAAACAGCAACGATTTGATTACGACCGGCACCGCGTTGCTGGGTTGGATTACCTCACCGATATCCACATAGTCAAAGGCCCGCAGCTGGATACCGTCTATCGATACTATTTTTTGCTGGTAATGAAAATCGTGTTCGATGATGTTGCCGAGCGTTTTCCCGACATCGCCGTCGACGATCAGGATCAGCGCCCGGGCGGCGCCGGCGTCGATGCCCAGCCCCAGCAGGATGCCTTCGGCCAGGTTGCGCAGGCGCGCGTAGTGCGGATCGCCACGCCATTTGATCGCCAGCGCAATCGGCTGGTCTTCATTCACGTGCGCGCGTGAGAGCGCGAGGTGCACCGCGGCGGTGACGTCATCGACGGAAATATGTTCGCCCATTGGAAATATGGGCGACAGCACCGGAACATTATGGACAGGCAGCAGCTTGCCGGCCGCAATGTGAATGGTGCGTCCGCTCACCTGCACCGTGAATTGCGAGGCGCCGATCACGGTGGCGCGAATGCCCTGGCCGGGGTCGACAAACGGAACGTCGATGCGGCCGTCGAAGAAGGCGCGGCTGATATTCTCGGCCAGCGCCTTGGCAATGTCGCCGAACAGCCGCTGTTCGCGCCGATAGATATACTCGGACACCCCGCCCGAGAAGCTGATCACATCGGGCCTGGCCAGGTTAGGCATGGGCGGCGTCAGGTACAGGTCCCGGGCCGCGCCTTCCACGGTTTTTTGCCGGATCAGGGCGACGACCGCATTCGAGAGCGCCTCGACCAGCCGGGCCAGCTCGCCCTCGTCCACCTGCTCGCCCAGCCGAAGGTCGATGCGCTGCGCCCGTGCCATCGACTGCGCCGACTCGTCGATGCGGGTCAGGCACCCGCGATCGTCGCGCGCGATCAGGCGCCCGCCGACCGCGATCGCGCAGGTACCCAGTACTTCCCCGTTCCTGATCAGGGCCAGCTTGGTGGTGCCGCCGCCGATATCGACGTGCAGGATGGTCTGGCTGGTCGCGCGCGACAGCGCCACCGCCCCTGAACCATTGGCCGCCAGCATGCATTCGAGATGGTGCCCGGCGGAGGCGCAGACGAATTTTCCCGAATCGGCCGCGAACAGCTCGGCGATCGCCAGCGCGTTGCTGCGCTTGATGGCTTCGCCGGTCAGGATCACGGCGCCGCTGTCGATGGCAGCGGGGACCAGGCCCGACTCGCGGTAGGCCTCGTCGATGAAGGTGCGCAGCCGGGCTGCATCGATCGTGTTATCGGGCAGGAAAGGGGTCAGGAGAATGGGCGAGCGCCAGATGATTTCCCGGGCAATGACGACAAACTGGCTCGACAGCATTTGGGTCTTGCGTTGCAGGTGCACCCTGGCGAACATGAGGTGCGAGGTCGAGCTGCCGATATCGATGCCCACCGTGGTGAGCCTGATGTTGTCGACTTTCCAGATGAATTCGGCCATCGCGCCTTTTTCGCCGATCGACATTTCGTGGATATGGTCGCCGCCTTCGCTGTCGTGCAACCGGTGACCGAGCCCGTTAACTGCCGCCAGCGCCACCTGCGAAAAGGTGGACCCGATGCCGGAAAAAGGCGGCATCATTGCCGCGGCTCCGGACTCCAGGCCAGCAGGCCCTGGGCGTTGACATCGAGTTCGTCGTCGAACAGGCTGAACAGGGCAGCATCGTCAAGCTCCCATCCCTGCCCGGCCTTCTCCTGCATCAGGAGCGCGCGCAAACCATCCAGGATCAGTGCGGGGCGCTTGTCCTCGGGAGCGGCAAGCGCCCGGCGCGCCAGCGCGCAATGGAGATCGACCAGCCGGTGCAGGTCGGCGCCGAGGCGCTCGATCTCCGTGACCCGGCTGAAATGCGTGACATACACCGCGGCCGGCTTGAGCGCCAGGATGCGCTCGATCGAGGCATGCATGGCTTGCGGATCGAACTGCGCCGGCGACGTGCTGGGAAACACGAAGGCGCGCCCACCCACATCGAGCTCACGGTAGGAAAATCCGAACGCGTCGCCCGAAAAAACGTGGCCGGTCGTGGAATCGACCAGGCAGATGTGGTGCTTCGCGTGTCCCGGCGTATCGAGCAGGGTCAGTCTGCGGCCCGCAAGATCGAGCGCCATGCCGTCGGCCGCTTCGATAATCCGCTCGCGCTGCACGGGAACCAGCTCGCCGTAGAGCGCACTGGTGGCCTCGTCGCCGTACACTTCCCGGGTCGCGGCCATCAGTTTCGCCGGATCGGCCATGTGTCTTGCGCCGCGCGCATGCACCACCAGCCGCGCGTTCGGGAAGGCCGCCATCATCGCGCCGGCGCCACCTGCATGGTCGAGGTGAACGTGGGAGGGAATCACGTAATCGACCGCTCCCGTTGCGACGCCAAGGCGTTCCAGTGCGCCCAGCACTTGCGGCATCGACGCATTGGTGCCGCAGTCGAAAAAGGCGGCGCGCCCTTTCTCGACGATCAGGTGGATCGCGACCATCCCGGGACGCACGTACAGGGCGTCGATGGCGTGGATGCCGTCGGCGTAGGATGTCAGGAGCTCAGGGTTCGCGTGGCTCACTCGAACGCCCCCGATTCCCGGTAGTCGGCGTACTGCTCGCAGCTCAGGCCGACCAGCTCGCGGAACACGTATTCGTTGTCGGCGCCCAGCATCGGTGCGGCGCCCGTGACGTCGCCCGGCACGTCCGACAAGTCGAACGCAGAAAAGTAACAGGCCAGGTCCCCGACCGCGCCGTGACGACGGCGGCGCCAGGTGCGGCGGTAGCCGAGTTGCGGATCGTCGAACAGGTCGGCAATCGTGTTGACCGGATAGGCGTGCACCTGGATCGCCTGCAGCGCCGTGGCGGCCTCGGATGCATCGCACTCGACCGACCATTTCCCGATCAATTCGCTCAGTTCCGTCTCGTTGGCCTGGCGCGCGCCCAAGGTGGCGAAGCGCGCATCGTCGGCCAGCCCGGGCATGCCAATCGTTCCCGCCAGGCGCGCGAACTCGGCGTCGGACCAGCAGGACAGCACCAGCCATTGCCCATCGCGACAGCGGTAGGCGTCGTGCGGCGCCGCATTCGGGTCGCGGTTCGATGCGCGCTCGGCCACCACGCCGTCGCGGTGGTAATCGAACATGGAGCCGGCAATGAACATCAGGCCGCTCTCGTACTGGGCCAGGTCGATCAGGGCGCCCTGGCCGGTCCGGCGCTGCCGGTCGAGCCCGGCCAGTACGGCCGAGGCGCCCAGGGTGGAGGCGATGAAATCGATATACGGCCCGTACAGCAGCTGGGGCGGGCCGTCCGGGCTGCCGGTCAGGCCGCAAAAACCCGACAGCGACGACAGCTGCGAACCGAAGCCGGGGGTCTGGGCGCGCGGCCCGGTCTGGCCCATGTTGCAGCTTGAAATCATCACGATGCCCGGGCGCAGCGCGCACGCCTCTTCATAGCCGAGGCCAAGGCGCGCCATGACGTCCGGCCGCATGTTTTCGATGACGATGTCGGACCAGCCGATCAGTTGCCTGGCCAGCGCGACGCCGGCCTCGTTCTTGAGGTCGAGCGTGACGGCGCGCTTGGAGTCGTTGAAGATCGCAAAGCAGCCGCTGCGGTCCACGCCGGTCCTGCCGTCCTTGTAGGGCGGGTATTCCAGGCGAAACCCGTCGGGCCGGCTGCGCGACTCGACGTGCACCACGGTGGCGCCGAAGGTGGCCAGCATCTTGCCGATATGCGGTCCGGCCGCATAGGCCCCGAATTCGGCGACCTTGACGCCGGAGAGAGCTTGCGAGACCGCGCTCATATGACTTGCCTTTCTGGTTTGCCCACGCTGCGCAGCTGCGGGCCGGCCCCGAACTCGTCCATCAGGGCGTCCAGGCCAACCTCCTCGCCGGCCGCGTGGCGCAGCGGCGGGCGCACCCCGTCGATAACGGCGAAGCTGCCGCAATGCCTCTGCACACCACCGTCGGCGCCCGGCAGGTCCTGCCAGAAGTCGCGCGCCGCCAGTTGCGGGTCGTCCGCGATGTCGGCGATGGTCGACACCGGGTAGCCGAGCATCTCGCGCCGGCTCGCCTCTTCCAGGAACTCGCGCTTGGTCAGGGTCAGGAAAAATTCGGCGATCGGCTGCTCGAGTTCGTCCACCTGCTCCTGCGTGGCGAGCTTGGGATCGAAGCGTTTCCAGTCGGTGCCGTCGAGCGCACCGAGCGCCGCTTTGCGTTCGCGCATCCACTCGACCAGCTGGCTGTTGGTACGGCGCCCCGCGGGGCCGCCGTACACGATAAAATTAAGATAGCCATCGGAACATGGCCAGAAGGCGCGATAGCGCGCGCCCTTGATGGAGCGGCCGGTGAGGTAGGCACCGCACCGGGTCGGATTGGTGCCGTTCATGTCCCAGAACGCGGCGGCATGGGACGATGCCAGGATCACCGCGGACTGGGCCGACACGTCGACCCGCTGGCCGACGCCGGTCGCGGTGCGGTGCACGATGGCGGTGACCGCGCCGACCGCCGCCTGGCCGCCGGCCCAGCCGTAGGACTGGGG
>JBAQKU010000201.1:0-4080 GCA_049301315.1 Telluria sp.
GCGTGGAGGTGGGCGCGAGCAGGAAGATCATGTCGAGCCCGTTGCTGCGCATGGCGGCGGCTAACTCTTCGCACTCTTCCGGCGGGTAGTCGACCACGATCGCGCCGTCCACCCCGGCCTCTTTGGCGGCGGCGATGAAGGCGTCCTGGCCGATGCGCTCGATCGGGTTGGCGTAGCCCATCAGCACCACCGGCGTGCTGTCGTCGGTCTTGCGGAACTCGCGCACGTAATTGAACACGTCGCCCAGTCCTATGCCGAACTTGAGCGCGCGCTCGCAGGCGCGCTGGATCACCGGCCCTTCGGCCATCGGATCGGAAAACGGCACCCCGAGTTCGAGCACGTTGGCGCCGCCCGCCACCATCGCGTGCATCAGCGGCACCGTCATCTCGGGCCCGGGGTCGCCGGCCGTGATGAAGGTGACCAGGCCGGTCTTGTGTTGTGCCGCCAGGGCGGAAAAGCTTGCTGCGATTCTGGACATGGTGCTCTTTCTTGTTGTGTTGTCGGCAGCTCAGCCGAAGTCGAGCCCCATGCGCTGCGCCACCGTATGCATGTCCTTGTCGCCGCGCCCGGACAGGTTCACCAGCACCAGCTGGTCCTTGGGCAGCGTGGCGGCCAGCTTGGCCGCATACGCGAGCGCGTGCGAGGACTCGAGCGCGGGAATGATGCCTTCGATATGGCAGCAGTCGTGGAAGGCGGCCAGCGCCTCCTCGTCGGTGATCGAGACATACTGCGCGCGATTGCTGTCCTTGAGCCAGGCGTGCTCGGGGCCCACGCCAGGATAGTCGAGCCCGGCCGACACCGAGTGCGTCTCGGTGATCTGGCCGTTCGCGTCCTGCAGCAGGTAGGTGCGGTTGCCGTGCAGCACGCCGGGGATGCCGGCGCTCAGCGAGGCCGCGTGCCTGCCCGAGTCGAGGCCCTCGCCGGCCGCTTCGACCCCGATCAGCTTGACGTTCTTGTGGTCGATATAGGGATAGAAAATGCCCATCGCGTTGGAGCCGCCGCCGATGCAGGCGAGCACGTAGTCGGGCTGGCGGCCCGTCATCTCGGGCATCTGCTGCAGGCACTCCTCGCCGATCACCGACTGGAAGTCGCGCACCATCATGGGGTACGGGTGCGGCCCGGCCACGGTGCCGATGATGTAGAAGGTGTTTTCGATGTTGGTGACCCAGTCGCGCATCGCTTCGTTGAGCGCGTCCTTGAGCGTCTTCGAGCCCGATTCGACCGGCACCACCGTGGCGCCGAGCAGCTTCATGCGGTACACGTTCTGGGCCTGGCGCTTGACGTCCTCGCTGCCCATGTAGACCACGCATTCGAGCCCGAAGCGGGCGCAGATGGTGGCGGTGGCCACCCCGTGCTGGCCGGCCCCGGTTTCGGCGATGATGCGCGGCTTGCCCATGCGCCTGGCCAGCAAGGCCTGGCCGATCACGTTGTTGATCTTGTGCGCGCCGGTGTGGTTCAGGTCTTCGCGTTTGAAGAAGATCTGGGCGCCGTCCATCAGGCCGGACCAGCGCTTGGCGTGGTACACCGGCGAGGGACGGCCCACGAAGTGCTTCAGTTCGTAGCGAAACTCGTCGAGGAACTCGGGGTCGTTGCTGTAGCGCGCGTAGGCCGCGTTCAGTTCAGCCAGCGCATGGCTGAGCGTTTCGGCCACGAACGAGCCGCCGTAGGGGCCGAAATGGCCGCGCGCGTCGGGCAGCTGGTAGTCGCTAGTGTGGAACAACGGGGCGGCCGGGCCGCGTTCAGGTGCGTCTTTCATCGGATTGCTCTCTTTCGATAGTGGCATCGGCGGCCCGGATCGCGCCGACAAATGCGGCGATCTTGAGGCCATCCTTGATTCCCTTGCGAAGCTCGACGCCACTGCTGATGTCGACCGCATAGGGACGTACGCGCAGCACCGCGTCAGTCGCGTTTTGTACGCTCAAGCCACCACTTAAAACGACCCGAGGCGCGAGCTCTTTTGGGATGAGGGACCAATCGAAAACCTTTCCTGCCCCGCCATAGGCATCCACGAAGGTATCGAGCAGAAGGCCCGAGAACAATGGACTGGCGGTGCGGTATTGATGCTCGTATTCTAGCAAATCGGCGCCTGTCGTGTCGGGCTTGACACGAAACGCGCGCATGAAGGGGCGCTGGGCAAGGGCGGCGGCCTCGGCGCACTGCTGCGCCGTCTCGTCGCCGTGGAACTGCAGCAGCGCGACCTGGGCGATATCGGTCACGGCGCGCACCTCGTCGGCGCTGGCGTTGACGAACAGGCCGACCGTGCCCACGAACGGCGGCAGCCGGGCCATCAGCCGGGCCGCCTGGGCGGCGCTGACATGGCGCGGGCTGGCGCCATAGAACACGAAGCCGAGCGCGTCGGCGCCGTGGGCGACGGCCGCCTGCACGTCTTCGGGGCGGGTCAGCCCGCAAATCTTGATACGGGTACGTTGCATGGTGTTCTTCGGTTTAAAACCAGGGCAGCGGGCTGGCCGCTTCCTGCGGCAGCCCCCATTTCGGATCGTACTCGATTTTGGCCAGGTACAGGCCATCGGGCATGAAGGTGGGAGCGGCGTCGTTGCGGTCGCGCCCGGCCAGCACGTCGGCCAGCCAGAGCGGAGGATGGCGCCCGATGCCGACGTAGATCAGGGAACCGATCAGGTTGCGCACCATGTGATGCAGGAAGGCGTTGGCGCGCACCGTAAACACCACCACCTGGCCGTGCCGCTCGACCTTCACTTCGTGCATCTGCTTGATGGGCGACTTGGCCTGGCACTGCGAGGAGCGGAAGGCGGAAAAGTCGTGGGTGCCGACCAGGCATTGCGCCGCTTCGCGCATCAGGCCGATGTCGAGCGGACGGAACACCCAGCCGGCGCGCCCTGCCAGCAGCGGCGCGCGCACCGGATTGTCATACAAGACGTAATGATAGGTGCGCGCACGGGCGCTAAAGCGCGCGTGAAATTCGCAGTCGGGATGGTGCGCCAGCTCGCTGGCCCAGCGCACCGCGATCGAGTCGGGCAGGAAGGCGTTCACGCCGCGCACCCACGACTGCATGGGGCGCGTCAGTCCGGTGTCGAAGTGGACCACCTGTTCGAGCGCATGCACGCCGGTGTCGGTGCGCCCGGCGCAGGTGGTGGCCAGCGGTACGCGCGCGAACTCCTGCAGCGCGATTTCAAGCCGGTCCTGCACCGTATTTCGGTCTGGCTGCTTCTGGTAACCGTTCCAGGCGGTACCGTCATACTGGACACCGAGTGCTATCCGCTTCAATTCATGTCCAATATCGGCTTGCCCGCATCAACCGAGCGCGCTGCGCATGGCGCTTGCCTTGCCAACCTGGGTGCCGTTGCCTCCCTTGATGACTTCGTCGAGCAGTTCGCGCGCGCCTTCCTTGTCGCCGATTTCCTGATAGGCGATCGCCAGGTCGAGCTTGGTCTCCATTTCCATGTGGTCGGCCGACATCTCGAGCGCTTCGCCGGCGGACGTTCCCGCGTCCAGGTCCAGCTCCGGCAGCGCGGCGTCGGGCGCGCCCGGCGCCGGCAGGTCGAGGTCGATGCTCGACATGTCGAATTGCGGCGCGGCCGGTTCGGCGGCAGCCTGCGCCACCGGCAGTTCGGGCGCCGAGAAGAAGTCGTCGACCGACAGCTCGGGCTCAGGGTCGGGCGCCGGCGCGGCCGCTGCGGACGACAGGTCGAAGGTCATCGCGTCCAGTTCGGCCAGCGGATCGCCGGCAGGGGCGCTGGCCTTGGCCGGCTGGGTCAGCTGCGGCAGGTCGAACTCCTTGGCCAGGTCGCCCATGTCGAAGTCGGTGGCCATGCCGCCGGCGCCGGTGTCGAGGCTGATGTCGTCGAGCGCTTCGGGCTGCACCGGCGCGGCCGGGGCGGACGGGGTGTCGAAGGCCATGTCGAAGGCCATGTCGAACGATTCCTCGCGGGGTGCAGCGGCCGGCGCAGCCGCTTCCACGACCGGCTCGGGGGCGGACGCAGGCGCCGGCATCGGGATCGGGTCGATCTGCGAGATCGGCTCGAAGGTCAGCCCGCCCAGGTCGAAGTCGAGGGTGTTGTTGTCCTGCGCGGGCTCGGGGACGCTGGCGGCGGGCGGGGCCTC